>JBBAOD010000124.1:3753-7601 GCA_040401635.1 Phycisphaerales bacterium
CCGGAAGGGTCGCCCGCGCAGAACGGGCTTTCTTGAAGCCCCAACCGACTAACTGATGGACGAGGCGGAGCCTCTTGCGAGTGCCGAGCCCTGGCCGACCGATCGCGTTCAACTTGGATTGCAAGTTTTACTGCTTGAGGAGGCTGGTTACACCGTACCGGAGGCATGGCTGTATTACGCGGCCGAAAAATCCAAAATCCGAGTAACGGTCGATGACTCTTTACGCGCTGACGCACTCGAGGCATTGACCGCGGCCAAACTCTGTGCAAGCGGCGCGCGACCGGCGCCGTTAGTGAATGACCCAAAGTGTCCGCGATGCTCGCTGCAGCCCATATGCCTGCCTGACGAGATCAACCATCAACGAACTACCCAAGTCACCTTCGACGGTATGCCACTCTTTACGGGCGCTCCAAGCGAACCAAACCCGCCGCGGCGTATGTGGCCCCCGCGCGACGACGGTATTCAAGTAGTTGTTCAACGCGATGCCACCAAAGTAGGTGTGCGGGGCGAGTCGCTACGAGTCACGGACCGCGAAGGCGCGGTCGTTCGTGAAGTGCCGCTTGCCAATGTCGAGTCGTTAGCTCTCCTCGGTAGTGTTCAGTTGTCTACGCAAGCCATTGGTGTACTGGCCTCCCACGAAATTCCAGTTGCATTTCTCAGCGCGGCCGGACGGCTTGTAGCACTCATTGATCCACTCGGCCCAGTGAGTGCAGCGACGCGTCGTGCGCAGGTACGCGTACTTGACCGACCGGACGCTGTGCTGGCGCTCGCCCGTGCAGTCGTCATTGCCAAGGTATCCACCCAGCGAACGCTATTGATGCGTAATCATGTCTCGCTACCGCCGCGCGTGGCAACGGGGATGCTGGAATCGCTTTCCGCTGCTGAACAAGCAAAGACCGTGGATGAATTGCGTGGTCATGAGGGCCAAGCTGCTGCCCTGTACTTTGGAAATTTCGCGGGAATGATCAAGCAGCCTGCGGCCGAGATCGCTGCGCTGTTTGACGCACATGGGCGTCAGCGCAGGCCGCCGCCGGATCCTATCAATGCGGTTCTGTCGTTTGGCTATTCCATGTTGGTCAACGAAACTACTTCTGCATGCAGGCTTGCATCGCTTGACCCAGCGATTGGAGCGTTGCATGTGTCTCGGCCGGGGCGTCCCGCATTGGCACTGGATTTGATGGAACCGTTCCGAGCACTCATCGCTGATTCAATCGCCATTTCGGCATTCAATCGTGGGGAGTTGGTGGACGGACACTTTGTAAAGACTGCCGCTGGTTGTGCAATGACCGACCATGGTCGAAAGGCATTCTTCGGTGCGTATGGACGCCGCATGGCGACGGAGGTCACTCATCCGGTGTTTGAGTACCGCTTGAGTTACCGCCGAATGCTCATGCTTCATGCCCGGCTCGTAGCAGGATGGGTGCTCGGCGACCTGACAACTCTAGCGTTCTTGACTACGAGGTAACCGATGCGCAGGAATTATCTTGTCTGCTATGACATTCGGGATCCCAAGCGCCTTCGCAAGGTCCACCGTCTCATGAAGGCCTACGGCGAAGGCTGGCAGTATTCCGTTTTTTATTGCACGCTGCGCGCGATCGACCGGGTTCGCCTAGAAAATGGGCTTCGTGAACTGATTCACTTTAAGGAAGACCAAGTTTTGTTGGTAGATCTAGGGATGGAAGACGGCGGAATTCGGGATTTGACCGTGTTCATGGGGGTTGGAGTGCCGGAGGCGGAGACTGGGGTGCTGGTGATTTGAGGTGTGGGGCGGTCGCTCACTTAATCCGTTGGGACCCAAACCGTCAGCGTTCGCGCGAAGAACGTACACTTCGCGCTCGCATCTCGGCCACGTTTGTGGTTGAGGAGATTGATCCAGGGGGCTTCGTGGCAAGACTCAGCGGAACATTTGAAGAATTTGATAAGACCACTTCTGACGGTTGCGGCATCGAATTCTGTCAGGCGTTTTCCGCACTTTCTAGCGGTCGAAAGCCATTCCTGTGGCAAACGCGCCTCTACGAGCAATTCTGTCAAGGGAATATTCCAACATCATGTTGCCTACCAACGGGTCTTGGTAAGACATCCATCATTCCAATTTGGCTTCTTGCGTTGGCTCAGTCATCCGCTGACTCGCCCCGGATTCCTCGACGGATGGTGTATGTAGTGAATCGGCGAACCGTAGTTGATCAGGCATCGGACGACGCCAAGCGGTTTTTGGGTTGCATCCTCAGATCAGGGCAAATGGATGGGTTGCCGTGGTCGACCACTGAGGAAATCGCTCGCCTTGGCCTGGAAGCCGAGCCCGTTCCTGAGAAGAATCATGCAGAAACACTATGCGACTTGCGCCATGCCCTTGCAGCGGTGTGCGGCAGCAACTCGATCGCACCTCTAGCGGTCAGCACGCTTCGCGGTGAACTTGCAGACAATGGAGATTGGAAATGCAATCCCGCCCGCGCTTCCATCATCATTGGCACCATTGACATGATCGGGAGCAAGTTGCTGTTCTCGGGGTATGGTGACGGGAGGTACTCCCGTCCCCTTCATGCAGGGCTGCTTGGTCAGGACACACTCATCGTTCACGATGAAGCGCACCTTTCGCCTGCTTTCGACGTGCTGCTGCAGACGATCGAGGCGGAACAGAAGCGAACCAATGAGGCGCACCCGATCCGTGTAACACGCCTGTCGGCAACGACCCGCAGGACTTCGTCCGCTGCGGGCACGACTGATCAGGACTTTTCTATCCAGGTCACAGATCTCAAGGATCCGCTGGTGTGGATTCGCGTCAACGCTAAGAAATCCATGACCCTCCGTCCTGTGCCAAAAAAGGACTTGGTTGGGCAGTTGGTCGCCACTGCGATCAAGTTGGGCACACCCAGGTCCGCCCGCGTCCTCGTGTATGTCCAATCGCCTGAAGTTGCAGCGAAAGTCGCCAAGGACATTCGGCAGAAACTTGGCAACGGCAGTGAACGAAGGGTTGGATTGCTGACAGGAGAGATCCGAGGATTCGAGCGCGATGAGTTAGCGAGAGGTGATTTGTTCAAATCGTTCCGGTCAGATTCATCGCGCCCTGAGCTTCCGAAGTCCGTGTTCCTGGTTGCAACTTCGGCTGGTGAAGTCGGGGCCGATCTCGATGCAGACCATCTCGCGTGTGATCTTTCGACGCTTGACAGCATGGCTCAGCGATTCGGCAGAGTGAATCGAATGGGTGGCGACGATCGTGCCGCGAACATTACAGTCTTCATGGAGGAGCAACCTGAAGAGGAGAAGGCACTTTCGCCTTTCGAAAGTGCGCGAGTAGCGACGAAAAAAATACTGAAGCAGATCGTGAAGGCTAGTGGCAATGTTTCGCCGAGTGCCCTCAGTGCGAAGATGGATTCGCTCAGCGCAGAAGAGCGAGGCGCGGCATTCTCGCCAGTGCCGGCCATCCTGCAAGCAACAGACATCCTGTTTGACTCTTGGTCGCTGACGTCGATTGATGGGAAAGTGCCTGGTCGGCCAGAGGTAGGCCCATATCTTCATGGAAATCCAGAGAAGTGGGAGCCGCCCGAAACTCGCATTGCGTGGCGGGCAGATATTGAATTGCTCGCTCGCTGTTCAGTGGCCGATGACGGTTCTGTTCGTCCGGTTAGAGCAGAAGTTCTCGAGGAAGTGTTTGAAACATTCCCGTTGCGATCGATCGAACAACTACGCGGACGCAGTGACCGAGTGCTCGAGGAGCTGCAGTTTCTCGCAACGCGGCATCCCGATCAATGGGTTGTGCTGATTTCAAGGGGTGAGGTGCGTTGGGAGCAGCTCGCGGTTCTCGCCCCCAAGGGATTTAACAAGAACGAGAGTGCATCGTCCCCGCTCGC
>JBBAOD010000125.1:0-7578 GCA_040401635.1 Phycisphaerales bacterium
AGAAGTGAGTCGCCGTCGAATGCGGCATCAAGAATCGTGCCCGATTGACCGGAAATCACCGCGAGGCCACAGCCGAGGACGAACAATCCAACGGCAGCATTGATCAGCCGACCAACGACGCACGCGATGGCGCAGCACACTGCCGATCCAAGGCCGAGGGCGAGCGCGGCGGTTGCGGGATGGACCGCGTCGGTGCAGGTGGGGCCAGCCACACCGCGGGCGCTGGCCAGGAACGGCAGAACCGGCAGCATGACAAGAATGCACGCTGCAATGCCAAGAAATAGGACCGAGTAGCGCGCGAACGGGTTCTGCATAGCGACAGTCGTACCCGCCCCGCGCGGCGGATGCAAGCCCTGCGTATCTTTGCACCTGATGCCAAGTGTCTCCCCCGACCGTCCCAACGCCAAGGATGCCGTGATCCTTGATGGTTCGCCCCTCACTATCAAGCAGGTTGCCGCGGTGGCGCGGAACCGCCAGCCGGTGCGCATCAGCCCGGAGGCGCGCAACTCCATGGCCGGCGCGCGCGCCGCGTTGGAGCGGCGCATGGCTGAAGGGGAAGCACTCTATGGAATCAATACAGGGTTCGGTTCGCTGTCGCGCGTTCGCGTGGCTGACAAGGATCTGAATGACTTGCAAGCAAATCTGGTGCGCAGTCATGCCGCTGGCGTCGGCGACGCTGCTGACGAAGAAGTCGTGCGCGGCATGATGGTGATCTTGTCCGCCAGTCTTTGTCGAGCCCGCAGTGCGGTCCGTCCTGAATTGGTGGAGTTGATCGTCAGCATGTTGAACGCGGGTGTTCACCCGGTGGTACCGAGCCGTGGTTCCGTTGGTGCATCCGGTGACCTTGCCCCGCTCTCACACTTGGCGCTGGTGTTCCTTGGTGAAGGCGAAGCGATGCTGGGCGGCCAACGCATGTCGGGGCGCGACGCGCTCGGCGCTGTGAATCTGAAACCCGTAGCACTTGCTGCCAAGGAAGGATTGGCGCTCATCAACGGGACGCACTACATGTGTGCGATCGGCGCGCTGGCAATGCATGACATGGAAGCGCTCTTGCAAGCAGCCATGCGGACCACCGCCCTTGCTATTGATGCGTGCCGCGCCACCGACGCGTTCCTTGATCCGCGCATTCATGCTGCACGCAATCAGCCCGGGCAGCAAGCGGTGGCAGCTGCGGTGCTTGACCAACTACAGGGAAGCACCATTTTGCCTGCACACGCGCAGGATGATCCGCGAGTGCAGGATCCGTATTCGTTCCGCTGCAGCCCGCAAGTATTAGGCGCCGCGCTTGATTCCATGCTGTGGTCGCGCGGAGTGATTGAACGTGAACTCGGCGGAGTGACTGACAATCCGCTGGTATTTGCAAGCACCACCGAGGCTGGCCGGGCGGACATTCTCTCGGGCGGGAACTTTCACGGCATGCCGTTGGCGCTCGCCCTTGATGCTGCCAAGTTAGCACTGGTGACCGTTGCTGGAATTTCCGAACGCCGTACCTTTTGGATCTTGGCGGCGAACGATTCACAGAATCCGGTGCGTCCGTACTTGAGTAGCAATCCGGGCGTCAATAGTGGTTACATGATTGCACAGTACACGGCAGCAGCGTGTTGCAATGAATTGCAAGTGCTTGCCCATCCGGCCAGCGCGCACAACGTGGTCACCAGCGCGGGGATCGAAGACTACAACTCGATGGGCGCCACCAGCGCCAATCACCTGCGCGCGGCGGTTCGACTTGCCACTGATGTGATTGCTATTGAACTGTTGGTCATGTGCGAAGGATTGGAATACCAGCGGCCGTTGCGATCGGGCGCGGGCGTTGAAGCGCTGCATGCCGAAGTGCGTCGCCATGTGCCGCGGCTGGAGGGCGATCGATCACCGGCGCCCGACATCCTGCAAGTGGCGCAGCTGGTGAAGGCGCGCGCGTTTGTGGAGGCTTGAAATAGGCGCGCTGCGTGCTGCCTGGGCGCGGGCGGCGATTGTTTGCCGAGCCGGAACTTGAATTGCACCCCGCAATGGCTGTCAATATGTTGGCTTTCGTGCCTACAATCGCACCGCCATGACCACCATTGCACATCGAGTCGTTCGCGCCCCGCGCGGTAACCAGCGCACCTGCAAGACCTGGGCTGCGGAAGCCGCCATGCGCATGCTGATGAATAATTTGGATCCAGAAGTTGCGGAACGCCCCCAAGACTTGGTGGTGTACGGAGGCCGCGGACAGGCGGCGCGTAACTGGGAGTGCTTTGATGCAATCATCGAGAGCCTGAAGAAATTGGAAGTGGACGAGACGTTGCTGGTACAGAGCGGCAAGCCGGTTGGCGTGGTTCGAACGCACGCCGATGCACCGCGGGTGATGATCGCCAATTCCAACTTGGTACCGCACTGGGCGACGCAGGAACACTTCGATGATTTGTGCGCGCGTGGGCTGATGATGTACGGGCAAATGACTGCGGGCAGTTGGATCTACATTGGGACGCAAGGAATTCTGCAAGGCACCTACGAGACGTTTGCCGAGTGCGCGCGGCAACACTTTGGCGGGACGCTCAAGGGGACGCTCAATGTGACTGCTGGATGCGGCGGCATGGGCGGCGCGCAACCATTGGCGATCACCATGAATGATGGCACCGCGCTCGTGGCCGACGTGTGCGTGGAGCGCCTGGAAAAACGCAAACACGACCGGTATCTGGACGAGGTGTACGAAGATCTTGATGTAGCGATCGACCGCGCGCTGGAACTTCGTAAACGCGGTGAAGGAGTTTCAGTCGGCGTGGTTGCGAATGCGATCGACCTGCTGCAGCGGCTTTCGGAACGCGGAATTGTGCCAGAAACGCTGACTGACCAGACCAGTGCCCACGATCCGCTGGAGGGCTATTACCCCGCCGGAATGACCCGCGAGTCAGCGGATACTTTGCGAGCCGCAGACCCAGTGAAGTACCAAGCGCTGACCATGGCGGGTATGGAAACACACGTACGACTCATGGTGCAGTTCATGCGCGCCGGCTCCAAGGTGTTTGACTACGGGAACAATATTCGTCAGCGCGCCTTTGACCATGGCTTTCAGGATGCGTTCGCATTCCCGGGATTTGTGCCGGCGTACATTCGTCCGCAATTCTGCACAGGGCGCGGGCCGTTCCGTTGGGTAGTGCTCTCCGGCGATCCGGAAGACATTCGCGTGACCGACGAAGCGGTGCTGGAATTGTTTCCAAACGATACAGGTCTGCACCGCTGGATTCGCATGGCGCAGAAGCGCGTGGCGTTCCAAGGGTTGCCGGCACGAATCTGCTGGCTTGGACTTGGAGAACGCCACCTTGCAGGCTTGAAGTTCAACGAGTTGGTAGCGAGCGGCAAGGTGAAGGCACCGATTGTGATTGGTCGGGACCATCTTGATTGCGGCAGCGTGGCAAGCCCAAACCGCGAGACTGAGGCAATGAAGGATGGCACTGACGCCGTGAGCGATTGGGCGATCTTGAACTTTGCTGTGAATATTGCCAGCGGCGCAAGTTGGACAAGCTTTCATCACGGTGGCGGCGTTGGCATCGGCTTCAGCCAACATGCCGGGCAAGTGATCGTTGCGGACGGCACGCCGGATGCAGCACGCCGGCTCGAGCGGGTGCTCACCAATGACCCAATGATGGGCGTGTTCCGCCACGCTGACGCGGGCTATGAACTCGCTCAGGATTGCGCGGCGCGACTCGGCGTGAAGATTCCGATGGCGTGATGTTTCGCACGCGGGATCTAAGAAATGATTCAGGCAGTGGCACGGCGTAGGCGGTCCACAACGGCGCGCCACAAACCATCGGCGGACGGCGGCATCTCAATCAGGATGCGCGCGCAACCAAGCGTGTCCGCCGAACGGAGCGCGTCATACAAAGTGCTGCCGTACAGGTGTGCGTCTCGCGGCATAGTGATGCCCGTGTGCGGGCTGGGCACGTGTGATGGATCGAAACACAACACCGCGCACGGACGCTGCTCAAGTGCCAGCGCAGCACGAATGCCGTTGATGGGAATCAACGCGGCGGGCGTTCGCGGCGCATAGTGTCGGGGCGCCGTACCAGGACTCGCACCCTGCTCGAGCAATTCCGGCGCGTCGACATCACCCAGAATCTGTCGCAGCGACTCCAGGGTCACGGTGCCCGGTCGCAGAAGCGTTGGTCGCGCCGTGGTCAAGTCAAGCACAGTGCTTTCAAGGCCGAATTCACTGCGCCCGCCGTTCAGAATCATCAGATCGAGTTCAGTGGCAAAGTCCTCCGCGACGTGGCTCGCAAGCGTCGGACTGACATGGCCTGATCGATTGGCACTCGGCGCGCTGATTGATTCACCGCCCAGCTCCTGAAGTAACCGTCGTGCCACCGGATGACTCGGCGAACGCACGGCAATCGTGGCGCGCCCTCCGGCCGCTTCGACCGGAACATTTGCACGTCGCGGCAATACCAGCGTCAATGGCCCAGGCCACAATCGCGAAGTCAGTTCATCGCAACGGGGATCCCAGCCTTCAACAATCTCTCTCGCGCCATGCGCGTCCAGCACGTGAGCAATCAGCGGATTGTTGGATGGCCGCCACTTCATGCGGTAGACCTCGGCAATTCCGCGAGGGTCGTGTGTCAGAGCACCCAGCCCATAGACCGTCTCGGTTGGAAATGCCACTGCGCGCCCAGCGCGCATCGCCTCGGCGGCGCGCTGAATGGAGAGATCGGTTGGTTCAAGAATGATGGGCATGAATGAAAAGCGATCGAATCAATCAGTTGGAGGGTACGACATCCACCAGCGACAACTCGATTCGATTTCGTTCGAGCGCTGTCCCCATGACCGCGTAAAGATTGGCGATCGCGACGTTGTAATCGGCAAGTGCAATGGCTTCAGAGATCTGCGTTGCTGACAGACCATCTTGGCGGAAGAATTTGAGGGCCAAGAACTCTGGCGTCAACTGCGCGATGTTCTGCTCATCAAGCGCCAGCGCGCGCATATTTTCTGCAGCCGCTAATCGTTGCGCGCGGGTTTGCGCAATCAATCGGTACGCGGCAAACGCGTCCTGCAATGCATTGCGGACGTCAAGAACTGCAGACTGCACCGCGGTCTTATAGATGATCACCGAACGCGAACGTGCCAAGCGTGCCTGGCGATATTCAGCTTCCGCAGCACGATTTCCGATGGGCTGGCGGAAAGTTGCTCCCACCGCCCACTCCAACCAATCATTGTCACCAAGCTGCTGCCACGAGTCACCGAATCCGCTGGTCAGCCCATACAACGCCCCGCTTGTCTCCAGATCAAGCTGCGGCAGTCGGCCGTTGTCGGCCACGTCAATACCGATCGAGGCATCATCAATAGAGAGGAGCGCCATCGCCACGCCAGGATTCTGTGCCAGCGTGGTAGTCATGGCGTCGGCCACGCTGTAACGGATCGGCTGATCAACGGGCACATCAACTACCACGATGGTCTCGCTGCCACCAACTGGGAGGCGCGGATCATTCATGGCTCGCTTCAATTCATTGACCCCGCGCTGCAGATCACGCTCCGCGCGGATCACAGAGGCGCGTCGATCTTCCACCTTGGAAACGGCGTCGGCGTACTGCGCAAGTGAGGTGTCATATTCACGGCGTCGCTCTAGCAGTGCGCGAACATCCTCACCAACCGAGAGCAACCAACGCGCACTCACCAACCGCGCGCGCGCCACGTACACCTGCCAGTACAGCGCTTCGGTACGTGCGACGGTATCCAAGAGCGAGCGCCGCAAACCCTGCAGCGCGCGGCGGTCTTGATTCCGGGAGACGCGTAAATTGGCAAGGTTGACATCGGTGCCAAAGTTGCGAAGAAGCGGCTGGCTCAGCGTCAAATTCACTGAGTTCAGGTAGGACGGGTTTGGGGAAATACTGTCGTTGTTAGTTGGCTCGCCAAACTCTTGGCGCTGCATCTTGGTGGAGACCGCCAGATTTCCGCCGGTAGCAAACCGCTGTTCAAAGCCGGACTCCAGGGTGGCGATCCGCTTGTCTGCCGCGGGGTTCAGAAGGAACCCCGAGCCCCCGCCTCCAAGATCAACCGTCGGCTGCGGGATGTTGGAGCGCTGGTAACCGCCCTTGGCAAACAGCACCGTGTCGAACACCGCCTCGGCCTTGATGATCTCCGCCTGGCTCATCGCTTCCTCAAGGCGCGCCTGTTGGACGCCCAGGTTGTTCTGAACGCAGGACGACACCGCCTGCTGCAGGGTCAGGATCACCTCGCGGGGGGCCTTCCCGTCAAGATCGGGCCCGACATCCAAACCCACACCCGCGTTGGCGGCCTGCGGTCCCATGGCATCAAGTTGCTGACGGCGTCCCTTCAGGCTCTCGAACACTGGGCTGGACTCGGCCACCGCCTCGAACCCGGAGCCCGGGCTCAGCGCGGAGCCAGACTCGCGAGCGATGGTCGCATCAAGGCTTCGCTGCAACTCGGCATCGGCATCCTGACGGAGGGCGTTCTTGCACCCGGCGGTCATGGGCAACGCAAGCAACGATCCCGCCAAGACGATCGCGGTCACCACTGCCCGCCCGAGCGGTGCAACAATGAATGTGAAAATCGTGCGTGTGCGAGGCGAATGCATCTAGCGAAGTGTAGTGCGCATCGGTATCCTATTTGCATGCTGCAAGGATGCACACCCGCACGGATGCGGGGCGCCGCTGGCACGATGCTAGCTTCGGCGACCCTGCTTACCCTCTCGCCCTCGCTTTTCGCCGCCCCGCAGTCCGGGCCGACGGCAGTGACCACTGTGCCGGATGGCACCGCCTATTGGGCGGTCGTCACCGGAACAGCAGTCAATGTCCGTTCTGGACCAAGCGCGCAAAGCGCCTACGCCTTCGGGAAACTGAAGCAAGGAGACCTCGTCCGAGTCCTCAAGGAGGAATACGGATGGGCACGGGTACAGACTGAAGGCAATGCCTTTGGTGATGTATTCGCGTTTGTCCCCGCTGATCGGCGCGTTACGCTCTCAGCCGACGGAACCACCGCCACGGTGAGTGCACGCACGGAAGTGCGCGCGCCCAATGTAGAAGCGGGCAGTTCGCCGGATAAGAGTTGGAAGCAGATCGGTAGCGCGGAAGCTGGCACCACGCTCAGCGTCTTGGGCACCGCTACTGGCGAGAAGGAATCGGTCTACAAGGTCAAGGTTCCAGCCACCTCAGAAGCATGGATCAACATGCAGTTCATTCGCAAGGCGAATGCTGCTGAATCCGCCACTGCGATGGCTACTCCTGCTGCCGTTGCAGTGACAACACCCGTTGCCACTGCCGCGACCACCGAAACCACTGCTACGACCGTGACTTCGGGCGTCGCAGTTCCGGTGAATGCGCCCGATGCTGGCGCGCCAGCACCGACGCCAATTACTGCGGATTTCGGGAGTTCGCCAATCATTCCGCCGCTTCTTGGCCAACAGCCAGTGAATGCGTCGGTTGAGACTCCGGCGGCAGAAACCGTGACCGTGGAAACCGTCACCACCACCACGCGTACTACCAAGCCGAAGTTTGTGTCGCGACGCACCACGCTTGACGATCTTGAGACTCAGTTCAAGGCCGTGCGTAGTCAGCCCGAGGCCAGTGCCGAGTTTGAAGCATTGCTGCC
>JBBAOD010000126.1:0-2072 GCA_040401635.1 Phycisphaerales bacterium
TCCAGCGCCGTGAAGATGCGTTCCCCATCAACCCTGGCAACGCGGGAAGGGCGGTCGGGGAATGCAGTTGCGGCGGCAAGCACTGCTACGGCAATGCCAAGGGCGATCGTGGTATTTCTCATGGTAGTTGTCATGAAACTGGAACCGTCGGGGTGTTCATGTCGGGGTGAATTCACTTCGGTGCAGGCGCAGGAACTGGGGCAGGCGCAGCTGCGCCACCCGGAGCTACCGCTGGAGCAGCAGCGTCGCCAGTGGTTGATTTAGCAGTAGCGCCGCGCGCGTTGTTCATGCGCACGACAAGTTGGTCAGTCACATCAATGGACTTTGCTGCAAAGAGGACGCGGCGGCGGACGATTTGCTCTTGCGCCTGTGACTCAAGGGGCACTTTGGAATCGCGCTGCAACTGAATATCGGTGACGCCGTCGTTCACCAAGATGACGTCCCAACCCTCAGCGTCGGCGAGCTTTTGACTCTCCGCCCGAACATTGCGGTACATGCTCTGCCACATCAGGGCGCGTTCGCGATCAACCTCGATCTTCTTGATCTTCTCCCACTGCTCCATTTGCAGCTGTTCAAATGCCAATTTGTCGCGAATCCCCATCCGCTCTTGATCGTTGGCTGCGGTCTCCATGGTCTTGGCCAATTCCTCAACGGACTTTCGCTTGGCGGTGAATTCGTCTTGGACCTTTTTGCCAAGTGCGGTGATCTGCACTTCCCAGTCGCTGCGCTCGTTCAGGCGCTCGATCACTTTGACCAAGTCCACGGTGCCGACGCGGGTGGGTGCGGGAGCCATGCGTGCTGAGGCGCCGGCGTTGTACGAGACGGCGGTCACCATTGCCCCAGCAATTGCCGCGACGAAGATGCCTGCAAAGGTCCGTTGGTTGCTCATCCCGGCAGTGTACGCAGCCGCCGCCACCGATGGCAGCGTGTCAGAAGGGCAGATCGATGGTGAAACTGAACACCTGTTCCTCGTCAAATTGCTGCTTCATCAGGGGGTAGGCAAAGTCAAGGGCAATGGGCGCCTGGCCGAACTGTGGAATGAAGATTCGGAGGCCGGCGCCAACGCCCACGCGGTACTGCGCGAGCCAGGCGTTGTCGTTGACGGTTCCGCTGTCAACGAAGGTGACCACGGATAGGAAGTCGCCCATGATCGGGATCTCGTATTGGGCGCCCGCAAAGAATAGGAAGTTGCCGCCGATGGGCACATTGGTGTCTTGCGTAGTGAACGTAGCAGGTGGGTTGTCGCCAATGATCCGATTGGATTTTGGGCTCACCGTACGGAACGCAAAGCCGCGCAGGGTGCGTCCGCCGAGGTACCAGCGTTCATAGACGGGGGCATCCGTTGAGAAGATGTATGCAGCCTGCGTACGCAGACGCAGAACCTGTTTACGCCCCAGAAAGTCTTCGTAGGTTGTGAAGAACTGCGTGAGGTTGATGCCCACCTGTGGGTACGCGTAGTCGCCGCCAAAGATGCCGTGGTATCCGGTTTGCAACTCCAACTGTGAACCACGGCCGGGGTGACTGGGGTTGTCCACTTCAGTGCGCGTGAGTTCCGCAAGAATGGCGCTGTTGTAACTCGGCCCGCGCTGTTCCCACACCTCCACCGGGGTATCGGTCTGGAAGTCGGTCAGCTTGACATTCTCTACCCGGGGATTTACGGAGAATGACCAAAAATCACCAATGCGCGTACTGATTCCAAAGAGCAAGCTGGCTCGATCTTCCAGGTAAGTGTCAAAGTAACGAGTGCGGTAATTGAGCGCGGTGTTGCCACCCCAATCGCTATCCAAGAGGTGCGGATCACCGATCGAGACGTTGTAGTTACTGACTTCAATACCCGGCGCGATAGCGAGGTTGAAGGTCTGTCCGGCGCCGCGGAAGGAGCGGCCGCCGGTGAATTCATCAAAGGTATTGGGCGTATCAGCAAGGTCGAAGTTCTGCTGCTTCAACGAGATCTCGCCGAACAAGCCGGAGTCGGTGCCTGCGCCAACACCAAAGTTCACGGAGCCGGTTTGCTTTTCTTTGATATCGACCAAGACATCGCGAGTGCCCTTGTCATCGGCATCCGGCGCCTG
>JBBAOD010000126.1:2082-3481 GCA_040401635.1 Phycisphaerales bacterium
AAGCGGGAGCGGTGGAGGCGCTTCTCGGTGTTCTTGATTTCACGGCCGTCCATCGGGCGACCGGGTTGGAAACGAACGAGTCGGCGTGCCACTTTGTCACGCGTGACGTAGTTGCCTTGAATCTCTACCAAGCCAGTTGCGTAGGCACCACCTTCGCGAATATTGAGCAGGAGGTCAACCTCGGGCTCCTCGCCAACGCGCACCCAGCTGTCCCCCACTCGGGCATCGATGTAGCCCATCACTTGGTACGCCTGCACAATCGCCGCCTTGGTCTTGTCGATCAGGTTGCGCTGAAATGGATCGCCGCGTTGGATGATGGCCAAATTGCCAACCTGTTCCCGCGTCATAACCGTGGGCGGGTTGCCACCTTCGCCCTTAATGACGATGTTTCGCAGCCGGTATTGGCGTCCTTCCGCGATCACAAAGACAATCTTTGCTTCGCGCTGATCGGAGCTCAATTCAATGCGTCGATCGACACGGACGTCCACATGCCCGCGGTCTTTGTAGTAGCGGTCAATGGTGGCAACATCTTCCACCAAGAGGTCTTCTTCAAGTTCGCCCTTGCGGAATAGAAAGATCCACGGCTTGGTCTTGATCTGTGCCTCAAGTTGCTCTGACGCAAACGCCTGGTTGCCAACAAACTCAATCTCGCGAATACGTACACGCGGTCCTTCGATGATCTGGAAGAGGAGCAACCCTTGGTCGAGCTTGCTCTCGTCCACCTTGACGTCAACGAGGTAGTTGCCACGCCCCTTGTACAGCTCTTTGATTCGGAACACCGATTGCTCCAGCAAGAAGTCATCGCGCGGCGCGCCGGTGGCCAGCGGCACGGCCTTACGCAACTCCTGATCGGTGATCACATAGTTGCCGGCGAAGTCGATGCTGTTGACGATCTGCTGCTCTTCGGCGGTGTAGGAAACTTCAACGCTGCCGTCCGGAAGGATGGTGGCATCCGCCGACACCTGTCCAAATCGACCGAGTCGGTACAAAGTAGAGACGTCGTTCTTCACCACCTTGGAATCGAATGGCTGTCCGGCGGCGATGCGCAGGTTGTTACGGATTTCTTGTTCAGTTGCTAACTTTTTTCCGCGGATCACCACCTTGATGGATGACACCGGTCGGTCCGCCAGTGTTTCGTCCTCAAGATCAAGCGCCCACGCGCGCGCGCTGCCGAGGAGGGCAATGCAGGCGATCAGCGTCACTAGCAGGGCGCTGCGCAGGACGTCGCCGAGGTGCCCGGGACGGGATGTCCGGCGGGGAGTTCGTGTACCGAGGCGATCCATGCTCGAATTGCGAGGATAGTCGCGCCGCAATGTCTTCGGCTACCCTTTCCTGAATCATGAGCACTGCCAATCTTGCCCGTACACCTTTCCATCACTGGAGCGCCGAGCGTGGGGCT
>JBBAOD010000126.1:3491-7529 GCA_040401635.1 Phycisphaerales bacterium
ACGGCTCCATCATTGACGAGCATCATGCGTGCCGGTCGGGTGCCGCGTTCTTTGATGTCAGTCACATGGGTCGATTGCGCATCACCGGGCGCCATGCGCGCAAGTTCCTGGACCGCGTGTGCACGCGGCAGATCATGGGTATGGAGCGTGGCACGGTGCGCTACTCGCTGGTCTGCAACGAGCGGGGCGGGGTGCGTGATGACGTCTTGGTTTATTGCTACGAGGAAGACGACTACATGATGGTGGTCAATGCCTCAAACCGCCTGAAGATCCTCGACTGGTTCGGGTCGATCAAGGCGCGTGAGAACATGACATTCCAAATGGAAGATGTCACCGCAGACACCGCGATGGCTGCCATTCAGGGGCCAAAGGTCATTGATATTGTGGGAACTTTCAGCCGTGAAATTCCTACGCTGAAGCGTTACCGCTTCGCGGAAAAGAGCCTGATGATTGCCAAACTCACCGTGAGCCGCACCGGTTACACGGGCGAGGACGGCGTGGAAATTGTGATGGGATCGACGGTCGCCAAGTTTGTTCTGCCGATGCTCTTGCGTGAAAAAGAGGGCGTGACCGCCATGGTGCGGCCGGCTGGTCTGGGCGCACGCGATTCGCTGCGCACGGAGGCATCAATGCCCCTGTATGGCCATGAAATTAGCGAAGAAATCGATCCGTTGAGCGCCGGCCTCGGCTTCGCGGTCAAGCTTGACAAGGGTGATGTGGACACGCGCGAAGGCCGTTTCATTGGCCAAGAGGCGCTGTTGAAGATCAAGGCTGATGGAGTGCAGAACAGCCTGGTTGGCTTTGAGGTGGAAGGTCGTCGCTCCGCGCGCCAAGGCATGCTGCTCTATCAGGGTGGCAAGCACGTTGGGCACGTGACCAGCGGCTGCCTCAGCCCAACGCTCGACAAGGTCATTGCCATGGGCTACGTGCCCGCAGCGATGAGCGCGGTCGGCACGGAATTCGAACTCGACCTCGGCAAGGTGAAGACCACGGCGAAGGTCGTCAAGATGCCGTTCTACAACCCGGTGCGCACGAAGACCGCGTAAGACAAGCGACCACCTCCGACCGAAGGTCTTGAGTAGATGTTGCATGTGACAGTGGTGCGCTGATCAGGTTCATGATCACGCCTTCCAGCTCTCACACAATCATGTTGTCACGCGCCCGGTGCTTGCTTGCGCTTGCGGCCTGGTCGAGGCTTCTCAGTGCTCTCCACTGGCATGTTCTCGCGGAAGAATCGGCTTGGTTTGGCGTCAGTCAGTTGCAGTTGCAACTTCTTGAGAGCCTCTACCTCAATCTGGCGGACGCGCTCGCGCGTGAGTCCAACCTCCACGCCAATTTGCTTAAGGGTCAGCGGTTCCTTGCCCTCAAGACCGAAGCGCAGGCGGAGAACGCGTGCATCTCGTTCGTCGATGGAATCAAGGAGCTTGAGGATGGGGGAGAAGTCTTCCTTGCGCTCAATATCGTGCTCGGGAGCACGGTTGCGCGTGTCTTCAAAGATGTCCGCCAGGTCTGCTCCCTCGCCGTCCTCGCCAGTGGGTGACTGGCTGGGGGCGTGGTACGCCTTGACGGCGCGGCGCACAATCAGAAGCTTCTTGACCGGCAGGCCCATCGCCGTGGCCAACTCTTGCAACGTGGGTTGGCGACCGAGGCTCTCTTCAAGGTTTCGGTTGGTGTGCTTCCAGCGCGCAATCAGTTCCACCATATAGGCGGGAATATGGATGGGCTGGACTGCGTTGATCAGGGTTCGCTTAATGGCCTGCTTGATCCACCAACTGGCGTAGGTGCTGAATCGTGCACCTTGCGCGGGGTCAAAGCCTTCGACGGCCTTGATGAGGCCGATGTTGCCTTCTTCGATGAGATCGGAGAGCGGCAGCCCGCGGTGGGCGTAGTTCTTGGAGATGGAGATCACCAGGCGAAGGTTCGCCTTGATCATCCGATCCTTGGAGCTCAGGCACTCATCATTGATGATGCGCCAGCCCAACACCTTTTCCTCGTCGGGAGTAAGGAGTCGTTCCTCCTTGATTTCTCGGAGGTAGAGCTGAAGTTCGTTTTGGACACTGGTTCGCGCCATACACCCTCGCGATCAGCAAACCAGATCATGAGCCACACGCTCATGCCGGGCGTTGCATCGTACGCACCCCATCGACAATCGCAAGGGTTGTCTTTGGAACAAGTCAATATGAATGTCAAACTCTTTTGGGAGTTTCACATATGCATGAGCCCGATCCCAACAACCCCGATCACGATTCCCCGCATTCGTCGGAAGGCAGGGAACCTAGCCACCACAGTGACCAAAAATCACCTGTTCCAGAGGCTGCGAACGCTGATTCGTCTCATTCAAGCCGTGCGGACGACACCGCTGCCGGTCCGGAAGTGGACCTCACGGAGACCCTCAGATCATGGCCGATTGGCGGAAATCGCCCCACGGTTCGGATGATCCGGACAGCCACCGGAGAGCGGGCTGTTCAGGTTCGGTTAGAACTGGGAATTTTGCAATTGGCCCTGACTGGACGCCCGGACGGGCGCCGCCCCCACGGCGCGGACTCCCTGTTGGACTGGCACATCGCCCGATTGGAGGCGTACCGGCGACGCGCGGGCAGCGATGAGGACATGCACCTCACCTCAAAGGACTGTGATGCCTTACGCGATGAAGGTGTGCAGGTCTATCACCGCTACGTGGCGCTGTTTGCCTTGGAGGAATACGAAGCCGTGGTGCGAGACACTGGGCGGAACCTTCGCATGTTTGACCTGTGCCGTGACTTTGGCGCGAGCCAGGGCGATCGCACTGTGCTGGAACAGTTCCGGCCATTTGTAGTGATGATGCGAGCGCGTGCCGAGGCAGCCATTGGTCTTGCAGGCGGCGACGCGCGACAAGCGTTGTTGGCGATTGAGCGAGCGCTTGCTGAGTTGCGTACGCACTTTGATGACCACGGACCGATGGGCGGGTTCGAACAGTCCAGCGAAGTCACCTTACTGCGTGGCATGCGCGATGCGTTGGTGCCACGCTTACCAACGAGCCAGCGCTCCGAATTGGAAGAACGATTGCGCCGCGCCGTGGACGCAGAAAACTTTGAGCTGGCGGTCATCCTGCGCGATGAGTTGCGTGCGCTGGACCACTGAGTTTGCACGTGCATGTCACCGGCGCAGCGCGTGGCGTGCACGTAGTGAACGCTCACTCATGTCGCGCGGCAACTTCAAGCATGCTTGCTGCAAACGCCGGACCGCCCAGCGCTGGGTCGATGGCTTTGAGGCGAGCAACCTTGGGAGCAATGGCCTCGGTCGATCGATTCACTCGGTCAAGAATTTGCAGGCGACGCGTTTGGCACAACCACCATGCCGGCGACTGTTCGGGCACTGCCCGAGACACCTGTTCGTAGAGCGTAAATGCCTCAGCCAGCGCAGTGTCTCCGCCGATTCCCCACAGTGATTCAGCGAGGGCAAGCGTGAGGTCGGCGCGTTCCCCGCGCGCGGCAATGGCGCGTCGTGCGGCGGCCTGTCCGGAGTCATGCATGCGGGCGACAATGAATGCGCGCGCGAGCACTTCATCACGTTCCGGAGTCGGCGTAGCCAAGTGCAGCGTGGCGTCGGCAAGTCGTGCGATGCGCGCCACCTGTTGTTCGTCGACCGCCGCGGCGGCAACACTGCCAAGGTCAGCAGCGGACATTCGGCGCAAGACGCGCGCCGCGGCATCGGCAGTGCCGTTGGCATCCGCTGCAGTTGCATCGGCCACGGTGCGGTCCATTTCAATGGATCGTGTAGCCAGCACCAGTGCGCGAATACGCTCTTCCAGCATGCGTTGTCGAACCGCTTCGGGCAGCACAGTTCCTGGAAGTGGGCGCGCGCGGTCCAGTGCTTCAAGGGCTGCATCAGCGCGCACTTCGTCATTCAGTGCATCGGCGGCTGCAATGGCTAAATCAGCGCGCAATGCGGTGTCGGTCACGCCGGAACGATCGGCGCGATCAAGACCGTCGAGCGCAAGGGCCGCGCGCCGCGCGGGCGATTCACGCGACTCCACGGCAGTGTCACTAGAGAGCACCA
>JBBAOD010000127.1:0-5459 GCA_040401635.1 Phycisphaerales bacterium
CCACATCTGGGAAATCGGGACGGCCATGGTGGTTCCGGGGTTCCTGGGGGGGCAAAGGAAATCTTCACAAACACTCCGACTCGGGCGATCCGGGTCGGGGGCGGGATCGTAGCACCTTCATGACAATCATCGCCGCACGAGCGATCAACCTTGAGGAACTGCTGGCCGCGCACGGAATCGCCGACAACGCCCTCCCCTTCGACACCCTGATCGACGGTTTGGGCGACTTGGCCAAGACCGTGTCCCGCCGCGCGCGCCAATTTACGGATCGAACCGAGGCAAAGTGCCGTTCCTCCCGTACTATGCCGCGCCGCGCGTCCGCCGGAAGCGCCCCTTCCCAGATGGCGACCGCTGAAATCACTGACGAAGCCCTCCTGACTGCCTACATCGACGGCGACCGCCAAGCGTTCGCCGCCCTGTTGGAGCGCTATCGGACGGAATTGCACGGATTCCTTGCGCGCTTCCTCGGTTCAAGCGCGGCCGCTGACGATGTGTTCCAGGAGACCTTTCTGCAGGTTCACCTGGCCGCCAGCACCTTCGACTGCACGCGTAACTTCAAGCCATGGCTGTTCACGATCGCTGCCAACAAGGCGCGCGACTGGCATCGACGGCAGAAGCGCCGTCGCGCTGTCAGCCTTGATGCCCCACTCGGCGGCGATCCCGACGGAACACGGCTGGTGGACATCATGGAGTCGAAGGCCGAAGTGCCTGACAACTTGCTTGAGACCGCTGAGACACGCCACCGCGTCAAAGACGTGGTTGATTCAATGCCTGCCCTGTACCGCGAGGTACTCCAATTGAATTACTTCCAAAAGATGAGTTACCAACAGATCGCCGAAGTTCTTGGCGTTCCGCTGGGCACCGTCAAGAGCCGATTGCACGCTGCCGTTGCCACTTTCGCAGAGTCATGGAAGACTGCTGATGCGCGTTCATTACGTACATCAAGCGCGAACAAGGAATTTAAAGGATGAGTACCCCTCCCGAACAATCGCCTGGAGGAAACTCCGGGCCGCAACTCTGTGAAGCAGACATGCGCGTTCTCGACTTTCTAGCCGAGAACGGCTTTGATGCATCAAAGGTGCAACTGCTTGCCGCAGAGGATCAGCCTCGAGCGATGGCCCTGGTGCGGCAGATGCAGGTGCTTGATGTGTATCCAACTGACGTTTCCGACAGCTCCTTGGTCGACGCCACGCTTGCGCGCATTGACCGCTGGGAAGCGGCCAGCGAAGCATCGATGCGCATGCAGTCTGGGCGTCTGCGCAACTTCCGATTGTCTGACTTTATCAGCGTCGCCGCACTGATCTTAGTGGGCGTTGGCGTGATGTTGCCGATCGCTGCGCGCATTCGTGAGCAGAGCCTTTCCAGCGTCTGCGCAAACAACATGCGTTCGCTGCATGGCGGCCTCGATAGTTACGCACGTGACCATGAAGGATTGCTGCCGGCCGTTGCTTCATTTGGAAATGTCGGCTCGCTCTTCTCTGCGCAGCCGCCATCACAGCCGAGCACGCTGTCACCATCAGGGCTGCAGCTCGACGGCAACACACCGATCTATTTACAGAACACACCCACCGCTCCGACGCAAATGGTGTTCCAAGTTCCGGGTGGAATCGTGGTCATCCGACAAGGTTCGCGCGACTGGTCAGGCTCCAACCACGGGGCACACCTGACGCACCTGGTAGCACTTGGCTACAACGACATTCATTCATTGCAGTGCCCTGCATGCGCGGCGGGTAAGCCGTGCTTTGCATACCGCGTCCCGGCTCGTGGGCAGCGCTTTGTGCTTGACACCCCGGGACGGACGGTGGTGGTTGCCGATTCCAACCCAATGATCGAAGCGCGCCGCATGGGATTCAATGCCGAATCCCGCGTGGTGAATTCCAGTAACCACCGCGGATCAGGTCAAAATCTATTGTTTAGCGATGGTGCGATTGAGTGGAAGACCTCGCCAATTCTCCCCGCTTCGCCCGCCACTCCCATGGACAACATCTGGCTCCCGCGCGATGAACGGGGCCGCGAAGTGCTTGAACTTCGGTCATGGCCAAGCCTTGCTGCTGACAACTTTGTGTCTCAGTGACCAAATAACGAGAATTCCATGCTGCAAGCCATTGTGGGCAAGCGGGGATTCCGCTATCTTTCCCGATCCCCCGCCGCGCCTTCAGCCGGCACTCACTGAGGAACGATCACCATGCCGAAGCAAAAGTCCCATCGCGGTCTGCTCAAGCGCATCAAGCTCACCAAAACGGGCAAGGTGCGATTCAAGGCCCCCAATAGCCGCCATTTGAAGAGCAACAAGACCGGCACTGAGCTGCGGTCTTACCGTAAGTCGCGTTATGCGCGCAGCGGCGATCTGCGCTTTCTGAAGAAGCTTCTCGGCCGCGGTCTCCGCTCTGAAGAGCGTTCGGTTGCAGACGAGAAGATCCGCGAGGCCGCAACGGCCGCCGTATCCGCTCCAGCTGCTAAGTAACTGTTTGTTCGTTGCATCAGCGCACTGCGCGTTGATGCTTACATCCGCATCGTCCGTCGGGACCAAAGCGCCGATCGAATCGGCCTCCGCCGGACACGACACTGAGGACACCCCATGCCACGTGCACGCAAGGGCGCAGCCCGAACCCAGGCTCGCCGCAAACTCCTCCGCGAAGCCCGCGGTTACTACGGAACCAAGAGCCGCCTCAAGCAGCAAGCCAAGGTCGCCATCATGCGCGCCCTGCGCAACATGTGGCGTCACCGCCGCCTGCGCCGCCGCAACTATCGCCAACTCTGGATCACGCGCATCACTGCAGCGTGCCGGATGCGCGGCTTCAAGTACAGCCTGCTGATCAACGGCCTGTCCCGCGCGGGCTGCCTGTTGAATCGCAAGATGCTCAGCGAAATCGCGATCCACGATCCAGCCACGTTTGACACGCTGGTCACCACGGCACGCACGCACTGCTCGGTCCAGCATCACGCAAAGACCGCCAAGGCCGCGTAATTGTGAATCGCGCATTCACGGCCTGCTCACTACGAGCAAGCATGAGCGCGCCTCGCAAAGCCTGAGACAGATTGCAAGTACCAATGACAACGCCCTGCATCACGCGGGGCGTTGTCCCTTTTCCCATCACTCCGCCCCTGCCACCGGCTCGCGCACTACCGCGGCGGGTGGCTGTGTTCCTGTGCGCCGCGTTGAGCAGCGCGCCGCTTACGCGCTGATGCGCGCGGCGGCAATACTGGAGATGGCCGCTGCGCGCTGATGCGCCATGGACGGCGCACCCGGAAGCGAACCAAGTACTCCGCGCAGTGACGCGGCCTGCGCGTTCTCCTCGCGAATGGATTCGTAGATTTCTTTGCGATGCACCGCAACGCGTGCCGGAGCATTGACGCCCAGGCGAACCTTGTCGCCACGAATATCAACAATGACGATCTCAACATCGTCACCGATCATGATGGCTTCTTCGCAGTGTCTAGAGAGAACGAGCATGGTGGCCTTCCGTGGCTGGCAATGTGGACCGACGATCCGTCGGCGGTCCGTAGTGAGTGCAGTCTTCAGGCGCTTTGCGCAACCGCGGTGCCGGGCAGACGCACCAACTCATGGCGCGTGCTCCCGGTGCGGTCGCTCAGCACCAGCTGAATACCAGTGCGCGATGCCGCGTTGACGACGATCGGTCCCTGGAGATTGGCAGTGATGGCGCCGTCGCGGCGGTTGACGATGGCGAAGATGGTGGCATCCTCGGCGCGTTCCAGGCCCAGTTCGGTCAACTCACCGGCGCGAATTGGCACGGTGTAACCAGTGGCCCACGCGGTTGGATCGGTCACAACAAAGGCCAGTTCCGGATCCTCAATCGACTGGAGCCAGTAGAAGACGCCGCGGTCATCGGGCTGCAAGAGCGCGAACGTTCGGAACCGGGCAAATCCCAAGAGGCCGTGTGGAAACACCAGCAGGCGGGTGGGATCAATCTCAACTTCTCCAAAGCGTGTCGTTCGGACCTTCATGTGGAACTCCGTTCCTGGGGTGATGCGGTGCATTCCGCGGGCGAACTCCTGTCCGCCGTCGTGCTGCAGAGATATCGGTCATGCGGTCGCCGAACCATGAGCGATCTGCGAAGATGTCCGCATGACGGTCACCGCCCCGCTGCCCGACGCCCCCATCGACCGCCGTGCGCAGTTCGCTGCGATGGCTCTGGCGGCGGTGATTCTTGGGGGCGCGGTGCTGGCGGAGAGTGCGTTTCCCGCAAAAGTATGGTTCTCGAGCGGTGCGTGTGTGTCGGTCTTATGGATTGCGGCGGCAGCGGGATACGGTCGGGTGCTCCGCCGCGTGTTGTTCCCGCGCATGGAGGCCGGTGACCCGCGCCGAACCCCGCTGGCCATCGGGCTTGGAGTGGCGTTCGCGTTGGCGGTGGTCAACCTGTTCGCAACGCTTGGATGCATGCCGTCGCATCCGTGGTCGCGGTTTGGCTGGTGGATCGGCATGGGGATCGGCTGGATTCTGGCGGGATGGCCCGACGTGTCATGGCGGTTTGTTGGCAGCCTTTTTCGTGTGCGCTCCATTGCGGCCGACCCCCTGCTCTGGTGTGCACTGCCGGCGATCGCTGCCTTGGCGTTGGCCACCGCGTTGCCGCCCGGACTGGCGTGGAGCACGGAGTTTGGTGGCTACGACGCGCTTGCCTACCACCTGGAGTTACCAAAGGAGTGGTTGGCCGCGGGCGCACTGGAGCCGCTTCGGCACAACGTCTATTCCGCTTTCCCAAGTTTCATGGAAGGCGCGTACCTGCAACTCTTCTCACTCTCTGCCGCCTCCGTCCCCGCGCACGACATGGCAATGGCGCCGCAAGCGCTGCACGCGGTGCTAGCGGTATGCGCCGCGTGGATGGTGGCAGCCACGGCCGAGGTGATTGCTGGAGGCGATCGGCGCCAGCGTGCATGGGCCCGAGCGATCGGATGGTGCGGATTCCTCGGAATTCCGTGGGTGATCGTCACCGGAAGCTTGGCATACAACGAAATGGACGTGCTGCTGATGCTGGCTGCCGCCATGCTGGCGTGGACGGCGCGCGAGCACGCGGGAGTGTGGCGCATCGGGATCGCTTTGGGTCTGCTGCTGGGCGCAGCGGTGGGTGCAAAGTTGGTCGCCGCAGGCATGGCGGTGTTGCCGTTTGCGTGCTGGGCACTGTTGACTGCATATCCAGCCAACGCCACCAGTGCCATACGCCACGCACGGGCGTTGGCGGTGAGCGCCGGAGCGGCCTCGCTCACCGCGCTCCTGATACTGGCGCCGTGGCTCATTCGAAATCATGCAGCCACCGGGTCGTGGACATTCCCGTTTCGGGTGCCGCTCATTTCATCCGGTAATGGATGGTGGACGGAAGAGCAAATGACACGCTTTGCCGCCGGTCACGCGGCTGCTGCCGATATCGGAATCGGCGCGCGCCTGCGTGCGCTTGGCGATGCCGGATTCCTACAAGGATTCGGCGCGCCCCCCGATGCGGATC
>JBBAOD010000127.1:5469-7412 GCA_040401635.1 Phycisphaerales bacterium
GATCCGTGGCTGCCGCAGTGGAGCGTTGCGTTCTGGATCGGCAGCGTGGCGATCGTGGTGCTCATGATTGGCATGCGGCGCGTGCGGCACATGCGGTCCATGGGTCTTGCGCTCGGCGCGATGCTGGTGGCGCAGTTGGTGTTCTGGATGTTTGCCACACATCTGAAGTCACGATTCCTGCTTCCCTGCGCGGTGCCGCTGACGGTGGCAACCGCGGTGGCGGCGGCGCCAGTACTGGCACAACAGACGCGCGGAATCATTGTTGCACTCAGCGCGCTGCTGCTGACGGCGTGGTCACTGCAGCCGAGCCTATTGATGCGGATCGATACGCGCACGGCCGGCGCGGTGGAGCTGTGCGCTTCTGGCCGGACCGTGGCAACGGATGTTGATGGCCAGGGAATGGTTCGGGAGATTGCCAACGACCTTGGCCCCGGTACCGCAGCATTCGCGCAGGAATCAGCCACGCTG
The DNA here is from genome assembly GCA_040401635.1 of Phycisphaerales bacterium. Lineage (GTDB taxonomy): Bacteria > Planctomycetota > Phycisphaerae > Phycisphaerales > SM1A02 > UBA966. Next base: position 5,938 of record JBBAOD010000127.1, read on the forward strand.
GGCGATGCCATGCCGCTTGCATGGATTGCCAACTGGCAACTGCCGCCCGGCGCCGTGCTTGGTAGCGAAGGCGACGCCGATGTCTTCTGGTGCCGCACCACACCGGTCACTGGCACCGTGTGGGACGGTGGACCATTGACGCGCGTGTTGCGCGCGCATCCGGACGATCCAGTTGCTGCCGTGCGCGCGCTCAGTATCGATGAACACCTCACGCACCTGGCGATTGGCGAATCCATGCTGGCACGTTGGAAGGCATCGGGTTGGATCGACCCCATCCTCACACCCGACCGAGTGCGCGCAGTGGCGGCACTACTGAATCCGGTGGCGCACACCGTGTCTGGCGGCGTGGTCTACCAAGTGCCGCTCGCCCAGTGAGACACTCGTAGACTGCATGCATGAACAGCGCCATGATGATGGTCCTCCTTCTTTCTGCGCAGCAAGTACCTGCGCCCCCTACTGCACCCATGCCGTCCGGCCCGCCCCCGGTCAAGAGCGTGGACGGCGCCGCGGGTATCGCCGCCATCTGGAAGGACAGCACCATCACTTGGGACCGCCTGCGCCCGGTACTTGCGGAACTTGCCGGAAGTGCCGCACTGCAAGAAGTGCTCTTGGACGAACAGCTCGCGCAACGCGCACGCACGCGCAGCATTGCGCCGGACGCCGCAGCACTGAAGCGTGAAGAAGAATTGCTGCTTGGATATCTGGATAAAGACCGTGCCCGCGCCGATCGATTGCTGGAGGAATTGCGAGCACGTCAAGGGCTCGGTCCCGTACGTTGGAACGGCCTGCTGTGGCGCAACGCAGTGCTGCGTGCGCTGGTTGCCCCCGATGTTGAAGTGCAGGAAACGCAAATTGTGGCAGCCCATGATGCTGCCCACGGCCCCAAGCGTAAGCCGCGCGTGATTGCCGTCCCTGACCTGCGCGGCGCACAAAACGTGACCGATCGGTTGGCGAAGGGTGATCGATTTGAGGACATTGCTGCTGAAATCAGCACCGATATCAGCGGAGCGCGCGGCGGCCTCATTTCACCAATGAGTAAGTTTGATCCCGGAGTTCCCGCGGCGGTGCGCGAAGCGCTCTGGTCCGTACCCACGGTCGGCGGAGTATCGGCACCCGTACTGGTGGGGACCGGCTATGTCATCGTTCGCTATGAAGGCGACGTTGCCGGCGACGGCGTTCCGCTCAGCGCCGTCCATGAAGAGGCCGCCCGCGCCGTCCGAATTGCTCAAGAGCGCGCGCGCATGGATCAACTGGCGCAGGAATTAGTGCGCACCGCCAAACCGACCATCTTTGACGACGCCCTGGCAGACGGATGGAACCGCGTCAGGATGGAAGCCACGAGATCCGCGCCACGGCCACCGGGGTGAGGAGCGCGACCGCCACCGCCACGGCCACCGCCGCGGGCAGCCCGCTGATGGGCGCCGCCATCCCGACGGCCGAGCCGATGATCGCCGGCACGCACGTGGCGGCGCAGA
>JBBAOD010000128.1:0-2082 GCA_040401635.1 Phycisphaerales bacterium
CTGCCGCATCGTCAATCCAACCCTTGTCGGACTTGAGTTGCTTGACGCGCTCCAACTCAAAGTAGCCGCGCGGGTTGTCATCATCATTGGTGCGCTGGCCATCGGTGACCGCGGACACGCCGCCGGCATGGATCATTTGCATCGCCAGGCTGGTACCGGAGCGAGGGAGTCCGCTGACCACAATGATGGGGGCTTGGGAAGGCATCGGTGGCAGGAATGTACGGGACGCGCCATACTGCTGCGATGATCGGCGCACTCCTACCGCTCGTGGCTGTCTTCGCACTGCAACTTGAACCGCTGCCAGGCGCCGCATTTGCGCGGCCAACTGGGCAAATTCGCGCTCGTGCAGCGTCGGCGTGCGAATTGGTCATGATGGATGCCGACGGGCGCGTGCTCGCACGCGCGGCGGCGCCTGCTGGTGAGCTGGACTTGGCGGCGTTGCTGCCCACCCTCCGCGACATCCCCAGCGCCGTGCGCGTGCAGGCCGTGGTCGCCGGCGTGCCCACCGATGCGCCCCTCCTGGTGGTGCCGCTTCTTGGGCGACCGACCATTCGCACCATTCAAGATGTTCGTCCGGATGGCAAGACGAAATTCACGCGCGTCATCGGATGGGGCGATCAATTGCTCGAACCCGCCAATGCAGTGCATGTGGAAGCGAAGCGAACCTGGAGCAAGGAAGATCCCGCGCCGCGTTCGGGTTTTCGTGTGGCTGTTGATATGGATGTGCTGTTTGACACCACTGTCGGAGTGATGCGATTTGCCATGCGACCTGACATGGCACCAAATACCGCGCGCAACTTTGTGGAACTTGCCGCGAGTGGTTTCTATGACGGCACGATCATTCACCGCGTAGTTCCGAAGGGGCGCGGCGGCACGCCTTTTGTGATTCAGGGCGGAGATCCCATTGGTACCGGAGATGGTGGCCCCGGTTATGACATTGCGCTGGAGCCGTCCACGCTTGCCCATGATTTTGGCGTGCTTTCGATGGCTCGCAATGATTGGCCGGACAGTGCGGGTAGCCAGTGGTTTGTTGGGCTGACGCGCGCAGAGACGGCGCGGCTTGATGGGCAATACTGCGCGTTCGGTGAAGCAATTGAAGGCGCGGAGGCGATCATCGCCACTGAGCAGGGCGCCATTGCGGATACTGAAACCGGACGGCCGGTGAGTCCAGTTTCTGTGAAGCGTGCAACGGTGATTCCTGCGGCGGCGTGGGTGCCGGGGGCCGGTCGCTCGGCAAAGCGTGTGGTACGGCCGGAGGCGAGCAAGTGAGCGCGCCGACAGCAGATGGTGCGGTGACACGTACAGCGGATATGCGAATGCTTGATGACCCAACTGAAGACCGCGGTATTGCTGGTAGCCCTCCACTTTGGAATCGTGGCTTTGTTTCGCTGTTAGCAACGCAATTTGTAGAAGCGTCAACCGACAACGTGGTGAAGACGCTTCTCACCATTGCTGTGGCAGCGGGCAAGCCGTGGGAACTTGTGTTTGGTCACGGCGGCGGCGGGTGGATCGGCGTGGCATTTACCGTGCCGTTCATCTTGCTTTCGGCGTGGGCAGGGCGCATTGCCGATCGCAACTCCAAACGCTCCGTGACAGTGGTGTTGAAGTTGGCGGCGTTTGGGGTAGTGATTTTGGCGGCACTCGGATTTGGATTCGGTCACGCATGGCTAGCCATGGCCGCGTTGATTTTGTTTGCCATCATCAGTGCGTTCTTTGGACCAGCGAAATACGGGATGATTGCGGAGTTGGTGGCTCGCCGCGAGATTGCGCGCGCGAATGGCGTGATCAATATGGCTACGAATGTGGCCGTGATATTCGGCGTACTTCTGGCCGGCATCTTGGCGGATCACTGGGAGGAGAGCTTTGTTGCTCCTGGCAGCACGGTGGATCCGACCGGCAGTGAATCGCTTGCGACATCAACCCTCGGCGCGTGGTTTCCGGGAATTGCACTTGCATTACTCGTATTGGTTGGTTTCCTGACGTGCTTGACCCTGCCGCGGTTGCGGCCGCGGATGCCATCATTGCCGCGTGAGTGGGATCCCATCAGTACGTATGTGGCCACCATCCGCGAAATGTCGCACT
>JBBAOD010000128.1:2092-7404 GCA_040401635.1 Phycisphaerales bacterium
GTGGCACTCTTAGTGCTTCCGGATTATTCGCAGATCCTTCACGTGTCGAACGCCAAGGTGAGTTACTTGATGGGTGGCCTGGGAGTGTCGATCGGCGTGAGTTGTGTGCTAGCGGCTTGGCTTGATCGTCCGTATCGACGCCGGTTCTTTGTACCCGCCGGCGCGCTTGGACTGGCCGCTGGATTTCTTGCGCTTGGACTGGTGACGCCCACGTACACCAACGTTGCAATCCTGGTGAGTTGCACGGGTTTGGTAGCAGGCTTCTACATCATTCCCTTGCAGAGCATGTTGCAAATGTTGGCGCCGGATGAGTCGCGCGGGCGATGCTTGGGAACCGCCAACGGAATGAGCTTCATGATGGCAGCAATCGGATCAGCCATGTTCCTTGGCTTGCGTAATGCAGGAATGGAATCGAACCGAATCTTTGCGGTGCTGGGTTCGCTCTGCGTTGTTGCAGCGGTGATCACTTGGTGGCGTTTGTGCCGCAAGGACCTGAGTGGCACGCGCCGCGCTGCGCAGTGATTAGTTGGTGATTTTCAGTTCGCCGCCGTACGCCTGTAACAAGCGCTCGCGCGTGAGTACGCCCAGCAGCCGCTTGGTTGGCTCATCAATCACCGCGATGGCATCAATATCTTTCGCACTGAGTTTATGGAATGCGATTTCCATGGATTCGTCTTCAGTGGTGACCGGGATGTCAGTGCGCATGAGATCCGAAGCAACCGTGGCGGAAAGTGCTTCGCGAGCAAGGAGTGCGGCTTGCAATTCGCGCGCAGTAATCATGCCGCGATAGCAACCGTCGGTATCAATCACCACCGCATCGCGTGCGCCGTGCTTCTCGGCAAGCTCAAGAAGCGCAGTGCCTGATGCACTATCCAGGATGACCACGCCGGGAAGTTGCGCGACCTGACGCACCGCCATCTTGCGCAGCTCCACCAAATCCGCAACGACACCTTGGCGCACACCAAGCGCAGCCAATCCAGCCGTGTACACGCTGAATGGATGCATGGCGCGACACGCCAGTGTGGAGATCACCGTGGCAAGCAGCACCGGAAGGATCACCGACTCTTGGTGGCACAGTTCATAGACAAGCATCGCGCCGGCAAGCGGGGCGTGTGTGGTGGCGGCCACCATGCAGCCCATGCCGGCAAGCACTAATTCTGACGATGGTGTTGATTGGAAGCCCGCGGCGCGCAGTGTTTCCGCGAATGCGCCGCCGAGCATCGCGCCGCAGGCGAGACTGGGAGCAAAGAGGCCGCCAGCCGAGCCCGAACCCAGCGTGGTGCCAGTTGCGAACACTTTGCCAACGAACCACACCATGAGAATGCCTGCATAGGCCAAGTTTGGCGTGGCGAGTCCTGCGTGTTCGATTTGGTCGCGCGCCACCCAGTATCCGGTGCCAAAGAATGGTGGCAATGGAGATTCTGGGTGCATCCATACCCATGCAGCGCCGCCCAGGCCCAGCAGGGCGGCGCCAATGATCGGCTTAAACATGCGCGCTACTGGCAGAATCACGAACGCGCGTTCAATGATTTCAAACGAGCGCATGAAGAACACTGCGCCGACTGCGCAAAGCAGGGCGAGCACCATGAAGAATGGCGCAAGCCCCATAGTCATGCCGGTGAGGCGTGGGCCAATTTCGCGTGCCGCTGGTCCAAACAACGAATCAACTGGTCCCAGCACGCTTTGCACGGTGGCAAAGGCCAGTACGGAAGCAACCACGATCGGCGCAAAGGTGCGCGCGGAGAAATCTTTGAGCACTACTTCCACTGCAAAGAAGATGCCAGTTAACGGTGCGGCAAACACAGCGGACAGTCCAGCTGCGGCACCGCATCCGAGCAGCGTGCTGGTGTTGCTTGCCGATGGCCGCAACATGAAACGCGCAACGTTTGAACCAACCGTTGCGCCGATGGTGACGATCGGTCCTTCCGGACCGGCGCTACCGCCGGAGACGATGGTGAGGGTGGATGCAAGCCACTGCCGGACTGCCAAGAGTGGTGGAATGCGCGAGTTGGTTCGCTGCACCGCGTACATCACTTGCGTTACTCCGTGCCCGCGCTGCCGCATCGGAAGAATTGCAAAGACAATCACCGTTCCGATGGCGCCGAGTACGGGGGCCACCGCAATGATCAGCGCCGCACTTTCGCGGCTTCCGCGCAGTGCGGACTCAAGTGCGTGTTCGCCCCAACGAATCGGCAGAATGAATCCGAGCGCTAAGAAGGCCACGATCATGCCAATGGCAGCGCCCCATGCAACTAATGCCCAGTCTGCATCCAGGCGCAACATGGCAGCCGCGCGCTGCGTTGGGTTGAGTAGCCCCGCCGTGAATGGATTGCGCCTCGGCCGAGAGATTGGCTCGCGGCTGTTCATGTGCGGAGTTGTTGCGCGCGGCGGTGCATATCAGTTCATTGCCCCTGTGCCAGTGTCCAGCCGCGCGCGCCGTTGTAGGTGCGCAACAGTTCATACTCGCTGACAACGGCGTGTTGGGCGATATTGCCAAGCAACGCGATGGCGTCCGCTTGCGTTGCGGAGCGGCCGTCACGCAATTCGAAACGAACTCGCCAGTAGTCAACGCACTCGGTGAACGTGGATCCACGTGGCCAGACTTGCATTCCGCGGCAGGAAACGAGAGTGATTTGAAACGGACTTGTTGCGCACAGGTGCTGCATCTGCACCGCGGTATCAGCAGCTGGATGCACGGCTTCTACATAGACATCAAGTCCGGCGACTTCCTTCTTCACGTCGGTAAAGGTTCGCATCACCAAGGCGGACTCTGGCTTTGGAGTCGGCACACGCGTGATCCGATCGCTGGTACCGGCAGGCGCAGGCTTGACCGTCTTCGGCTCCTGGCCGAGGCGCGCAATGATTTCCTTGATAAAGGCATCCGTGTTCAGGGTGGGCTTGCTGCGGTCGCCAAAGTCGCCGGTGTGCGCGCCATCCTCAAGTGCAGCGAGCAATGCATTCTCAATAGTGGCGGCCTGCTTCTCAAGACCAATGTGGCGAAGCATCATCAGTCCGGAGAGAACCAGCGCAGTTGGATTAGCAATTCCCTTGCCAGCAATATCCGGTGCAGTGCCGTGGACTGCTTCAAATATGGAGATATTTCGACCGATGTTTGCACTCGGCGCGAAGCCAAGGCCGCCCACGAGACCAGCGGCAAGATCGCTGACGATGTCGCCCTGCAGGTTGGTGAGCACCACCATTTTATATTGCGATGGCTTCATTACCAGGTTCATGCACAGCGCATCAACGATGACGTCGGGCGCGGCAATGCCTGGGTATTCCAAGGCCATGGTGCGGAAACGTTCTAAGAACAGGCCGTCAGTCATCTTCATGATGTTGGCCTTGTGCGAACAGTGCACGGTGTCGATCCCCATGCGCTTGGCAGTTTCAAATGCGAAGCGGAGCACTTCATCACAGCCCGGCGCGGTGATGATGCGCTTGGCGACCATCACATCGTTACTGAGGCGATGTTCAATACCGCCGTAGGTGTCCTCGATATTTTCACGCACGATGGCAAAATCAAGATTGATGCCTGCCTGGCTGTACGGCGTGACCACGCCCGGCAGTGTGCGAAAGTGTCGGTAGTTCGCGTATGCGCTCCACATCTTGCGCGCAGTGACGTTGATGGACTTGCCGCCACCACCGGCTGGCGTAGCCATGGGTCCCTTGAAGAGAACGCCAAGATCCTCGACGACGCGAATTGCCTCATCAGTCATGCCGCGCGTGTTGCCGCGTGCAAAGATCGCTTCGCCTATTTCAACAGGAACGAATTCTACCAGCTTGCTGACTCCCGCCGCAGCAAAGAGTTCCAAAGTGGCAGCCATGATTTCTGGTCCGATTCCGTCGCCAGCAGCAAGCGCAATACGCATGAGTCAATTCCTAGTCGTGAGGGTGGTTGGCCGCGCGGCCGTGGGCCGTAAAGGATAAGGCGCGCCGGGCTGTGCGCGGTACGCTTTGCAAGGCGGCTGTTGATCCCCACTCGACGTGCCGCACCACGAACAACACCCCCCCGCCGCCCATGACGCATTTGCGGCATTGCGCATCGCCAATTACCGGCGATTTGCGGTCGGATTCCTGTTTGGGTCCACCGGTCTGCAGGTGATGAACACCGCCATCGCGTGGGAGATATGGGCTCGCACCCATGATCCGCTGGCGTTGGGCGTCATGGGTCTGTGTCGGGCGCTTCCGGTGGTGCTGCTTTCGTTGTTAGCCGGTCATGTGGCTGACACCCGTGATCGCAAGGCCATCGTGGTAGCCACCCAAGCAGGATTCGCGGCGGTCGCGGTGGGATTCTCACTGCTCTCTTGGATGGATGCGCCGGTGTTTGCTTTCTATGTGCTGTTGGTGTTGAGTGCGTGCGTGCGCGCTTTCAATGGTCCGGCGCGGCAGGGCTTCTTGCCGCTGATTGTTCCCAACTCCATATTCCAGAATGTAGTGACGTACCAGAGTGGCATCTTTCAGTTTGCGGCAATCGTGGGGCCGCTGACAGCCGGAGTTCTGATTGCCTATTTGCCGGCGATATGGCCGGTGTACATATTGACGGCGATTGGTTGCGTGATCTTCTCGGTTACCGTTGCTGCCGTGAAGCCGCGCGCTGCGCCCCGTGGAAATAGGGCGGTGACCGTCAAGGCGATGTTCGCGGGGATGTCACACATGTGGCAAGAGCGCCCTGTATTTGGAGCGATCCTCTTGGACATGCTGGCGGTGGTCTTTGGCGGAGCAACCGCGCTTCTGCCGCAGTATGCGGACGAACTGCTTGGAGCAAGTTCTGAACAGGCGCCGATACTCCTTGGAATTCTGCGCGCTTCCCCCTATGTGGGCGCGCTGGTCATGGCGGGTTGGTTGGCATTCCGACCGAATTTTCGAAACGCTGGCCCGATGCTTCTCTGGAGTGTTGCTGCATTTGCTGGCGCAACCATTGTGTTTGGATACGCAACCGTGCCATGGGTCGCAGTGTTGGCACTGGCCGTTGCGGGCGCCGCAGACAACATTAGCGTGGTGATTCGTCACGTCTTAGTACAGATGCGCACACCGGATCACTTGCGCGGACGTGTTGGCGCGGTCAACACCATGTTCATCGAGTGCTCCAATGAATTGGGCGGATTTGAGAGCGGGGTGGTTGCGCGTTTCTTTGGACCAGTAGCCAGCGTGGTGAGCGGCGGAATCGGCACGTTGGTGGTGCTTGGCGCCATCACCATGGCGGTTCCTCAGTTGCGCAAGTTGCGGCATATTGAGCCACTGCGCGAGCCGGATCCGGTGTGATGCCAGTGAGCCGCGCAGTGAATGGACGCTAGTATTGTGGCATGGAAAGC
>JBBAOD010000129.1:0-6973 GCA_040401635.1 Phycisphaerales bacterium
CACGTACAAGACGTTGCTGCTCGGCATCACCAAGGCCTCGCTGCAGAGCGAGAGCTTCCTGTCGGGCGCAAGCTTCCAGGAGACAACCAAGGTTCTCACCGAGGCCGCCCTTGCAGGCGCCACGGACGAGCTCCGCGGTCTCAAGGAGAACGTCATCCTGGGTCACCTCATTCCAGCCGGAACTGGCTTCCACTCCTACCAGCGCATTCGCGTTGCCAAGCTTGTGGATGTTCCAGAAGGCGACGAGACGAGCGACGAGGCCTTCTTGGCCGAGGCGCGCGATGAGGCCGAGGAACTCGGAGCAGAGAGCCCGGCGTACGCCACCACCATCAGCCAAGAAACCCTTGCTGATCTGAACGAGTCACTGCGCACCGCCGTTGAAGGCGCAAGCGAACTCGTGGCCGACGAAGAGCCCGGCGACTAAAGCCAGCCTCCACTGCATGAAACTTCCAACGCCCTCGGCCCTGCGCCGGGGGCGTTGTAGTTTGCTACTCTATTCACATGAAATTCCTGAATTCCGCGGGCTCCCGGCTGATCCTCATCTCGATTCTTGCGCTCAACCTGCCAGCGGCAGCTCGGCAGGCGGACACGCAGGCGCCACCTCCGGTCACGCCGAATGATGCAACCGTTGATCCGGAGGCCGAACGCCTTCGGGGGTCGGTGATCAAGTTCAAGTGCAAGCTTGAGCCGCGGAGCGCGACACGCCCTTGGAAGCTCGAGCCCGTGCAGGACATCGGTGGCTCGGGAGTGGTGATCGCGCCAGGACGAGTGCTCACGAATGCGCATGTCGTGCACGAGGCATCGGAAGTGCTCCTCGAGACGGACAAAACGCCGCTGCCGGTCCTGGGAAAAGTCCTTGCCGTTGACCTCGGTCGTGATCTTGCGGTGATCGAGGTCGACGACGCCGACTTCAATGCGGCGCACCCCGCCGTAGAGATGCTGTCCGGACTGCCAAAGGACGGCTGCCGCGTGACCGTGATGGGATTTCCCATGGGCGGCGAATCCATGTCGACGACCAGTGGCGTGGTCTCGCGAAGCGAATGGTCCGGTGTCGGTCTTCACAACGAGGAGGGCATGCGGGTGCAGATCGATGCCGCCGTTAATTTCGGCAACAGCGGTGGTCCGGCATTCGTCGACGGAAAGCTCGCTGGCTTGGTCTTCAGCGGCATGGACAAGATGAACACAGACAACATCTCGTATCTGATCGCGACCGAGGAGATCGGCCGCATGCTGACGGAAGTGAAGTCCGGTCGGATTGACGGCAACTGCGTGCTGCACGCCGAGATACAGACGCTCGAGAATCCTGCCCTGCGCCAGAAACTCGGCATCGCCGCAGGCACGAGCGGCGTGGTAGTGATAGAAAGCAAAGATGGTCCGTTGCAGGCCTGGGACATCATTACCAAGGCGAATGGCATGGCGATTGACAATAAGGGACAGGTCACCATCGAAGGCGGCAGGAAGGTGGACATGGCCTGCGCGTTCGGACGATTCGATCGTTCCAAGGATGGACTGACGATTCCCGTCGAAGTGATTCGAGCAGGCCAGACGATGACCGTCGACGTTCCGGCAATCGGCGAACGAGACGGCGTGATCCGCTCTCGACCGAATGGGGACTACCCGTACCTGGTCTGCGGACCACTGGCATTCGGACCCCTACATCAGGACCTGCTCCGTTCCGACGATTTCGATGGACAGCGGCTGATGTACCTCGGCGGCGGTCCCACCCTGCAGTATCTACTTGACACGCGCCCGTCGAAGGGGCGTGAACTCGTCGGCGTGTTGTGCCCACAGATGTCGAGCCCGATCGCACGTGGCTACAGTGTGAAATCAGGCCAAACGGTCAAGACGGTCAATGGCAAGCCCGTGTCCAACTTCGGGGAATTTGTGGATCTGATGCGTGACAGCGATGGGGAATGGCTCGTTCTGGAGATCAACGAAACGGGCGTCGAACGGCTCGTGTTCCGACGCGCAGAGTTTCTAGAATCCACCGAACGGGTGATGGAATCCAACGGCATCCGGCAACAGGCCTCCAAGGACATCCGAGATCGGTGGACGCAAAAGCCAAAATGACGCACCTTTTTCACACATCACGAGGCGCCGCCGTACTATGAGGCCATGACCGCATCTCCGCCCGGCAAGGGTGAACCTTGGTATCGCGACGGACTCCAGTTTGAATGCACCATGTGCGGCAACTGCTGCACGGGCCCAGAGGGCGTTGTGCTATTCACGCCCGATGAAGGCCGCGCGATGGCGGAGAAACTCAATCTCCCGCTTGCTGAATTCCTGGAGCGCTACGCGCGCAAGGTTGGAAAGCAACGCTCACTCCGCGAGAAGACCACCGAGTTCGGCAACGATTGCATCTTCCTCGATCGCAATTCGATCCCCGGCAAAGCCGTGTGCGGTCTGTACGAAGCCCGTCCCGAGCAATGCCGCACCTGGCCATTCTGGGATGGCAACCTGCGCAGCCGCAAGGCGTGGGAAGAGACCAAGAAACACGTCCCGTGCCCCGGCATGGACAAGGGCCCGGTGCATGACTACCTGCAGATTCGTGTTGCGCTTGAGCGTGACAAAGCCGAAGGCGGGAGCTGGCCGCGGTGAATTCCGGCGCAGCTGATCCTTTCGCTGCGCTCCCTCCCGATGCTGCCGAACTCGCCGCACGGTGGAGCGAGGCCGCATGGAACCCAGCCATCGACGCAGAACTGCGCGCCATCTACGGCGTTGTTGCTACCGAGACGGAAACCTTGCGCCCGGTCTGCAACGCCAGCGGTCGCTGCTGCCGCTTTGAGGAATACGGGCACCGCCTGTACGTCACGGGCATCGAAGCCGCCTGGTGCCTGCGCGGCTCAGGCATGGTGCCGGACGTAGCCGCGGTCCGCGCCGCCGCCATGCGCGGCGACTGCCCGTTCCTAGACAACGGACGCTGCGGAGTGCATGCGGTGCGCCCGCTCGGGTGCCGGATCTACTTCTGTGACCCCCGCGCCGCTGGGTGGCAGGAAGACCTCTCAGAACGCGCCCTCGCCCGCCTCCGCGCCCTCCACGACGCGCATGACGTCCCATACCGCTACGGGGAATGGCGCACCATGCTGGCACACTTCGCGTCCTGAGCGGAACTGCCTAGAATCGCCCCTTCGATGACCGCTTCCGATGACTCCATTCGCTCCGTCGCATTCGTCAGCCTCGGCTGCCCGAAGAACCTTGTTGACAGCGAGAAGATGCTCGGCGTCTTGGCTGCGGGCGGCATCAAGCTAGTCTCCGACCACGATGCAGCCGACGCCATCGTCATCAACACCTGCGGATTTCTAGAAGCGTCCAAGGACGAAAGTCTTGAAGTCATTCAAGAAGCACTCGAACGTAAACGCGCCGGCACTGTGAAGCGCGTCGTCGTGGCTGGCTGCTTGGTGCAGCGCCACCGCGCCAAGATGCTGGAGTGGGCACCTGGCATTGACGCCATGATTGGTGTCTTTGATCGTGACCACATCATGGATGCTGTGAGCGGCCGCGCCGCGCGCGAAGCCAACGCTGGTCCCGGCACCGCTGGCACCGACGCACCTCGCTACTGGATTGCTGGCAACGCGCTGCAAGCCGCTGCCGAACGCGGCATCGCCACCACCGGACTCACTGTGAATGGCAAGGACGGCAAAGGCATCGGCTACTTTGAGGATGACTCAAACCGATTCCGACTCACCCCGCGCCACTGGGCATACCTGCGCGTGAGCGAAGGCTGCAACCAGCGCTGTGCGTTCTGTACCATTCCATCTATTCGTGGCAAGATGCGTTCCAAGCCGGTGGAAACCATCGTCTCTGAAGCGCGCGCGCTGCTTGCTGATGGCGCGTTTGAACTGAACCTGATCGGTCAAGACACCACCAGTTTCGGCAACGATATTGGCTATACCGAAGGCCTGGTTGGCATGTTGCGCGCCGTGGACGGCGCAGTGCGCGAACACGGCGCCGGCTGGGCACGCTTGATGTACGCGTATCCGTCCAACTTCACGGATGAGATGATCGATGCCATGGCCTCACTTGATAATGTGGTCAAGTACATCGACATGCCGCTGCAACACATGAGTGATTCGATGCTCACTTCGATGCGTCGTCACACATCCAAGCGTCAGCAGGCGGAACTCCTTGAGAAGTTGCGCGAACGTATGCCGGGCATCGCCATCCGGACCACCTTCATCACTGGATTCCCTGGCGAGACGCAGGCGGACCATGAAGAACTGCTGGAGTTCGTGCAAGAGTTTGGCTTCGATGCCATGGGCGTCTTCAAGTACTCACCGGAAGACGGCACGCCCGCTGGAACCATGGACGCAGACCCTGCCCTTCATGTTCCCGACGAAGTCAAGGCCGAACGCGAACGCGAACTCATGCTGGCTCAACAGGAAGTTGCCTTTGAGAACGCGGCTTACCAAGCTGAACAGCGCGTGCAATTCGATGTGCTTGTTGACGGTCCCGCCGCTGGCGCCACCGCTGGCCGGGCTACGCCAGGCGTGAGCGAAGGCGGCATCCTGCATGTGGGGCGCTGCTACCACCAGGCGCCGCAGATCGACGCGCTGACCTACGTGCTCTCGCGCGAAAAACTCGCCCCGGGCGAACTGGTTCGCTGCACCGTTGTTGGGAGTGATGGCTACGACTTGGTCGTGCAGCCCACTTCGGACATTGAGCGCAAGGTGATCCTGCCAGTGATCCGCAGCTAACGGTAATTCCGAACGAAATCGGCAGATCCTTCCCCGGATTTCCTCCGTATACCCTTCTGCCATGCAGACGAAGCCCCGCCTCGCCTTCTCCTTCCGCAACCTCTCCATGCACGCCGCCCTGCTGCCAAGCATGGCAACGGCGTTGCTGGCGCTCGCAGTGTGTGCCCCATCCACGGCGCTTGCGCAGAATGCCAAGCAGGTCTCTGACATTCCGCTGGATTTCGACCCAGCGAGGCCGGAGCGTGTCGACGGTTGGTGGAGCAACGGCGTGGAACTCATGCGCCTGGATGCAAACGGCGCGTACCGAGTCTGGGTCTCGCAGGATCGCTTCAAGCGTCCGGTTGAAGTGGGCGCATGGCGCCGCACCAACTACGTGTTCTTTGACCTGGAGCCATACCGCGTCAAATCGGGCACTCGGCACCGTGTCACGCTGCAGAAGGACGATGGCGTCACCGAACTGCATCGCGAAGGAATGACTGATTTCCGCTGGCTCGCAGCCGCGCCACACATTCCCGCGGATGACATGTTGGGCGCATGGGTCGCCGCCACTGAAGAGCTCTTGGTGTTTGAAAATGGCCGCTACGAATGGCGACGCACGGGCCCAGCCACTGGTATCACCGAGCACTCTGGAATTTGGAACTCAGAGGGCGACGTGTTGACGCTTGCTCCAGACACGCCCGCCGTCGACACCATCAGCGCGCGGTGCGTGAAAGGCACCGATGGTCAATTCACACTTGAAACCGCGGGCGGCAAGATGACCCATCCGCCTACCGAGCCGCAGCCGACGCCAACCGCGGCCAAGCCCGATCAACCAAAGCCCGCCGTTGCACCGAATGCGCCTGCTGCCGCACCAGGCGCGCCCGCCGCACCGGGTGCCCCCGCCGCAACCTCTCCGAGCCGCTAACCCCTCTCCGTACCGATGGCCAACTGGAACTGGTGGCCGCAATTTCACGACCCATCGCTCCGCCTCTCGTGGCGAGAGCAGACGGCCATCCACTGGGATGCCAATCTGCGCATGCTGCGCGATTGGCGCGCCTGTTGGCGCTTCACCTGGATTTCCGTGCTTCCGGTTCCAATGCTCGTAGCTGCACTCGCCGTGGCCACGCACGGGCTGCAGGTGGCGCTCGGCGGCACCACCACCGCGAATGCCTGGCTGTTCCTTGGGGTAGTCCTACTACTCACGTACCTGTTCCTGCAGCACGTTGCGTTTATGGTGGCAATGCGCCGGGGCTACCTACCCTTTGTACGGGCAGCTCTCTCCGCCCGCGGGTACCCGACCTGTGCTGCCTGTGGGCATTTACTCGGCCCGTCAGACCCCCAAGCGTGCCCGGAATGCGGTTCAGGTCACCGCGCGCTGCGCTAGACTTCAGGACTTTCCCCGCCGCACCACTGCGTCCGGGGAGCCAAGCCCAGAGCCCGACGTGCGCATCCGCAACTTCTCCATCATCGCCCACATCGACCACGGCAAGAGCACCCTTGCAGATCGCCTCCTCCAAGCCACCAAGGCCGTCAGCGCCCGCGAGGCGCGCGCGCAGATGTTGGACTCTATGGATCTTGAGCGCGAACGCGGCATCACCATCAAGGCATCCGCCGTCACGGTGACCCATCGCTACAAGGATGAGGACTACGAACTCAACTTCATCGATACCCCCGGCCACGTTGACTTCACCTACGAAGTGAGCCGCGCCCTCAAGGCGTGTGAAGGCGCCGTCTTGGTAGTTGACTCCACGCAAGGCGTGCAAGCGCAGACCGTGGCCAATGCATACCTCGCAGTCGGCAACAACCTCACGCTGATTCCGGTCATCAATAAGATCGACTTGCCAGCCGCTAACCCTGACAAGGTGGCGATGGAAATTGAGCAGGTTCTTGGTTTGCCTGCTGAAGACTGCCTCCCCGTGAGCGCCAAGACCGGCCAGGGAATCCATGAACTCCTCGACCGCATCGTTGAGCGCCTGCCTCCGCCACCCGCGGAGAAGATGCGCCAACTGCGCGCCCTGGTCTTTGACTGCAAGTACGACGACTACAAAGGCGTAGTCTTGTACATCCGCGTCTTCGACGGTCAGATCAAGCACGGCGACAAGTTCCGCATGATGGGAACCGGTCGTACCTTCAATGCGATCGAACTCGGGCGCAACACGCCGTTCCCGCAGAAGATGAAGGCCCTGACTTTCGCACAAGTCGGCTACCTCTGCGCTGGTATCAAGAGCCTCGCCGAAGTCCGCGTTGGTGACACCATCACGCTCGACAATGACCCTGCAACAGAAGCGCTTGAAGGCTAC
>JBBAOD010000129.1:6983-7338 GCA_040401635.1 Phycisphaerales bacterium
GCAGATGGTGTATTGCGATTTCTACCCCGCTACTGACGACGAAGGCACCGGCAAGCGCGCCGACTTTGAAAGCCTGCGCGAAGCCATGGAGAAGCTGCACATCAATGATGCCAGCTTCACCTATGAAGTGCAGCACAGCGAAGCACTCGGCTTCGGATTCCGCGTTGGCTTCCTGGGTCTCCTGCACATGGACATCGTGCAAGAGCGCCTCGAACGTGAGGGCGGCGTCAACATCATTCAGACTGCGCCGACCGTCAGCTATCAAGTGATGAAACTTGATGGGACGCTGGTTGAAATTCACAACCCCGCTGACCTTCCCGACATGGGAGTGGTTGCTGAGATCCGCGAACCAATC
>JBBAOD010000130.1:0-7241 GCA_040401635.1 Phycisphaerales bacterium
TACTGATTGCAGGCCCTCGCCTACACCGCTCTGCAGGTGGATGAAATTGTCACCCACGTCATGGGCACGCTCAGTCTGGAAGTTCCACTTCCAACCGAGGACGGCATCGTTCCATCGCACGGAACCACGTTCCGTGACTTCCTCATTCAGTCGGGTTACACCGGCGATGAAGTGGTGCAGATTGAGAACAGCCTGCCAACCGTCTTTGAGATTTCCTTCGCGTTCAGTGCGTGGAGCATGCCCGAGCGCGTCTTGGCTGCTCACGGTATTGACGCCGTGGCCGCGCGTGCTGATCAGAAGTTCAATGGCCTCCGCGCCCTTGGTCTCAACCGCAAGCAGATCGATGCACTGAACGTTCGCATCTGTGGAACGCAGACGGTGGAAGGCGCTCCGCACCTCAAGGACAAGCACCTTCCAGTGTTTGACTGCGCGAACCGTTGCGGCAACTTGGGCACGCGATTCATCGCGCCTCAGGGTCACATCTACATGATGGCCGCTGCGCAGCCGTTCATCTCGGGTGCAATCAGTAAGACCATCAATCTTCCCAATGACGCGAACGTTGAAGACATTGGTGCGTGCTACCGCCTGAGCTGGGAACTTGGTCTCAAGGCTAACGCCCTGTATCGCGACGGTTGCAAGTTGAGCCAGCCGCTCAGCACCAAGAGCGATGCGTCTGACGAGCGTGAAGAAGAAGACACTGCTGGCTTGCCAGAAGTGGTCGCCACTACCACCTACGTTGATCGCATCGTCGAGCGCGTGGTTGAAGTGGAGCGCGTGGTGGAGCGCGTTGTTGAGCGCCCACGTCGCAGCCGTCTGCCGGACACGCGGCAGTCGCTCACCCACAAGTTCAACGTTGCTGGCCACGAGGGCTACTTGATCGTTGGTCTCTACGAAGACGGCACGCCCGGCGAACTGTTCATCACCATGGCGAAGGAAGGTTCCACCATTGGTGGGCTGATGGATTCGCTGGGAACTGCCATCAGTCTGGCACTGCAGTACGGAGTGCCGGTGGAGAGCATCGTCAACAAGTTTGCGCATCAGCGCTTTGAGCCGATGGGAATGACCACCAACTCGGACATTCCGTTTGCGAAGAGTTTGGTCGATTACATCTTCCGTTGGCTCGGTATGCAGTTCATCAACGGCTACCGCGAGCAGAACGCACCGCGTCGCACCAAGCCAGCGGAAATCTCCGGTGGCGGAACGATCACCCACGGGAACGCAGGAAGCGGCCCGATCAGTAACGCCGAAGCCAAGGAGGCTGCATGGCCATCACGCTCAGGAATCACCACGCACGACGGATCGACCAGCGGTTCGTCGACGCAGGCCAGCGCATCGCATTCCGTCCAGGCGAAGGCCGACGCTCAAGAGATTCTTTCGCGCCGTTCAATCTCGGTCGTTGTGGCCGAATCGATCGTCGATGGTTCGGATGGAGCGGACCTGCAGTCGCGCAAGTCAGTGAAAGAGACCGTCAAGGTCGGCGAAACGCGCGACACTGGCAACGCGCTTGATCAGTCCAACGCGCACCTCATGGGTGACGCTCCGGCCTGCGACGGCTGCGGGTCGATCACCGTTCGTAACGGAACTTGCTACCGCTGCCTGAACTGCGGCAGTTCGATGGGCTGCTCCTGAGCCAATGAATCACGCTCCATCATGCGGCGTGCCACGGAACGGCACGCCGCATGATGGGGCCAACTTCAAACGACGGTCGCCTCACGCATGGCTGCGTTGCGCACCGCCAGACCCTCTGAAAGCAAGGTCAGGCTCATGAATCATGCGCCGTTGCACGGACTCCGACCCGTGCGCGGCGCGACAACAGACGCGATGGTGGCGAGTTCGTAACAGCGTGACGGTCAGCGAGTGGATGGACCCTCCTTGCATGGCTGGATGAGCACGGATATCAGCGAACTTCGGCCCCCTCTCCTGGGAATGGATGCCCCCCGGCCGGCACACTGGCGCGCGCAGCGCACACGTGCCGGGCGACCGGGAAGGGAGACCCGACGCCTCACGGCTCGCCCCATCGCGTCACTTTCAATGACGAAGCGCCTCGGCGCTCGTCGTTCCTCCCCCCCCTGCTGCGGAAGCCCACCCCCGCGGCAGGGGGAATTTGTTTTTGCCGCGCGGTGCCTGCTTTGCGTGTCGTGGGTGCCGCGCTTCCATACACTGATCGATCATGCTGAACATCGCCACGACCCTTCGACTTTCTCCGGCGTGCGCGCTGTTTGCTCTGACCCTGACGGCGTGTGAGACCACTCCGGAGGCGCAGTCACTGGCACGCAAGGTTGACCTTGATACCGCTCCGCTCACGCACGTGGTGCTAGTGCAGTTGAAGGATCCATCGCGCGCTGCCGAGTTGGTTCAGGACTGCGACCGCGTCCTACCGTCTATTGAGGGTGTTTCCGCGTACAGCTGCGGAGTGCCGCTCGTGATGGGTCGAACGAACGTGACCAGTGATTACGACGTTGGCATCTATGTGGGGTTCCGGACGGAGGCCGCGTACAGAGACTATGTGGACCACCCCCGTCATTTAGAGATGGTGGAGGGCTGGCGCGAGGGCTGGAAGTCCGTGCGGATGTTTGACATTGTTGATGGCGTACCGGCGGCGATGCCGGTGAAGGTTGCGCCGGTGGCGACCGATGCAGTGAAGCCCGTCAAGGTGGATGCAGCGAAGCCTGCGCCAGCCGCAACCGTCAAGCCAAGTGCTACTGGCGCCGTGGCTCCAGCGCCGGCCGCCTCGCCGACGACACCGATCGCCCCCAAGTAAGGGGCGGTCTGATCGCAGAACCGGCTCGCGGATCGCTACACTGCGGCTCATGGCTATTGAAACCACGCTCCAGGCTCGCCAGAAATGGTGGAATATTTTGTACGCCGTGATCTGTGCGGTGTTGGGCGCATGGGGCTCCTACGACTACTGGGTCACCATTCCACGCAAAGAGGCAGAGGTTGCCGCGTATGAAGTAGCCGCCACTACTGCGGAGGAGATGGAAGCAAAGGCGCGCGCAGCTGCCGCAGCGCCAGGCGCAGCGCAAACGCTCTCGGTGGACGACGTCAAGACATACGAGGCCGCGAAGGCGGTGGTGGACAAGGGCAAGCCCGTTGCGCCGGCCGCGTATGACCGACCAGTGCAGATGTGGCTGTACATCATCGGATGCGGAGTGCTCGGTGTTCCGTGGTTCCTTTGGGAATGGCTCTCGGCTGCCAGTAAGAAATATCGCTTGAACGCGGATGGATCGTTTGAATTCAATGGGCGCACCATTCCGATGGAAGACATCGCAGATATCGATATGGCCAAGTGGATGTCGAAGTCGGTGGCAACAGTTGTTGCGAAGGATGGCACGCGTATTACCCTTGACGATTACAAGTTCAAGAATTCAAACCTGATCATTGGCGGGATCGCTGCACGCTTGTATCCCAATGACTGGGATACCGATGGGCGTGACCTGAATAAGATTCGTGCGCAGGAAGAAGCTGTGGCGGCTGCGGCGATCGAACCCGCAGCGGAATCCACCACCGATAAGACAGTCTGAACATGCGCTCGACCGCCGAACCAACCACCGCCATTGCCAAGCAAGATCGTTGCGGAGACTTGCCACATCGCCCGCGTGTCCTGCTCGGAAAGATGGGGCTTGACGGTCATGACCGCGGCGTGAAGTTGATTGCGCGGGTCATGCGCGACTCAGGAATTCATGTGATTTACAGCGGTCTGTGGCAGACGCCGCGCAGTTTGGCGATCGGCGCGCGCGATGAAGATGTTGATTGCGTTGCTGCTTCGATGATGTCAAATTCGCACTTGGTGTTGGTGCCGCGGCTACTTGCTGAGATGAAGGCTGTTGGCCGCGCTGATATCCCAGTGAATGTTGGCGGCATCATTCCGCAGTCGGACGTACCGGGGCTTCTGGATGCGGGCGTTGCGCGGATTTACCACACCGGCACCAGCATGGATGAGATTGTGGACAGCGTCCGTGCTACGGTGAAGCCGTATGCGCCAGTGGTGTCGAGCGCGCGCGAAGCGGTGCTGGCACGGCAGATTTCTATGGCGCACGCCGGGTCCCTTCCAGCCGGAACTGCAGTGAAGCGCCCTGCTCGCGTGGTGGGAATCACTGGTTCACCCGGCGCAGGCAAGAGCACGCTGGTTGCAGCGATGGCAAACGAAGCAGTTCGACGCGGGCAACGCATTGCGGTGGTTGCCTTCGATCCGATGAGCCCGATCACTGGTGGTGCATTGCTTGGCGACCGACTGCGCGTTGACTTCAACGCGGTTGATGACAAGGTCTTCTATCGATCGCTGGCGATTGTTGGCGAGGACTATCGCAGCTTGCCGGAAATCATCGGCTTGATCGGCGCGGCGGGCTTCGACACGCTGATCATTGAAACCGTGGGTGCTGGTCAGAATGATGTTGCAATCCGTCAGCATGTTGACCTCACCGCGGTAGTGGTGGTGCCAGGCATGGGCGATTCCGTGCAGATGGACAAGGCGGGCATCCTGGAGATTGCTGATCTCTTTGTTGCCAATAAGGCCGACCACGCGGGCGAGGCCAAACTGGTGCGCGAACTGCTTGACATTGCTGGCGGCCGCCCGATTCTGGAAACCATTGCCACCGAGGGCAAGGGCGTGGTTGAGCTGCTTGATGCGCTGTTGAAGTGACCGGCGCGGCGTGATTGGCGGAGGGTCATCCGCGCACCCGAACTCTCTACACTGTGGCGCTCGCGGCGGACCGATCCGCGCGCGTGCTGCTCGTTACCCCGCTACCTGATTTGAGGAGATTTCCATGTCCGTTGAACTGAAGCCCAACTGCAATCAAGCGCTCGAACTCGGTAAGTACGCCTGCGAATTCATGCGGAGTGCTGCGCCTTCGGAGTCGGTGCAAGAGCGCACCAAGCTCTTTCATACGGACAGCGTGTTGTGCGGCATCAGCGCGGTGGCTCTGTGCGCAAACGCGCCGGTGGTCCTGCGCGAAGAGGCGCTTGAATATCCAAACGCGCACGGCGTTCCATTCTTTGGAAGCACCGTGAAGGTTGCGCCGGAGAAGGCGATCGTTGCAAATAGCAGCGCGGTGCGCGAATGGGATTCCAACGGCACAAACTTTGGATTCCGCAAGGAACTCGGCTTCATTGCAGGCGAGTTTGGGCATAATGATTTCTATCCAGTGGCGATTGCTGCGGCGCAGATGAAGGGCCTTGATGGCGCGGCGGCGCTGCGCGGCATGATGCTCTCTGATGAGATTCGTGGGCGCCTTGCGGAGGTGTTCAGTCTCAAGACCTACAAGATTGACCATGTGGTGCACGGCGCGATTGCCAGTGCGGCTACGTGGGGCGCCATGATGGGCGCGACGCCGGAGCAGATTGAGAGCGCCATCGGCATGGTGGTTGCGCATTACATTCCGTGGCGTGCGATCCGCGCTGGCAAGCAGCTCAGTGATTCCAAGGGCGCGAGCGCGGCGATCAGTACTGAAGTTGCGGTGCTCAGCATGATGCGTTCGATGCGCGGATTCATTGGACCGAAGGACATCTTCCGGAATCCAGAGAGCATGTTCCGGCAGTTTGAGAAGACTTCGGGCGACAGTCCGTTCCCGTTGGTGTTGAGTACCACGGGCGATGACTTTGCAGTGATGGGCATGCACTTCAAGCTGGGGTTGTATGAGCACCAGAGTGCGGGCGCGCTGCAGGGGATGATCGATTTGATGCGCAAGCATCCGGAGATCTTGGAGAATCCGGGGCTGATTCAGGGCATCAAGATTGTCGCGTACGAGCCGGCATTTGGCATCATTGGCGACCCGGCGAAGCGCGATCCAAAGACGCGGCAGAGTGCGGACCATTCGATGGTGTACATCGTTGGAACGCTGCTGCGAAAGGCCGTTGAGAAGGCGGCGGAAATGAAGACTGGCAAGATTGCTGACGGCAACGATGCCATGTGGAAGACACTGTTCTTAGCGCCGTATGACTACGACCCAGCGGCGATCGTGAATAAGACCACGCGCGCGTTCATGGAGAAGATGACGTTCGAGCATGGCGGCGCGGAGTACGACCGCAACTATCCGGACGGCATTCCAACGAGTGTGGTGATTACTACGACGGACGGAAGGACGCTTGACAGTGGTTTCGTGATGTATCCGAGCGGTCATGCGCGGAACGCAAGTGCGAATCTGAAGGACATCTTGGCGAACAAGTTCGAGCGGCTGGGTGCGCTTGCGATGGATGACCCGAAGCCGCTGGTGGCGAAGTTGAACGCGATTGAGAAGTTGGACGCGAAGCAGTTGGCGGATGTGTACGACTTCCGGATTGTGAGTCGCGGGAAGTTTGAGTGAGGTGGTGAGGGGGTGGGGTTTCTGAGGTTCTGAGTTAGCACCATGCCATCCATCGACCATTTCCCTAGCACGCAAGCCACGTGGATCGGCACGCAGTTGACGATCATCGAAGGTGCGACGCCGGATGGTCCGGCGGCGCGTATGGCGCATCGGTCGGTTGCCACGTACTTGATGGAGCGATATCGCGAACCACTGCGTGCATACGTGGTTGGGTCCGCGCTGCGTGAGCTTGGCGAGCCGGACGAGCTGGTCGCTGGATTCTTTGCGCACATGTTGGCGACGCCGGACTCATTACTCCGGTGGCGCACAAGCGGCTTGCAGTTGCGGCGCTGGCTCATGCACGGAATGGCGTTCCATGGGCGAACGCTGCGCACGGATTCGCGGCGCAACCGAGAGCGGACCTCGCTTGATGCGGCGACTGCCGCTGGCGCTGAGCCGATGGATGACCGTGACGGCGTGCATGCGTTCGACCGCGCGTGGGCGCTCGAGTTGGTGAACGAGGCGCACCGCGTGGCGCACGCGGAATGCGACGAGCGCGGTCTCCTTGATGAATACGAGGTATTCCGGCTCCATGTGAGCGAGGGGTTGCCGTACGCAGTGATCGGCCCGCGCACGGGGCGCAGCGTGCAACAGTGCGCGAACGCCACACGCCGCGTCGGCGGAATGTTGCGCGAGGCGGTCGCCGAGTTGCTACGCGCCGAGGGCGTGCCGGCGGCCGAGATGGATGCGACGGTGGTCGAGGTGCAACGGTTGGTGTCGGGGGGATAGATTTTTGTGCATGCGGGGGTGGGTTTCAATGCATGCGTTGGTATCCGCAAGAACCCACGGGCGACCTTCTTCAGCAATAGTCCCGGCGTTCACCCGTTCGGGTCGGTCCGCGGCTCCTCGTTTCGGAATTCCGGGGGCTTTCGGCGCGGCGGGGCTTTCGCCTCCGGGTCC
>JBBAOD010000131.1:0-7198 GCA_040401635.1 Phycisphaerales bacterium
TTCAGCGGACGCCTTGGTAAGGAAGCGGTGTTGAGCCTGGAGTTCCCCACGGCACTCGATGGTCACCCGGGTGACCCCGCACTGCTCGTGGATGGTTGGGTTGAGTATCCGTATTCATCCACCGGGTTCGCCATGTGGCAAGCATCCGCGCACTACCAAGCGCTTTCCATGGAAGCGCGCGACCCCGCTACCGGGGCGTGGAAGTCGGTGGTGGCGGAGTACGGCTACCCGGCCGGTATGTCACGACGCGCGGTGTTTCCAGTGCCGCGCAGTGCGCTGCCGCCGGGGTGTACTGCGCTCCGATTGCACACCACCATGGAGATCTATGTTGATCACGTTGAAGTGGCGTGGTTTGAGCCGTGCCCGCAAGCGCGCCGCGTTGCAGCACCGCTGCTGACTGCGTCAGTAGTGGACGCCGGATTCGCGGCGCGCGTTCCGCATCCGCAACGCCGTCCGGACTATGACTATGCGCGACGCGCTCCGCTGTGGGATTGCCGCAAGCAGCCCGGCCTGTACACGCAGTTTGGTGAGTGCACTCCGCTGTTGGCCGCCACCGATGACGCGGTAGCCATCTTTGGCGCGGGCGAAGAAGTGCAGCTGCGCTTTGATGCGGTGGCAACGCCGAGCCCCGCGCCGGGAATGAGCCGCACGTGGGTTCTGGAAGTGGACGGCTGGTGTAAGGACATGGACATGCTGACCGGCGACGGAGCCACGCTTGGGCCGCTCCCCCTGCGGGACGGGAAGTCCACCACGCTTGCCCGCGACGCATTGCATGCCCAGTTCAATGTCCGTTGGGCTGGCGGCCGCTAGATCTGGCGCACCGCAATAACTCGGTACGGCACGCCTAGACTGCAATCGTTCGCGGCACACCGTGTTGCCGCCATATGTTTGTGTCCGCGTATCTCCCGCGTGACTTCCCGACTCGATCCCGCACATGGCTGACCCTCGCCCGAGACTCATTCCGCCCGGTGGTGTAGTGACCCCGCGGATGCGTGCGCTGTTGCTGGTGACGCTGGTGCTGTTTGCGCTCCTGACAATCAACTCCATTTATCTGGGCGGCGTGACCCTCACGGAGTGGTTCACCAAGGAGCAACGCCAGAACTCGTTCTACCTGTGGATGTTCCTTGGACATCTGGTGCTTGGTCTCGCCATCACACTGCCGGCGATCGCCTTTGGTGCTTGGCACTGGAAGCGGTCACATCATCACCCCAACCGGCGTGCGGTGCGCATGGGGAATGTCACGTTCATTGCGGCGATTGTCACGCTGGTGACCGGGGTTCTGCTGACACGGGTTGACGTTGCGGGTGTGGTGGCGGAGTTGCGCGAACCAGGCGCGCGGACTCTGGCATATTGGATGCACTTGGCAGCGCCGCTCGTGGTGGTGTGGGGCTTTGTGCTGCATCGATTGGCCGGTCGACGCATTCGTTGGCGCACTGGGTTTGCAGTGGTGGCCGCATCGCTACTGATGGTTGTTGGCTTTGATGGCTGGCATCGCTTCGATGCTTCGCGGCCGCGTCCAAGTCCGAAAGACGGCGCGGCGTACTACGAACCGAGTTTGGCACGGACTGCAAACGGCGCGTTCATTCCGGAAAGTTCGCTTTCCCAGAACGATTATTGCATTTCCTGCCACCCCGACGCCTACCGATCCTGGGCACACAGCGCTCATGCCGCCAGTAGTTTCAATAATCCGATGTACGCCTTCAGCGTGCGGGAAACACGACGCCGTTCATTCGAGCGCGAGGGAAATGTCAACGATGCGCGATTCTGCGCAGGCTGCCATGATCCAGTGCCGTTCTTCACTGGCGCCTTTGAGGATGCCCGCTTTGATGATCCGCAATACGACGTTTCCAAGGATCCGATGGGTGCTGCCAGCATCACGTGTACGGCCTGCCATTCCATCGTTGCGGTGAATTCCACGCGTGGTAACGCCGATTACGTTATTGAAGAGAGTCCGCAGTATCCATTTACTGGCAGTGAATCGCCGTTCTTGGCATGGACCAATCGGCAGTTGGTCAAGGCAAAGCCCGCGTTCCATAAGCAAACATTTCTTAAGCCGGAAGTGCATCGCAGTGCTGAATTCTGCAGCACCTGTCATAAGGTGTTTCTGCCGGAACAGCTCAACGACTACAAGTGGCTGCCGGGGCAGAATCACTACGACTCATGGCGCCTTTCCAACCGGAGTGGTCACGGGGTGCAGGGTTGGTATTGGCCCAAGGAGCCAGCTAGCAACTGCAACGGCTGCCACATGCCCGAAGTTGCCAGCGTGGATATGGGCGCCAAGCCGCGTGGTCCAGACGGTGAGCTGCGTTTGCGAGATCACCTATTTGTAGGTGCAAATACTGCAACTGCAGCACTCAGCGGTCTTCCGGATCCAGAAGGAGCCCGGGCTGCAACCGAGGCGTTCAATCGCGGCGTGTTGCGGCTTGACATCTTTGCGCTGCGCGCGGATGGACGCGCTGACGGAGCGCTCACGCCGCTCCTTGGTGATGCTGCCCCCGCATTGCTCGCTGACCAGCGCTACTTGTTGGAGGTGATCGTGCGCACGCTCGGCACTCTTGGGCATGAGTACACGCAGGGAACCGTTGACAGCAACGAGACCTGGCTTGATGTCACCGTGAGTGCTGGCGACCGTGTCATTGCTCGTTCAGGCGCTATGGGTGATGGCAATTCGGTTGACCCGTGGAGTAAGTTCTTCAACGTCTACATGCTTGACCGTGAGGGTCAGCGGATCGATCGACGCAATCCGCAGGACATCTTTGTACCGCTGTACAACCAACAGATTCCGCCGGGTGCTGCGGATCTAACGCGCTACGCGTTCACCGTTCCTGCGGATGTGCATGGCCCCATCACCGTGAGTGCCGCAGTGCGCTACCGCAAGTTTGACACCACCTACATGCGCTATGTGTACGGTGCTGAATACGTCAATGTGCTGCCAGTGATGACGCTGGCGACTGATCAGGTGGTCTTTGGTGGCGCAGTGATTCCGCCAGCGGAGCCCGTTGCGACCGGCATGGTTACTACGCCCGCCGCGGCCGCCGCTCCCGCCGCAACGCCCGCCGCTCCCGCCGCAACGCCGGCGTGGGAACGCTGGCTTGACGCGGGAATTGCGCACTTCCGCGTAGCCGACCGCGCTGCTGGCAAGGGGCAATGGGCGCAGGCAGATCAGGCATTCGCAGAGGCTGCAGCAGCGGGGCGCGTCGAAGGTTGGATCGGTCGAGCACGCGTGGCGTTGCGCGATGGGCGCATTGATGAAGCGGCGTCCTACCTGCGTACTGCTGCCGAGAAACATCCCGGACAGTTGCCATGGTCCGTGGCTTACTGGAGCGCGGTGATCGATATGCAGAATGGTGAGTACGACCGCGCCATGGATGGATTTCGCGCAGTGTCTGCCACGGCATTCACCGAAGCACATGCGCGCGGGTTTGATTTCTCGCGCGATGATCGCGTGCTCACCGACTGGGCGAGCGCATGCCTGGAACGCGCGCGACAACTGCGTGAGCCCGGCGAGGCGGAGAAGCGCGCCGCGCTGTACGCCGAAGCCGTTGAACTCACCGATCGTGCGCTACTTCTTGACTCGCAGCGATTTCAATCGTGGTACATCCGCATGCAGGCGCTTGAAGCCATCGGCGATGTAACGCGCGCGGCCGATGCACGTGCCGCGTATGAACGGTATCGCCCGGATGACAACGCTCGTGACCGCGCCGTCAATGCCGCACGCGCCCGCGATGCTGCTGCCAATCACGCGGCAGAGCCAGCAGCGGTGTACGACTTGCAGCGCATCGGCGCGCCGGGGTTGGCGTCGGGCGCTGTGGCACGGGGTACCCCGTGACCGCGCCGGACGACACGACTGAATCTGCAGATCGACCGCCGGATGATCGGGTCATCGGTCGGGCATTTTGGGCGTCAGCCGCTGTCGTGGGATTGGTGGCAGGCGGCGTGGTGTTGTGGCGGCAGTGGCCCCGAACTACCCCGCCAGTAGCCCCGGTGGCGCCGCTCCCGGCGGGTCCGGCGGTGATCGCCGCGCTACCAACGGCATCCGCAGCGGCCGTAGTGACCTTTCAGGACCGTTCTGTAGGGGCGGATCGCAGTTGGGGCGCCGGCATTGATCGCCTCACAGGAGCAGCCGGCGACCGCCTGCTTCC
The DNA here is from genome assembly GCA_040401635.1 of Phycisphaerales bacterium. Taxonomy (GTDB): domain Bacteria; phylum Planctomycetota; class Phycisphaerae; order Phycisphaerales; family SM1A02; genus UBA966. The sequence goes on from JBBAOD010000131.1 coordinate 4,143, forward strand.
CGAGACCATGGGCGGCGGCGTGGCCGTATGGGACGTGGACGCCGATGGCGACTTGGACCTTCTATTCCCGGATGGAGACGCGTGGCCCGGGGCTGCTGCTAACTCTCGCCGTGGCCAAGGCATGGCAGTCTTTCTGAACCAACCCGGCTCCGCCGATACGACATCCGTTCGACGCAACGCTCCTTCGGAGGCGCAGTTTGTCCGCGCCCGCAACACCGGGCTCGAACAACCCTGGCAGGGCATGGGCGTTGCACTTGCCGATCTTGATGGCGATGGTCGCCCTGAAATCCTGGCAACCGGGGTCGGGGGCGTGCGCTTCTTCGTCGCCGAGCATTCCGCCCCGGGCACCGCCACGCGATGGCGCGACGCTACTGCCGAAGCAGGTCTCGCGGCGATCAATGGATGGACAACCGCGGCCGGCTTTGCTGACTTTGATCAGGACGGTGATCTTGACTTGGTGGTCGCCCGCTACGTGGAATGGTCCAAGGAGATTGATCTACGCGTGAACTACACGCTCACTGGTCTCGGCCGCGCGTACGGCGCGCCAACCGGATTTGCCGGCACGGACTTGGTCTTGATGGAACAGGTGAGTCCGTTGCGATTTGCTGATCGCACTGCAGAGCGCGGGCTATTGGTTCGCAATCGTTCCACCAATCAACCAATGGCAAAGGCGCTGGGATTTGCTATTGACGATTGCGACAGTGACGGCGATATGGATCTCTTTGTCGCCAATGATTCAGTGCAGAACTTCCTGTTTATCAATGATGGCCACGGGGTCTTTCAAGAACGCGGCGTGTCCACTGGTGTTGCGTTCGATCGCAACGGTGCCGCTACCGGCGCCATGGGTTGCGACACGGCGCACCTTCGCAACGATGCCGCACAGGCAATTGCAGTTGGAAATTTCGCCAACGAACCGTGCAGCCTGTACGTCACTGCTGGCGACGGTCGATTTGCCGATGACGCCATTGTGGACGGAATTTCCGCGGCGACTCGTCGCGCACTGACCTTTGGAGTTGCATTCGTAGACCTGGATTCCGACGGCTGGGAAGATCTGGTCTTGGCGAACGGGCACATTGAAGAACGCATCGCAGATGTTCAGCCAACGCAGCGCTATGCGCAGCCAGCGCAGGTGTTCTGGAACCGCGCTGGACAGCCGGGCCCGAGCTTCACGGAAATTCCCAGCGCGTCATTGGGCGCGTTGGCCACTCCAGTAGTTGGTCGCGGACTCGCATGGGGAGACTTTGATCACGACGGCGCCCTTGACATGGTGATTGGCGCAGTGAGCGGCACGCCGCTCGTCGTGCGCAACGCTACTCAGCAGGGTGGTCACATCGAATGCGTGTTCGTTGACTCCATGCATGCTGGCAATCGCGATGCGATCGGCGCGCAGGTGATGATTCAGCTTGACAATGGTCGCACGCTGCGGAGGACGGTGATGCCGACTCGTTCATACCTCTCGCAGGTACCGCCACTCGCCTGCTTTGGAATTGGCCAAGCGCACATCACTGCCTGCGAAGTTCGCTGGCCCGATGGCCAACAGACCAAGCCAGTGATCCGACGCAGCGACGAAGGTTCGCGGGTCACCATCTCGCGCTGAACAGCCATTCCTTGGCGACCATCAGCAGTCGCTTCGGAATACGCCCGTGTCATCCGAATCCGCCATTCACTCAGGGGCAGGCGCCCCATGCGGAGAGCAGCATTCCCAAGTCAGCGCCATTGATGGTCCCGTTACCGTCCAGATCAGCATTTCCAGCGTTGCCCCATCCTGCGAGCACCATGCCCAGGTCTGCACCGTTGACCACCCCGTTGCCGTCCAGATCACCCACGCATGGGTTGACGCACACGACCGCCGAGATGGAGAAGTCATCAATGCCAACTTCGGTGGTTGAATTGTCGGGCGAGTCAGAAATCGAGAAGCGGAATCGCATCGTCGAAGTCAGGTTTGGCACAATCGAGCGCAGTGCGAAACTGACACGAGTCCACGCATTCGGCGTTGGATAGCTGGAAACATTTTCGACGCGCAACCACGTAGCACCGCCATCAGCGCTCATTTCCACAAACAGCGTGTCCACTTCAGCGGGCGTTGAGCCAGCGGGAGCGGCATCGCTGCAGAAGTACCAGCGGGAGTAGGTGACCGTGGCGTTGATGGCCGTCGACAAGTCGAACACCGGGCTGAGGAGGCGGGTGGTGCCAGCATCAACATCGGCAGTGGTCGCGGCTCCCCCAGAAAGCCCGTTCTGGGTTACCCAAGCCTTCGTTCCCACCGTACTCGCGTCGGCTGCAGGTGCTGATGCGTAGACGCCGCTGGTGGTTCCAATCGGAGTCGCCACTTCCCAACCGCCGGTGGTCAGACCGCCCTCATTCAGGACGGTCCAGCCCGTAGTGTCCACTTCCATGTCATTGGAGTATGGCTGCGAGCTGCCGCTCTGCACGGAGATTGCATTGGTGGTCGTCGGCGCCAAGGCTGGGTCGTTAAACACAATTCCACTATCGATGGTGGCGGTCACATAGAAGCGAACAGTCTGGCCGCACTGGAATGCCGGCAGCGTTGCTTGGAACATATTGGCGCCCACGGAAGGCAGCACCGCTGATTGGAAGGCGCCGCCATTGACGGACCAAAAGAGCCGTGTGGAATCAGCGATCACGGTGCCACCAGCAACATTCTGTTGCACGCGGAACGACTTTGCAACACCTGGCGCTGCCGTGGTAGGCAGACCGTCTGGGTATGCAAAGGTGATGTTCATGGGCGGCACATTCATGTAGACCACTATTCCAGTGCAGGTTCCTGCAACCAGATCAGGCCATGTATCGCCGTTGATGTCGAACACCGCCACATCCGTCCACCAGTCAAGCTCAGCGGCTGGAATGATGAGCGGGGTAATTTCATCCAGGATCCCTGCTGGCGATCCGCTGTAGATATTCCGGTAGATATGCGTACGACGCGAATGCGCAGCGCCAGTGGTTTGTGGGCAGAAAGGCCCAAGGTCAGCATCAACATCAGTGATGATGGCATCAATGCGACCGTCCTTATCGAGGTCGCCCACTTGCGTGGAGTT
>JBBAOD010000132.1:0-2419 GCA_040401635.1 Phycisphaerales bacterium
GGCAAGTTCTGCCGGATTCCTTCAGCGAAAGCGCGGGCCGGGGTGGCTGGCAGCAGGTCAATTGCGGCCAACCTTACTTGCTTCCATCCTTCTTGCCGCCGGTGATGGCATCGCCAATGCCCTGCAGCAATCCTCCAACGGCGCTTCCGCCCTTCGAGGCTGCCTCGCTCATCAGGTTGACCGCCGAGGCGCCGAGTCGTCCGCCGGATCGAACAGCCCCGTTGATGGGGTCGCGCAGCACTGCCGGAAGGTTGTTGCCGGATTCGGCCATGACCGCCACCACCACGGCTTCAAAGACCTGCCCAACCAGTTGTTCCGCAAGCCCCTTGCCTGCGGTCTTGCCGTCAATGTTCTTCACCTCCACCCGATTTAGATGGACGGCTACTGGAATGTCGCCAACAATCTTTGATCGCTCGGTGTAGTAGACATTCACATCCTCGAGCACCAATGCGCGAAGTAGGAGATCCATACCGGGCGTGGTCTTTGTTTCGGCGGCCTTGGGCTCGCTGGGCTCGCCCTTGGAGAGATTGGCAACCACGTCGGCGACGTTGTTTCTGTCCCCGTCGCGGATGAACCAAATCGACACCTTGCTCAGGGCCACACTGTCCACGATGAGTTTCTGACTGGTACTTTCGCCAGAGACACGCACGGCGATGCTTCCGGCGTTCAAGAGCAGCGGGGTGCCCCAGCCTGCAGGGTTGGCAACGCGTAAACCCTTCACTTCCACAGCTAAACCGAAGACATCCAGGTGCACTGAATCAATTTCGACGTTCACGCCCAGCAGTCGGGTTGCAACACTGCGCGCAATTGATGCCGCAATCACATCGCGCGCAAACCAGCCGATGGCAACCAGGGCTGCCAAGGAAACAACACAGATGATCGCAATGCGTCGAACGGGATGTCTAGTAGTCATGGCGCATAGGGTAGTGCGTGCGCCGGACCACGGTCAATGAAGCAAGGAGTCAGCCCGCGGCCGCGTGTGAGGGAGCCTGATCCGACAATTGATTCAACAACTCGCTCGGCACGTCATCCGGACGACGAATCATGGTGCATTCAGTTGCACCGGGGGCGATCGCGTGCCGAATGGCCGAGATCAGTGCGCGTGCATCGACTGGCTTGCACAGGTAATCGTGGCAGCCGGTTTCCAAGCACTTTTCCCGGTCGCCGGCCATGGCATGTGCGGTGAGCGCAATGATTGGCGTGCGTTGGCCAGCGGCGGTCAGTCGGCGTACCGCTTCATAGCCGTCCATCACGGGCATCTGCATGTCCATGAGAATCACATCATGCCGGTTCATGCGTGAGGAATCCTGAACCCTTTCAACTGCTTTGGCGCCGTTGTCAACAATTTCCACATTTGCTCCGGCGCGTTCCAGGTGAAAGCGGATCAGTCGTTGATTGTCAATTCCATCGTCGGCGAGCAAGACGCGAATGCCGGAGAGCGGCTGCCGAACCGCGGACGGGAGTCGAAGCACACTGCTGCCTTCCTTTGCTTCATTGGAACGGAGGCGCGCCGCTGGAATTCCGGTGAGATCACCAGTGTCGATGGTGAATTCAAAGGTAGTGCCGCTACCAGGGGCACTGCGCGCGGAAATGGCGCCGCCCAGGATGTCGATGCAGCGTCGCGTGATGGCAAGCCCAAGGCCGGTTCCGCCGTATCGACGGGTCGTGGAGCTGTCGGCCTGCACGAACGGTTGGTACAAGCGCGAAAGTTGCTCGGGGGTCATACCGATGCCGGTATCGGCCACTTCAAAGGCGAGTTTGTCTTGCGTGTCGTCCAGCCGCCGCAGGGTCAAGGTGACCGCGCCTTGGTCAGTGAATTTCACTGCATTACCAAGGAGGTTGATCAGTACTTGGCGCAGGCGTGTTGGATCAGTACTGATGGATTCAGGCACATCTCCATCCATGACCAGGCGAAGTGCAATGCCCTTCTGCCGAGCGCGGTCATCCATGAGCCGTAGCGCATCTTGCACTAGATCAAGCGTGCGAACGCGCTGGCGATCCATTCGCATGTGTCCAGCTTCGATCTTGGAAAGATCAAGGACATCATTGATGAGTGAGAGCAGGTGTCGCGCATTGCGGCGGATTGTTTCTACTGCCTCATCGCGGGACGGGGCATTTGGTTGACCATCGCCGTGATCAGCAAGTAGATCAACAAAGCCAATGATGGCAGTCATTGGTGTGCGAATTTCATGGCTCATGTTTGCCAGAAACTCAGTCTTGGAGCGGCTGGCTGCATCAGCATCGTTGCGAGCGGTGACCAATGCCAGACTGGCCTTGCGCTGGCTGCGCGCTTGCAATAACAGCACGCCGGAAAGCCCTGCAAGACCAACAATCATGGCTGTTGATGCTGCAGTGACCAATTGCCCGTGACCAACTTCGGCGGCAATCAATCGTGGCTCGGCAACCCCGATGACAAATA
>JBBAOD010000132.1:2429-7125 GCA_040401635.1 Phycisphaerales bacterium
CCCTTGACGGTGCGCAATCCGCTCAGCGGGAATGCACACGCCATCTGCCCGGATGTAGAAACGCTGGAGCATTGTGCTTCTGATCCTTCCAGCGATCCCACTAGGCCAGCAAGCGCTGTAATTGGAATAGTGATACCAACTTCACCGCGTTGCGCATGTTCATCAAGGGCATGGCCGGTGCTATCCACAATGACCAAGTCGATACCAGGGGCTTCATCACCCTTAAGCAGAGCCTCAATGCGTTCGAATCGAATGCGCGTGGTCACCAGTCCAATGCACCGACCGGTGGTTTCGTCAATGACTTGCGCGCTGCACGCGACGGAGAGTCCGGTTGAATCCCACAAGATCCTGGTGAAATCGCAAGAGGTTTGAAATTCCAGAATCGGAACGGGGGACTCTGAATGGAGGCAAGCACTCACCACGGGCCGCTGCGAAACATCCTGTTTCATGAGGAGATCAATGCGCGCTGCCGGAAATGGCGTGCCGTGTATGTCCACCGAATTCACGGCTAAGAGCCGACCATCTGCGTCCACAAATGCCAACGCGTCCACCTCGCCTGACCGACGAATTTCCTCGTTGGCAATCTGTCGAAGAAGCGCGGTGTCATTGCGAAGGATGGCGGCAACAACGCCAGGCCGATGGGTTAACGATTCCGTGTGTTGCAGCACCGGGAGCACCGCGTTGGTGACGTCGTCGCGAGTGGCTCGGGTTGCATCTCGCAAGAGCAGGGCGGTCTGCGGCGCGTCGAGGGCATCGGTATCCGCATCGGCGCGGGCTTGTAGTTCGGTCCCGGTTGGCTGTGGCGCTCGATCAAGGCGAAGGTCGCGTACCACCATGACCAGACCAGCCACGATAGCGAGGCCGGCTAGGCTTCCATACACCATGGGTCGCAAACGATGACGAATAGCCTTGCCCATGTGCCCTCCAGTCAGCCAGGCACCTTTCCCGCAACGCACGTTGTTGGCAAGCCCAGCATGTATCCGAGAACACCATCGGGAGTCCGGGGGCACGAGTCAAGGACGTTCCCGGTCTTCCCGTCATTTCGGGTCTATTTGATTGAAAGTTTCGGTGTGATTCCGCGGAAAAGCGCAGCGAGGTCCGGGAAGCACGCGTGGCCCTCCGGGGCGCCCCGCGCCGCAGTCAGCGTCTTGGATCGCCCAGGGTGCTTGGCTCGAGCGTGGTTGGCTCTGTGCCCGGATCCTGCGCAGGGGCGCGCATCCGTCGCAGCGTGTCGGCCTTCCACGCCGGCATCTTGTACTCCCAGCCGTCACAGGCCTCGGAAAGGGCCGACCAGTCCGGCACAAAGGGGTCGCCATCACGTTTCGCGGGCGTTGCTACTGCTGCTCCCGGGCGCGGCAGCACGCTCAGCGTGAACCACACCCCGTCGGACTCGGCATGCCCGTTGATGGTGACGAGCGCGGCGCGCGTGTCAAAGCTTGGCGACCACTGTGGTTCCGGGGCGATGTCGGTGCGTGCGCGACGAACGCCATCGATTTCCAATCGCTCTAAGAATGACGGAAGACCGGTCTTTGCCGAATCGACTTGCTCCACGCTCCAGTGCTCGCGCTCGGGTTCAATCACCGCAATTCCCCAAGGCATGCGCGGCATTCCCGGTTGCGGGCCCGGGTCGTTCGGGCTTGGCGTGGCGGTGAGTCCTGCAATCGATGCGGACAGCGTTTCTCCGCTCGGCAGTGACACCAGCGTGCGATCAATCCACGCCAGTGCATCGGCGGGAACCTGCACGCGTCCCAGTGCTCGCCACGTTTGATCTTGCGCTGGTAACCGCGCAAACACTGCGTCCGGAGCAAATCGCTCATCGCCAAGAATGACCTCTGCCACGGGTGCAGCACCCGGCGCGGTGGCCAAGAAGCGAACCAAGCGCGCCTTCCCTGACTCATCAGGCCACGCGAGTCCCAGCTCACTGTGTCGATCCTTCTTTGCAGTCATGCGATCATCAATCGTCAAGCTGCCGATACTCACCAGGAGTGCTCGCACCAGTTCTGTTCGCGCTGGATAGCCATCGCTGGTGGCAACCACCCAACGATCGCCGGCAAGCCGTTCGATCCGCACGGTTGCATTGCCGCGCAACAACTCAATGGCGCCGATCTCAGCAGCGCGCGACTCCAGGCCGGTCACCAGCGCGGAACCACGCGCGCGCTCGGGAGTCATGTCGCGGCTGCGCGCCATGAGGAATGCTGCCCCGGAGAGCGCGAACGCTGCAACAGTGATTCCAATGACTCTATTCCTCCGCATGATTCCCTGGCTCACTGCACTGCCTCCCGGCGGCTGGTGCGCCCACGCACCATGTACCAGGCGAGCGCCATGATGGCCACGGCAAGCGGCCACACCACTGCATTGAGGACAAGAATTCGGGTTCCCAGCAATTCAACATCACGTCGCAGGTCATGTTGCACCTGCCGGAGTTCTTTCCGCGCGGCAGTCATGCGCGTCTGCAACTCTTGAATGCGCTGCGCTTGTTCCGGTGTCAGAACGATCTGCTGCACACCTTCTGCGGTACGTTCGCGCTGCAATTCGCCGATTTGCAATTCGGTGCGCTGAATCTCTTCTTGCAATTCCTTTTCGCGCGCAATGAATTTCGTTTCCGCTTCTTTACGCATATCTTCCACCGCCGTGAAGGGGCGACGAAATTGCCCGCGCGCGCGAATCTGCGCCAGCGCAGGATTACCAGCCGCCAGTTCAACGGCGTTGAGAATCATTGGACCGTTGTCTGCAATAGCACGCTTACCGGCGTTGACACCAGCACTGCGGTCATCAATGACCCATGTGTCGTCTGACAGTAGATCCGCGTCAGCAAACAGCAGGATGTTGGCCTTGCCTTTGGCGGCAACTCCGTCTGCCGAAGGGAATGCAGAAACGATTTCGCCGGTGATGCGCGCCGCCAAGATTTTTGGCGTGCCATCTGCCTTGAAGTCCTTGAGGAGCTGTTCGGGGTCGCCAAAGAATCCGAGCTTGAGCGCTTGAATCATCTGCGATTTTTCGCCGGTTTTGACCAATGCCTCCACCTTGGACATGCTGCCGGGAACTTGGACGATCGCTCCGGCGCTCATGAAGTTCAGCGCCTGTAGCCCGCCCACCAACGGATCGTTGGCGGTAAATGTTTCTCGCGTCATGGACAGCCATGCCGGGTAATCAAGTTCACGCATGCCCCCATTCTTGGACGGGGCACGAATACGCGTGGCATGAGTGATGTCACCAACCACCATGTCCTTGGCAATATCCACGCCCCATGCATTGAGGAGCGGACCCATGTCATAGGTAGTGCCGCCACGCTTGGCGCCCATCGCGCTTGCATCGGGGCCGCTATCAGTTTCTGCGTAGGGGTCCGCCAGAACCAACAGCGGCTTTCCGGCAATCGCCCATGCGTCAATAGCGCGCAGCATGCCTTCAGTAAACTTGCGCGGCTGCACAATCATCAGTGCGGCGATGCCATCGGGAAGTTTGTCAGCGGTGGCGTCAATTGGCACCACATCGGCCTGCTCGCCAAGCTGCTGGATCACCACCGGCGGACCCTTCTGCATCATCGGGTTGCGCGGGTCAGCCCCGCCTTCAAGCGGCATGCTGCTCAGCAAGCCCACCTTCGGCTTTGTGGGGCGACCAACCGAGGAAATAGCCCGAAGCAATTCGTACTCAAGAAGTGGCTCATTCTCTGGCGAGAGATAGGGCAGCGTCTCCTTACGATCAGTGGGCCCGCGTACAACCAGTCCAAGCGTCAGCGTTCGACCACTGCCGTCAACGGCCAGGGCGGGCAATCCCGCTGCACGCGCTTCATCTTCCGCTTCGCTGAACGGCTCAGGGTCGATGAATCGAATTTCCAGATTGCCGTTGGAACGCTGCCGGAGTTCTTCCAGATACTCGCGCACTCGCTGCCCATGCGCGCGAATCAGCGGTTGATCCTTGGAACCCTCTTGCGTCCAGAAGTAATCGATGCGCACCGGCTCATCAAGTGTTGCCAGGGTGCTATCAACACCCTTGCTGGTGCTGTACAGCCGGTCTTGCGTCAAATCAGCGCGGAGGAACGGCACAGTGATGTCAATCACCGTGTTCAGCGCGACTACGCCCACTGATACAGCGGCGATAGCCAAGAGTGCATTACGTCGAGTTTCGGTGCGTGCTGCCATGGGTGCTACTCCGCCTTCTTCCATTCGACCACGATCCCGTTCAAGAACAAGAACGCCGCAGATACTGACACGAAATACAGAACATCGCGGCCATCCAGGACTCCGCGCATCATGCTTTCAAAGTGCGTTAAGACGCTCATCGCTGCAATGGCCTCGACCGCGGTGCGCGGCAGCCAGCCACTGACAAAGTCAAGCAGCATGGGGAAGCCAATGACCATCAGTAAGAAGCATGCCACACCACTGAGTACAAATGCAATCACTTGGTTCTTGGTGAATGCCGAGAGAAATGCACCGATGGCAAGAAAGGTGCCCGCCATCAGTGCGCTGGCGATGTATCCAACAAGAATTGTTCCGTGATCCGGACTGCCGAGCCATGCCACGGTGATCCACAGCGGCGCAGTGAGTGCCAGCGCTACGCAAGCAAACGCCCACGCTGCCAAGAACTTTCCAAGCACCAAGTCACGAACGGAGAAGGGCAGAGTCAGCAACAGCTCGATTGTTCCAGTGCGTCGGTCTTCGGCCCAGAGACGCATACTGAGCGCTGGTACCAAGAACAA
>JBBAOD010000133.1:0-3354 GCA_040401635.1 Phycisphaerales bacterium
GTGATGACAAGTGTGCGGTTGATGGTTCCTACAATGCCGCGCGAAAGAAATGTGCGTGGCGTCTTCTCAAGGCAGCGCAGGCGCGAAAGGTCCATGAGGCCAGCGTGTTCGCGGTGCATGACAGTGCGTAGGGCCTCGGGAGTAATGTCCCGTGGGGCAAGGCCGGTGCCGCCAGTGCTCAAAATCAGGTCGATTTGTCGATTTTCTTCTGACCATTGTGCAAAGAAGTGAGCCAGCGCGGCCATGTCATCTGGAAGACACTCGGCATGTGCGATCGTGGCACTGAGATGCTGCACCGCCAACGCCTGTAGTTTCGGTCCTGATGTATCCACGGTCTCGCCGCGCGAGCAGCGATCGCTGACAGTCAGGATGACTACGCGAGGGGCAGTGCTCATGCGCGCGCTCGCTTTGCTGGCTTTATCGATGCGGCAGCAGCGCGAAAGTGACCGCTTCGACCGCCTACTTTCTCTAAGAGTCGAACGCTTTCAATAGTCATCGTTCGATCAATTGACTTTCCCATGTCAACCACGGTCAGCGCTGCGATTGATACCGCTGTGAGTGCTTCCATCTCCACGCCGGTTCGTGCGTTGACCTTTGCTTCGGCCCAGAGGTACACATGGTCGGTGCGCAACTCGGCGCGCACGTCAATGGAGTCGAGTGGCAACGAATGGCAGAGCGGAATCAATTCATCAGTGCGCTTGGCGGCTTGTATCCCAGCAAGGCGTGCCACGGCGAGCAGATCACCTTTGGCAAGCGTGTTGTGCGCGATCCGTTCCGCGAGTGCGGGCGAGATCTGTACGCGGGCTTCGGCCACGGCGCGGCGCTGGGTGACGGGCTTCGCGCCCACATCAACCATTGCAGCGCGCCCCTGCTCATCCAAGTGCGATAGTGATGGGAAAAAGGGTCGTGTCTTCGCAGCGCGCTTTATGGATTTCGTCTTTGCCATCACGGTTCCGTTCGTAGTTCAGTGCATCCATGGATAGAAGGCATTTGGCCCCGCTGCGCTTTGGTGTGGCGGTACTTCTACAAACCCAGTACTCATTGCAGCGGCAGCGATGTCGCCGGAGCTTTTGGTTGGCAGCAGTTGCAGTCGGCGTTCGCCGTCCGCAGTGACTCGCTCGCTGACGAGTCGAAACCACCACATGCCGAGTTGTACGCCGTCATCGCCATCGGTGTGCATGCGCGGCGCGTTGAAGTATTCGCGCGGAAGTCCGGCAAGCTTGCCAAGCATGGGAATTCCGAGGCGGCGTGCCGTGACCATGACGGAGACCGGATTGCCCGGTAAGCCAAGAATCAGCCGCGGTGCCCGAGTGCCGACGCGTGGCAGAACTGCCGCGAGCATCGGTCGTCCTGGCCGCTGCGGAAGTCGGTGGAACACCGTCTTCGCGCCAAGACGCGCGACCACCTGTGGGACGTGGTCGTGATGACCCATGGAGACGCCGCCAGTCAGGATCACCGCGTCCGCTGATTCAAGCGCCGTTGCAAGCGTGGCCGCAAGCGCATCGGCATCGTCCTGGGCGTGCAGATGGGCCACTACTTCGATCCATGCTCGCGCGCCGAGGAGTGACGCGAGCACGCTCCCGTTGCTGTCGCGGATCTGCCACGGGGCGGGCGTTCGGTCAGTGCTTACTAGCTCGTCGCCGGTGGTGATGATTGCCACACGCACACGGCGATGGACGCGAACATTGGCTGCGCCGAACGTGGCAAGCGCTCCGATCGCAGCCGCTTCGATCAGTGTTCCCGGCTGCAGAATCTCAGCACCTTTCGATGCGTTTTCGCCCTCGCGGCGGATGAACGCGCCGGGCTGCACCGCGTTTGCGGCAATCTGTAGTAGCGCATATCCGTTGGCGACGCGGACATCTTCATGTCGCACCACGGCGTCTGCGCCGATCGGAATCGGCGCGCCGGTCACGATACGGATCGCGTGACCGGGCTGCATGGACACTGGCGGCTGACCGATGCTGGCTTCGTAATCCGCGCCAGTCGCGATCAGAAGACCGTGAGTAGAGGTCATCGCGGTGAGGTCTACAACTTGCACCGCAAAGCCGTCCATCGAACTCATATCAAGCGCCGGGCTCGCGCGGTCGGCGCGCACTACCTCGGCGAGTACTCGCCCTGGTGATTGTGCCAGCGCAATCGATTCAGTCTCAAGCGGAACAAGATGCGCACACACAGCATCGATCGCCACGCTTGGCGATTGCGGCTCGGTTGGTGCGACGATGGGGTTCGATGCGGTCATGAACATGATTTCATCGATCGCTCGGTGCAAGGTGCAAGCGATATCGAATTGGAGAACGATGCGTAATGTTACACTGTAAATCATGGTGTTTCGCGTACTCATCTTTGGTTCACTTGCCCGCGAACTTTCGTGTGCAAGCATTGCCGTTGATGTGCCTGACAACGCGTCTGTGCGCGATGTCAATGAGGCACTTGCCGCGTGTCACCCGCACAAAGCGACGTTCTTTCGTGGTGCGCGGCTTGCAGTGAATCATTCGTTCCGGTCAGCAGATGCACCACTCCGCGCTGGTGATGAGATCGCATTGATTGAACTGGTGGGCGGCGGATGAGCGTGACCGTTCGCATCATCGACGGCGCGCTTGGTGATCCAGCACCAGCTCTGCCGCCCGCAGCGCAGTTCGGCGCGGCCATGATGTTTGATGGTGTGGTCCGTTCCGATGAAGGCGGACGCACTATCCGCGCTCTGAACTACGAGGTGTACGAGCCGATGGCCTCCAACATGCTCACCGAACTCGGGCGCGAAATTCTGGCAAAGCATGGGCTAGTTACAATCATGGTTGAGCACAGCCGTGGCGAAGTCCCGGTGGGGCAGCGATCGTTCCGGCTGACTGTGCATGCGCTCCATCGCGCAGAAGCATTGGCAGCAGTCGGCGAGTTCATCGACCGTATGAAGCGCGATGTGCCGATGTGGAAGACTGCGCTGGACGCCAACCCACCTGGTTCGTCGTAAAGCAAACGTGGGCATCGAACCCATCGCCTACATCTGAAAAAGCACAACGCCCACGGGTGGAAGTTCCCGAGGGCGTTGCGTACGAACGGACAGAGAGGGATTCGAACCCACGGAAAGTGCGAGCACCTTCGGCGGTTTAGTAAACCGCTGCCTTAAACCACTCGGCCATCTGTCCAAGCGAAGTCATGATACCGATCACGGAAGTCCATCAGGGGCACGGTCCCCAGCCGCCTAAGAGGATTCCGATGTCAGATCCACCCACGGTACCGTTGCGATCGAGGTCGGCACTGCACGCCGCGCAAGGCCCCCATTGGCTGAGTAGGTTGCCCAGATCGGCACCATCGGTGGTCCGATCGTTGTTGAGATAACCAGCACACGGCAATGTG
>JBBAOD010000133.1:3364-7050 GCA_040401635.1 Phycisphaerales bacterium
GGCAACTGGCTGCGGTAGCGGATCACCACTCGTGCTTCGGAATAGGTGCACAGCGTGTTGACGGCCATCGATGGAACGAGCGTAAACAGAACATAGGTGCCGTTTCCAATCGCCGCATTGAAAGTCGCTGCGGGAATGGATGTGCGCCGCGAGAACACGCCACAGTCTGAACCCGTGAAACCGATGACGGATCCAACGCTCGTGTCACCGATTTTCAGCGCTAGCAATTCGTCCGCCGCGCTGAGATCGCCAACCGCGGTGGTATTGATGTCCACCATGGTGCCGTCAACCGCGCGGGGAACAGCCGGCACTGTGAATGTTGAAACTTGACCCGTGAGCGGAAATGTCAGAATCGGAGACACCACATGATCTTGCTCAGCAGACTCCGTCACGGAGCAGCGATAGTTCGCCATGGCAATCGCTGTTTCGTTGAGTGTCCGCGCGTTGTCGGCCTCGGGCAGTCCGGTTGGCATTCCCGTAAAGTTCACCAGCGGGCTGGAGAATCGTGGAATCCGCGTTCCGGGGGAATAAGCCATCACTGTGCGAAATTGCGTACCGCCAGTGGTGGTGAAGCGATTGCCAACGGAGTACGAGAACACGCCGCCCGAGGTGCAGCCGCCACCGTCGCCATTGGCGTGGCAGCAACCTTGATTATGCCCAACTTCGTGGGTAAAGGTCAGTGCTCCGAGCGCGCAACTCCACACCGTCACGCTAAATCCGTACGACGCCGAAGTTGCGGTTCCCAAGAGGTACCCAACACCACAGTAACTCGCGTTGGTGCCAGTGAGCAGACTGACGAGATCCGCTCCCGTGGCAGTTCGCTCGGCGTGCACAGCGTCCATGATGCCATCAGTAGTTGAGCGCAGTTCGCTCAAGACAGTGGATCCAGCATCGCCTGCATATGCCTCCGTGACTCCGTAGCCGACACCACGCATGCGCAGATTGATATTGCATGCCATGTAGATGTGATTGGAAATGGCGACCGATGCTTCTGCTAACGCCCGAATGGCAACCTCGCCACCGGCAGCAGTTGACGCGGTGGGGGTCCACTTCACCAGGACGTCAATGGTTCCGCCATCGTCGCAGGCTTCTGCAACACCACCTTCATTCGGAACCACGGTTGGCACTTCAATGGCGCCACCGCAATCGGGGAAGGGCGCTTCCTGTTCGAACACATTGAAAATGCCGTCGCCGAGTGGAAGTGACTGCAGTACTCGTCCGTCCGCGCCGTGTGCCACCAATACGCGACCGACGTTCGTCTCGATCTGCATCAGCCATCCGCCCGTTGCAGCATCTTTCCCGTCAATGCGGCCTTCCCACACGCCCGGAGTGTGAATCGTTTCGGTGGCACTGATGGAGCCGTACGCGCCAAAGTCAAAGGTGCGTCGATCGCCATCAGCGGCCAGCAGGTTGCCAGCAAACAGAAGCGATACTGAGCAAAATAGGGATGCCGAGTGTGTCCAATGATGAGTCATAGGTTTCCTGATGTCCGAAGTAAAATCAAGAGTAGTCGCTACGGCGCACGGCGCCAATTGCATGTTCGCAAGCGTTCATGAATCAGCATATTTTTTGAAATTCCGCAGTCTGCGCGCAGGCATAAACGGGTTACCGAACCTTGGCTTCGGCCGCCTCACCGGTCAGCAAGCTGTCAATGACGGCGCGGACGGATGGCTCATCCGACGCGCTCAGCCCCGCGCGTACTACCCGGCCATCTTGATCAAGCACCGCCAGACTTGGAATGCCCACCACTCCAAAGTCCTTGTTGAAGACGTCTTCCTTGGTGATGGCAACCGTCCAGGTCATGCCCATATCTTGCATGAAGAGCAAGGTCTCTTGCTGTTCACGTTGGATATCACCAGGGCACTTCACGGGCGCGCGCTTGCGATGCGCAACCCGCCCCTGCAGGCTAGTGACACCCACAATGGCCACTTTGTCAGCGGGATACCGCGCGCGCAGCAGTGCCATCTTTGGAAAGCTGGCAACGCATGGGCCGCACCATGTCGCCCAGAAATCAATCACCACAATCTTGCCGCGCAGGTCAGACAGTTGATTCCATGGTGTTGAGCCATCGGCGTTGCGAACCCATTCGCAGTGGAGCTCTGGCGCAGTGCGTCCGGTGAGTTCGCCGCGTCCGGCGGCACTTTCGAGGCGGCGCAAGATTCGCCGTAGACCCAAATTCGATAACTCAATGCGTGCCGACTTCTTGGATGAGTCCTTGGCTTCTTTGCTTCCCTTGGTTTCCGTGCTCCTTGCATCACGAAGCGTGGCAGCCATAGCGGTGTTCTTGGCAATGGTTGCTTTGACGCATGCCAGCGCCGCAGTATGTGCTGCCGTTGCTTCTTGCTCCGGTAGCGCAACCCGCGCAACATCGACGAGCGTGTCAAGTTTCATGATGATCGCAGCGGAAGCTTTGCCATCACTCAGCGTTGCCACCAGTGCACGCACCACATCGGCATGTGGAGCGAGGTCAGCTGGGCGAGCAGTGGCCAGAACATCAAGCAATTCGCAGCCAACTTTCGTCTGCATCCCGTCCTGCGCCGCACTGCGCTTCAGGAGCGGCATCGGATCGATGGGCTTGTCATCGCGTTGCGAAATGAGCATCGCTTGCAGCACTGCGCACTCAAATCCTTGCACATCGTCAGGAACTGATTTTTCAGCGAGGACAGCAATGAACTGGTCCCGCACTTGGGGTGACGCCGCCGCGCGTGCGCGTTGGTCGAACAGTTGCGAAGCCTTCATGGTGGCAAGATCGTGTTCAACAGCCTTCGTCTCCGCGGGCGGAGCAGTGCTCGTGGTGACCTCCGATGCGCAGCCAGAAAGCATGATCGTCGATAGCAGCACGCAAGCAGTAACGGTTGTTGTATTCATAATGTGTGTTCCACTCATCAGCCACCGACGGCAGACATTGGTCGCGCTGGCTGTGTAAATGTTGGAGAGGAAATCTGGTGACCGGACAACTTTGTCCAAGTGACATCAATCAAGAATCGCTCAATGTCTGCATCGCTCGCCCCATTCCGGAGGAGCGGCAGAAGGCCCCATTCGGTGGTGCTAAACAGGCACGGGCGAACGAAGCCGTCGGCAGTCAGCCGCAAGCGGCTGCATGCACCGCAGAACGGGCTACTCACAGGAGCGATGAAACCCACAGTGCCGGGTGCGCCATCGGCAAATCGGTAGGTGCGCGCCGTGCTATGCGCATCATCGGCACCGGTCGGGAGCAGCGCGAACGCCTGTTCAATCGCGGCACGCGTTTCCGCCGCGGGCACCATGAGCGCTCGATCCCACGCATGCGCAGAGTCGAGTGGCATGTATTCAATAAATCGCACTTCGACACCAAATCGCCGGGCAAGTTTGGCTAGATCGACTGCTTCGTCATCATTCACTTCGCGTACGAGTACCGCATTGAGTTTGAGCGGCGTGAGTCCTTCGGCGATACACGCGTCAATACCTGCCATCACATCGTCCGGAGTTGCCGTCGAGCGGGTCACGCGCGCGAAACGATCAGCACGCACCGAATCGATACTGATAGTGACTCGATCGAGTCCAGCGCGCTTCCACCGCGCGAGGGCGTTGCGCGTGAGCAGTGATCCGTTGGTGATCATTGCAATTTCCACACTCGTTGTGTGGCGGATTCCAGCAATAATTGTTTCGAGCTCCGGGTGGAGGGTCGGCTCGCCTCCGGTGATCCG
>JBBAOD010000134.1:0-3382 GCA_040401635.1 Phycisphaerales bacterium
GATTAGCGGCGTCGACGGCGAGTCAGAAGTCCGCACATCCCGACGAGAGGAAGCAGGCCAGGAGCCGGAACCTGATAAACAAATCCACGGATTTCTCCGCCTGGATACAAGGTGGAGTGGATGGTCACGTAAGCCCTGCCGTCAGTCATTGCAGCCAAAAGATCGGATTCGGCCGTTGCAATGGAGCCACCACGGTCTCCCAAGAATGTCGGGCTGTAACTTGACGAAGACAACAAGCTCACCGTCGAACTGTAACTCCCAGCCTGGAGGCCAGTTGTCCATCCAGCAAACGGTAAAGCAACTCCCACGATTCCAGTTCCAGCGGCTGTAGTCACCGCGTGGATGTGCGCAACTGTTGTGGTGCCCTGGAGGCCACTAAAAGAAACAGACGAAGTCAATAAGTGGGTGTCCGTGTCGTAATCAAACAGTGCAGTGCCTGTTGCGGTAGAGCTGTTTGGCGGCTCTACGGAAGGGCCGTCCAAATAGGCTGCATATTGAACTATGGCGCCTTGTGCTGCAGATGCAGTCAAAGTAACGGCCGCCACGGTTGCGAGATTCATAAGGGTCTTCATTGCAAACTTCCTGTCTTATTGGGTACAGATTTCAGACGAAGGGATTTCAAACACGAGTTCGACAATATCACCCTCAGTTAGCTGATTTCAAGCATGATGGTTTCGCTTTCATTTGAAAGTGACATCTGCACGTTCATACGTGTTACACTGACAAGACATTGCGCCCTTGGCGTTTAGATATTGCCAGAGATGTGTAGATAGCCGCTCAAACTCCACGACAGCCGGACTTCGGCACCCGTGGTCGCTGCGTCGTCATCGGACCCAACGCTCAAAAAGCCAGGTTGTAAACGGTGGCACCGATGCCAGCAGCGCAAGCACTGTCACCGCCAAGCTCCAGCGCGCCTCGCGCGCGAGGCGCAGTGCGGCAATGCAATAGATCACAAAGAGCACACCATGGACTGGGCCCATGACCTGTACGCCGATCGGGTTGTTCATCGCCCCATACTTGCAGTACATGCCAACCAAGAGACCAGCCCAGGACAATGCTTCTAACAGCGCGGCAATTCGAAACTGCGTGCGAATACTGGTCATCAATGAGGCTCCTGTAAATCGATCGCTGCCACCGCACTCTCACGCTGCCAAGCCGCTACCACCAGCGGAACGAGTGTTACACCAAGTAACGCCGCGCGCACGCCGTTCAGCCAGCCGAACTGAAACCCAAGCGCATCAACGAACGCTGGCTCCATCGGCACAAGTATCACCACCGCACCGAGTAACCCCATGAATGCCACGGGCCGTACATCCGGACTGCGATGACCGACCGGCCCCACCAGCCTCCCGGCGATGACCGACGCGCCGGTCGCCAATGCAAGGGTAACCACTGGGACCACAAAGAGAAATGACGCCGCCGGCGCCAGCACCGCCGCTGTCCCCGCCAACGCCCACCACGGAACCCACGCCCCCAGCAGCGCACTCCACGGGTCGATGCGGCGCCGCGCCAACCACGCGCCCACGCCGATCGCCACGGCCATCGCGGCCACCAAGAGCAGCGCGTTCAACACCTGTAACCGTAGCCCGGCGGTTGCCATGGTCAGCCCAGCCGACTGCGCGGCCAATTGGAAACCCCAGCCAATCCCAGCAACCACGCAGAGTTGTACGAACACCGCCAGCAACACTTGTGCCGCACCTTTACCAGGCGCGCGCGAACGTTTCACGGCTCCCGGCTCTGAACGCCGCATCGCAATGGAACGCACGGCATTCCATGCGGCAACTACCGCCACCGTCAGCGCGCTGGCGATCACCATCACCAACGTCCACTGCTCTGGCCATCGCACGATGAACTGCCCAAGCACATCGCCAAAGACTGCTCGTGCCGTGGGGATCTCACCCGCTGGCAATCGCTCATCAAGCGCGCGCACCAATGAAAGACCAGTGCGCCCCATGTGATCACGCGAATACTTCGACTGACGCTCCACCGTATCGAGCGGTGTGTGATACGCGGCAACATCACCAATGAATGCGATGTTGAATCCCGTCATGCCCGCTTGCAAGAACACCGTGAAGTCAGTTCCGTTGGGCATGGCGCCGTAGACAACACCCATGAGTGAATTGGTGCGCGGCGCATTCACGCGCTCCGCCATCAGGTCCGCAAGCCACGCCGTCTGCGGACCCGTCTCAAAGATGAATGCCGGCCCCGCCGCTCCGCGTGCGTCCATATTGACGACCGCCCGAAGCGAAGCCGTCAGCGGTGATTGCGTTATGTTCGCGGCAAACGCCTGCGCGCCCAAGAGCCCACGCTCTTCGCCGTCAGTCAGCAAGATCAGCACATCATGTTGCGGCGGGTCCACGAGCAGCACGCGCGCGATACCCAGCGCAACCACTACGCCGGCGCCGTCATCCGACGCACCGGGCGCGCCGGGGGCACTGTCGGTGTGTGCCACCACCAACACTTGCGCGGGTCCCGGAGTTCTGCCCGGCACCCGGACCAAAAGATTTTCCAGGTCTACCCCCCCAGCCCGGCGCTCAATGCGCATGGGCTGACGATCCACGGAAAGACCGGCCGTAGTGAGCAGCTCAACCAACCGGTCCCGCCCCGCGGCAGCCTCCGGGGTACCCGCTACGCGAGGCTCTCCAGGACCCATAAATGCCTGCAAATCCAGCGCTGCACGCTCAGAATCAAACTCAGAATCCAACGTGGAATCTAAAAATCCGCGGCTCGGCAGACCCGGCCAGCCCTGCATGCCCCAGCCCAGAATGCTGCAGAGAAACACGGCAAAGATCCCCGCGGCCATCCAGCCGCGCCCCGCCTGAACCCAAAAATAACGTCCGAGTAACCGCATGTTTAGTGAACCATCCATTTGATGTGTGCGTTTTTGCACTGTCGAGTTAGACTCGTTGTCAGCCTCGCTCTGTATACGGCAGGCACTCGACGTCAGTTATTAGAAGCCATACCTGGAGATTATCACGATGCGATTCATCACGATGATGGGCACCGCCGCCCTCAGCATGACGGCTGCCACCCTTGCTCAGTCAACAGTCAAGATTAATGAGGTTCGCACCGGTACTGGTAATGCCGAGTACATCGAGTTCAAGGGCACACCCGGCGAATCGATGGCTGGCCTCACGGTCCTCATCATTGGCGACGGCCTCTCAACGACGACCAAGACTGGCGTGATCGAGTGGATCTATCGCTTTGCAGCGACTGATGTGATTGGATCGAACGGCTACTTGCTTCTCCACAACTCTGGCGCCAATCCAAACTACGCGACGAACGCTGTGCCGCCGGTTCCAGGTCCAGATCCAGCCACCGGCGCATTCCCATTCACCATCGACCCCGCTGCAACGAATCTCCCGTGGGGCTACCAGACTCC
>JBBAOD010000134.1:3392-4217 GCA_040401635.1 Phycisphaerales bacterium
GAATCACCCGACAACATGACCTTCATGCTTGTCTCTGGCTTCACCGGCACAGACACCTACCAGACGCGCGCACCGAACAGCGGCGCTGACGGACAAGACCTCGACACCAACGACGACGGCATCTTTGACATCACTCCGTGGACCGCCATCCTCGACAGCGTTGCATTCAAGGAAACCAACGGCGCCGTTCCAGCAGCTGGCCAAGACTGGTGGTACAGCACCGCCACCTGCGGCCCGTACGCTTCGCGATACATTTCGACGAGCGGTGCACCGATCGCGCTTTGGACCATTCCGACCGCGGCAGCTGGCACCTTGACCACTGGTACTTATGTCTATGGTCCTGCTGACCAGGGTGCAAACCTCACGGGCAGCAACCTGCGCGGCGTCCATGCATCAGCGACATCCGTTTACAGCAGCCCCGTTGGTCTGGCTCCCACCGCTCCGTACGCGCTCAGTAGCAACGGTTGGGCGCTGAATGACTACTACGAAGTCACGGCATCCACGCAGGGCTTCCCTGGAGTCACCCTGCAATGGGATCAATACCGCAGTAGCACTGGCCCTTCCACGTTCCGCGTGGACATGAGTATCGACGGCGGAGCAACCTTCACCACGGTTCTTGAACCCTACACGCTCGCCCCCGCGAGTTGGACGGGTGGCAGCAAGATCATTGCAAGCATTCCAAATGCAGGGAACAAGGCGTCAGTGATGTTCCGATTCATCGACACCATGGCGACTGGTGCGGCAACTGGTACCAACCGCGTCGACAACATCATGATTCGCTCTGACGCGAATCAAGACACCATCATCAACACCTCCTCGGGCCCA
>JBBAOD010000134.1:4227-5676 GCA_040401635.1 Phycisphaerales bacterium
ACGGTTGGCTTCCAGGACACCTGTGGATCGCTGAACTACGCAGCCCCCACCTACACCTGTGGCGACCCAAATGCTGGCGACTGCGCTATTGCTCACGGCAACGCGTTCTGCGCTGACGCCTGCTGCTGCGCCTATGTTGGCGGACTTGATCCCTTCTGCACCACGGTGCGATGGGATTCAATCTGCGTGACCGAGGCTGCTGGATGCGCTGCCAACTGCACGGGTGCTCCTTGCCCGGCAGACTTGAATGGCGATCACCTCGTGAACGGTGCTGACTTGGGCACCCTGCTCGGCGACTGGGGCGGTTCGAACCGCGACCTGAACGGCGACAGCCTGGTCAACGGTGCTGACTTGGGCGTCCTCCTCGGCGCTTGGGGCGCATGCCCCTGACCGATGAACGCAGCGGACTGACGCTGCGCTGATTCCAACACTTCCCGCGGGCCCGGCCGAAATGCCGGGCCCGCGGTGTTTTTGCTGTGGCGATCGTTGCACAGACCCGCACACGCTCCATCACCGCCCCAATACATACCCACATGCCAGCGCATCCCTAGACTCCGCGCATGCCGATTGCCGCGCTCGCCCCAGTCTCCGCGCTTGGATCTCGCGTTCATGATGCGATCGGACGGTTCGGCATCTTCGTGCGGTTCTCCGGGCAAGCACTCGGCGCGCTGATCCGTTCGCCACGCGCAACGCTGCGCTGGCGAGAACTGGCACCGCTCCTCTTAGAAGTTGGCACGGCGTCCATACCGGTGGTCGCGCTCACTGGGTTAATGGTGGGACTGATCCTCTCCGTGGAGGGCTACACGCAGTTTGCTGCAATCGGTGCCGAGCGGCGTATGGGTGGCATCATCAACGCAAATGTGGTGAAGCAGATCGGGCCAGTGTTGGCAGCGGTCATGGTTGCCGGGCGCGTCGGCGGCGCCATTGCCGCCGAGATCGGCGCAATGCGCATCTCGGAGCAACTTGACGCCATGCGAGCCGCGGGAGCAAACCCTGTTGCACGGCTCGTTGGTCCGCGCGTGGTGGCATGCATGGTGATGACGCCGGTCCTCACCGTCTACAGCGACACGCTCGGGGCCTTCGGCGCGTGGGCAGTCTTAACGCAGCTCTACGGTGTACCGAGCAGCGAGTACTGGCACTACACGTCGCTCTTTCTTGTAACGCTCGACCCGCTCAACGGGCTGCTAAAGGCCGCGTGCTTCGGCGCCGCGATCGGGCTGATCTCGTGCTACAAGGGTTTTTCCTGCAGCCCGGGCGCAGCCGGTGTCGGACGGGCAGCCACGAGTGCGTTTGTTGTTAGTTTCGTTGCAATTGTGGCGATCAATCTGCTGCTCGTTGAGTTCATGAACGCGCTGACGGTGTGGATCTACGGCGGTCTGCCGCGCGTGTTGTAAGAGTTGCAGGTGATTGGGAACTTGACGGCGCGCATGTCTAAGCGAGGCGCGTATC
>JBBAOD010000134.1:5686-7023 GCA_040401635.1 Phycisphaerales bacterium
TTGATCGGTGCTGCCATCGCCGCCCTGCTGATCGCGCCGCCAGCGTCTTCGCCAGCGCCGCCAGCGCCACAAATCAGCGCACCCGCCTTTGCAACTATTTCTGGTCGTCCACCCGAGCCGCCACTGAAGCGCGTCGATGCGCGCATCTGGGAAGCGCGATTCGATGCCAGCCTCTGGGCGCCGAGTCTTCGCAAGGGCGACACAGTCACCCTGCAATTGAGCAACATCATGGTGTGGCTTCCTGTGGTGATGCAGTCCACGTGGAGCCAAGTGGACCCCACCAGCATCAAGACGGAAATCTGGGTGCAAGGCGCAAAGCACAAGGGTGCGGCGGAGCGAACATCAATTCGGCAGGGACTGGCGCAGGGAATGGCGGCGGTCGGTATCTCCATTCCTGACGTCCAAGGTCAAAGTTTGAAATGGAACGTCACATGGACCGAGCAGTGCTGGGCATCCATTGTTGACGAGGCCGCGGCCGCGCGTATCACCTGGCCTGCCGAGTGGCCTGCAGAGGTGCAAGAGAGTTTGAAGCCGCAACCGGGTATTGAGAGCGGCAACGAGGACTTCAAGAAGTTCGTCGACAAGGTCACTGGCGGCAACCTGCGCAGCGTCACCCCATGGATTGCAGCCAAAGAGCTCGTCCGTGCAACCATGCAGGCGTACACGGCGGTCGACTCTGACGGCATGCGCATCGAGAACGGGTTTCCGCGCGGCCTCATCATCAACGGCGCGTGGGCGTCCATGAAGGCTGGCACGGGAACCTCTCACGATGTTGCGGCGGCATGCGTGGCGGTGCTGCGCACGGCGGGGATTCCAGCGCGCGTGGTGCTGGGGATGACCGAATTGCAGAGTTCAAGCGGAGGCGCGTCACGGGCGCGGCTGGTGACGTGGTGCGAGTTCTTCCTCCCCGGCGCTGGCTGGGTGCCGTTCAGTCCAAACGACCTGCGTGGCGGCATACGCGGCGGCCTGACAGTCGACCGCCCGTGGCCCACCTTTGGCACCTGGGATGAGCTGAACCAGTTCCTGCCCATTTGCTACGGCTTTGCAGCGCCAATCCCCGGCGCGAGCAGCATGCCCTACCCGGCTGGGTACGTCTGGACCGCGCACGGGACGATTGACTTGAGCACGGCAAGCGATACGGTGACGCTGCAGATCCTTGGGCGCGGGCGCCCGAAGTAACCCCGGGGGCAAATTGCATCCTCGATAGGGTGGCACGATTTATTCTGGGCGAGTGCGGCCAGGATGCGCGTGTTTACAAATCGGCGTTCGTACTGGCTCGCAATCGCCTTACGAGGACGGCCGCTGAGCGCGGCCCTGTCCTCTCCGGCGAGTGCGGC
>JBBAOD010000135.1:0-1988 GCA_040401635.1 Phycisphaerales bacterium
ATGCCCGTGAAGTTGACATTCACAAAGTCCTGGAATTGGAACTGGTAGAAGCCCTTGAGAGCGAGCGGACCATCAACCTGCACGAAAGTCATGCAACCGATGGCCGCACAACTACCGGCGACCGGGGTGCTGATGGCTGGGGTGCTGTTGGCGGCGGTGTAGCCGGCTTCTAAGAGCGCATTCACCGATGCCTGGGTCTGCCCCGAGGACACGTAGGAGGCAGAGGCGGAGGCGGTGATGAGGGCTGCTGCGCCGATTGCGGCTGAGGTGCTTTGCGTAAACATGGTTGGCGTCCTGATAATGAGAGGATTTTGGCGGGCGAAGGGCTGCAAGCCCGTCCCAGGGCATTCCTTACAAATAAGTAAACGAAATCCATGGGGCTCACCCATCACGCCCGATGCCGAATGAACGGAAACTTTGCCGAAACGCCCGGCGGCGTCATTCATCCGCCTAGCCGGGGGGTCGTTCGACCATGGATTTCGTTTCCCATACGCCCGCAAGATCCCCGGTACCTTTGCCGCCTCACATGTCTACCCCCTCCTGCGTTACTCGCTTCGCTCCCTCCCCGTCCGGTCATCTGCATGTGGGTGGCGCACGCACGGCTTTGTTCTGCTGGGCCTATGCCAAGGGGAAGGGCGGCACCTTCTTGCTTCGTATTGCGGACACCGACCAGAAGCGGTCGAGCGACTCGGCCAGCGTTGGATTTCTGAAGGACTTGGCGTGGCTTGGAATCGGATGGGACGAGGGTCCGGTGCTCGGCACGCACGGAGGTGGTGCGCACGGCCCGTACTTCCAAAGCGAGCGATTGGATATTTACAACCGCTACCTGGCGCAGTTAGTTGAAGCGGGCAAGGCGTACTACGCCTTCGACACCACAGCGGAACTGGACGCGAAGCGGCAGGCCGCCAAACTTGCCGGTCACGCGTACCGCTACGACCGATCGGAAATGGCAAACCTGCCCAAAGCCACGGTCGACGCATGGTTAGCCGAAGGGCGCCCGGCGGTGATTCGCTGCAAGACCCCAGACGGACCAATCACTATTGTTGATGAAGTCTTAGGGGAAGCCACGCTTCCTGCTGGCGAAGTCGATGACTTTGTCATTCGAAAGGCCGACGGATTTCCAACCTATCACTTCGCCGTGGTGGTTGATGACGAACTCATGCGCGTCACCCACGTGCTGCGCGCGCAGGAGCATTTCAACAACACCGCCAAGCACATGGTGCTACAAGACGCGCTTGGATTTCGGCGTCCGATCTATGGGCATTTGCCGCTGATTACCAATCCCGATGCCAGCAAGATGTCTAAGCGCGACAAGGACAAAGTGCTGCGCAAGACCGTGATTGATCGCAAACTCACCGCTCCGCCGCAGGACACGATCACCCAAGCACGTTTCGACGCGTGGCTTGCTGACAAGAACACACAACTTGAACTTGCCGAGGCATCGTTGCTGGCAACCGGCCTGCAAGTCACGCTGCCTGAAATCAATGTAGATGACTTCCGGCAGAGCGGATACCTGCCAGAAGTGCTGTGCAACTTCCTGGCGCTTAACGGCTGGAGCCCGGGCGAGAATGTGGAGAAGTTTGACACTGAATTCCTCAAGCAGCGGTTCGACCTGAAGCGTGTCGTGAAGACGCCCGCCAAGTTTGATCGCACCAAACTGCTTTCATTTAATTGCGATGCCATCACCGGAATGCCGCGCGAAGAGTTTGTCTCGCGCGCTCGCCTGCATGGCCAAGAGTTTCACGCAGACTTCATGAAGCGCATCACTGCTGAGCAGTTCGAACAACTTGCTGGAGCCAGTCATGAACGATCCAAGACGCTTGATGAAATGTTCCGCACCAATCGGTTCTTCATCATTGCTGACGACGTGCTGACCTGGGATCGATCGAAGAATGTGGAGAAGGCGCTCTTGGGTCCGGAACCCAACGGGCTGAGTCACTTGCGTGCGGTGTTACCAGTGTTAGAAGGGTGCGCGGATTGGAGTGCCA
>JBBAOD010000135.1:1998-2755 GCA_040401635.1 Phycisphaerales bacterium
GCGCCACGGCGCTTGAGCAGGCGACCACTCCGTACGCAGTGCAACACACCGAGGGCAATCTTGGCAAAGTTGCGCAGCCGCTTCGCATTGCGGTGAGCGGCGGGACCGTAAGTCCGCCCATCTTTGACACGCTGGCAATTCTTGGGCGAGACAGCACGCTCAACCGTATCCGCCGGTGTATCGCTACTTTCACCGCCTGATCGATCGCTGGTCTAAGTTCAGCACGCGAATCAGGTCACGGATTCGTGTCAGGGTTGTCCGAGCTGGACAACGGACGTTGCATGTTGGTCGACAGTCCAGGCGCTACCGGTACCCATTGACTCCAGACATTCTCTTCAGTGGTAATCATGGCTTCCACGCGTCCGCTGGACCACAGCCGGTAGACCGCGGTTCCATTCGGGATGGGGTTGGCGGCCATTCCAACAAGGACACCCGATGCTGGCGGAGCAGAGTTGCGTGCGGTTGATCGTGGCGCGCCCGGGCCCGTACCAACGGCCGATTGTGGGTCGAGCATGGCGGTGGGTTCCATGTTGTTGCCAGCGGGTTGGTACGCACCGAAGGCCTCCATTGGGGCAGCGCTGCTGATCCACTCTCCGGGTCCAGCCTGCGCAGTGGTTGCGTCGGTGGCGCGGCCAAGCAGCATGCCGGTTCCCTCAACCGCTGCCAGCGCCATGAGTCCAGCGCCAATCATGGCAAGACCAAAGCCGGGGCTGAAGATGTCAAGACGCCGTGGCGCAACGGTGTTATCTGCGCGGCT
>JBBAOD010000135.1:2765-4091 GCA_040401635.1 Phycisphaerales bacterium
GTGAAACTGTCGCAGGTTTCATCGTCCGCATGGTGTGGATTGCTGCAAGAACGCGCTCATTCCATTTGACATCTGCCTGAGCGAGCGGCAATTTGCGGGTGCCAATTCATTCCGATTGGGGTGCTTGTCCGGACGTCCGGAAGCCGATAGACTGCATGTGCCGGACCATTGGCGCAGTTGGCTAGCGCGTCTCCATGACACGGAGAAGGTCACTGGTTCAAATCCAGTATGGTCCACCTGAATGAACAAGCCCCGCACATCGGCGGGGCTTGTTTGTTTTTGGTTTCAGTGGCGTGTGGAAGTGACCTTCCGAGCAATTACCGTCGACGGCGACCGCGGAGTGCTGCAGCCATCAGGATGGCTGGGAAGGCGCCCGGCGCAGGCACGGCGGTGAATGTGGCGTCGTAGGAGAAGTTGCCGCCAGTGTTCGCGCACTCTGCGGACATCACCAGCCAGTATGTTCCTGCCGCTACCGATCCTGAGAATGAACCGGCCGAAGACAGGGTGGAGACGCCGCCCCAGCCAGTGGCTGCGGCGCCAGTAAACGCCAGCCCAAACATCGGAACGCTTGGATCGGAGCTTCCGAGATCGAGAAGCCCCCAAGAGACGTCATTGCCAATGCCCTCCGCCCCCTGCATGTCGTAGGTCATTGCGAAGGTGCTGTTCGATCCGACGGTGATTTCCGTGATGGTTCTCGACCGGCCTGTGATCGCTCCAAAGCCCTGATCGGCGGTGCCGGTGCATGTACCGACGAAGGTGCTGCCGTTGGCGCGCCAATTGAGATCCGCAGAAATGCCGGGGATGCCGGCCATGGAGGCCTGGTAGATGCCAAGCGCAGAGCCAATGTCCTGAGCGTTCGCATAGGTATTGTTTGGGGCGTTGCTTTGCGACACGACGACACCCGTTTGAATGCCTCCCGCCTCGGCGATGGTCACGCAGACCAGTGGCAGGGCGAGGAGTACAGCAGTCGCGGCGGTCGCGGTGTGTTTCATATATTTCTTTCGCCGGCAGCAGAGGGTTGAAAAGGGTCAGTTCTCTAGTCTTATAACCGTAAAACGCAGGCATAACCCATCATCGAGTTTGGCAGAAATTCCTCTGCACTCGCATTCCAAGCACGGAAGCCGCGTTCCGCCCGTGAGTTACGATGTCGACAATGAACCCTAAAAACCTTCTCAAATTGCGGAGCCTCGCCCTGTTAGCGGTCGCTTCTGCAGGCATCACCACGTCAGGATGCATCCGAGAAGTGATCTCCGGCGAGGATCCGCAAGCGAAGACACCTGCCCTGGTTGGGAAGTCAAGCTCCGACACGCTGACGATTCGGATTCC
>JBBAOD010000135.1:4101-7023 GCA_040401635.1 Phycisphaerales bacterium
TGCGCGCCGAGACCATTTATGCACGCAGCCCGCACGGTGCCATGCGGTTTACGCTGCGGACAGTCACCGGGGTAACCGCGGTCGTCGATGTGAAGTCGAAGCGTCTGCCGGACGACTCCATGGAATTCACTTACGAAATCACCTCGCTTCCTCCCAAATATGTGGTGGACACGCTGGTCATGCTGGCAGCCGACAAGGCGCGACCAGCAGTGCAAGTGCAAGTGAACGGCGCGCCCGTGAAAACGCTGGTCGGAACCGAAGTGGTGGTCATTCAGCTATCTCGCGATGCCGTAACCAAGATCCTTGCCATTCCGGTGTTCCCGCCGGAAGTTCCCGCGGACGCTGCTGTTCCCGCAGCAACCCCTGCAGTTACTCCTGCGGTTGTTCCCGCAACGGCGGCGAGTACTTCCGCCACGCCGCGCACCTGAACCGTCGATATTCTCACCGCCCGATCTGACCTCCTACCCAACGGAACTCTGCTTCATCATGCGCCACTTCATTGCACTTACCGTCGCCACACTCTCGATTGTCTCATGCATGGCTGCACAGCCGATGGAACCGACCACGCCGAACACGCTCTCGGCGGCCGAAGTGAAGGATGGATGGGTGCTGCTCTTTGACGGTAAGGATGTCAGCAAGTCCTTCCGCGGCTTCAAGCGCACCGACACGCCCAAGGAGTGGGCGGTAGAAGATGGCGCCATCGTGCTGCGTGGTAAGGGCGGCGACTTGGCTACCAAGGATGAATACTCGGACTTTGAGTTTGCCATTGACTGGAAGATCGCCAGTGGCGGCAACAGTGGCATCATGTGGCGTTCCTCGGAAGACTTCGGAGCGCCGTGGGAAACTGGCCCGGAGATGCAGGTGCTTGATGACGCCAAGCACGCCGATGGCCAAAGCCCGCTCACCAGCGCTGGCGCCTGCTACGCGCTCTATCCGGCACCAAAGGGAGCTGTAAAGCCAGTGGGCGAGTGGAACCATGCCGTGATTACCGCGATCGGTCCAAAGGTCACCTACACGCTCAACGGCGTGAAGACTGCGGAATTTGACCTTTCGTCCAGAGAGTGGAAGGACAAGGTTGCCGGCAGCAAGTTCGCATCTATGAAGGCGTTTGGTACGAAAGATAAGGGGCACATCGTGCTTCAAGATCACGGCGACGTGGTCATGTACCGGAACATCAAGATTCGCCCAATCGGCGCCGCCAAGCCTTCTGCCGCGCCTACTACTACCAAGTGATTCCACTGACCGTCATCCTCCTGACCGCCGCGCTGCAAACATCCAGCGCGGCGGTCGGGGATGGAACGCGCGGTCAAGATCCGTTTGATGATGTTGCATCGATCGCCGAACTGCGCACACTGGAAGGGCAACTGCGGGCGCTCGCCGTGCAGTTACGCCCAACGGTGGTACTGATTCGCATTGGCGGCGGGCGCATGAGTGGGGGAACCACTGGCACGGGCGTATTGATTACTTCGGATGGTCTGGTTGCTACGTGCGGTCATGCTGGTGGGCGCGCGGGCGTACGAGTGAACGTCACGCTTTCTGATGGAACCGAACTGAAGGGTCGAACACTCGGGCAGGCAAACATTGGTGCCCTTGATTGCGGACTCATTCAACTGAATACTGAGGGGCGGGATCTGCCATGCGCACCGCTCGGCACAAGTACTGGATTGGCAGCGGGCGATTGGTTGTTAGCGATGGGATTCACGCAAGGGCCGCCGGATGAACCGCGTCCCTCGCTGGTGCGCATTGGGCGCGTGCTGAGTAACCGTCCAACAGAAATGCTCTTTGACGCTCCAATCGACGCGGGTGATTCCGGCGGACCGAGTTTCAATCTGCGCGGCGAAGTGGTCGCGATCAATTCCCGATGCGGGCAGAGTCCGTGGGAGAACGCGGCCACACCGGTCGATCGTCTGCGCGAGCGCATGTGGGAGTTTCGCGATGGCATTGATGAGGAGATGGTGACGCTGAATGCCTCGGATATCTCTGATCGAGGTGTTCGAACGAACTTTGCGCGCGGCGGATCGGACAACGGTCGGATGGCGGTGCAGCGCGGACTTCCGTTTGATGAGGTGGTTGCCGGCGCGCGCGCATCCATGCTGAACGTCATGGACGGGAAGGCTGCGCGGGTATGCGCCACCGTCATCGATGCCGAGGGTCACGCGGTGACCAAGCGATCACAGTTGCCCGCTGGGTGGCAGGGCGGCGTGCTGCAATTGGAGTCTGCTGGCGGTGAGCACTTCAGCGCGCGTGTCATTGGCTCTGATGGACCGCTGGATTTGGCGGTCTTGAAGATTGACAATTGCACTGTTGCGCCGATCGAGTGGACGCGCGGCGCGCACGTTGCTCCTGGGCAAGTGCTCCTGACCCCGCGCCTCGGTCAGCGTTCGGCTGCCTTGGGATTTGCGGCCATTGAGTCGCGCGAGAGTGATCGTGATTGGAGTGCCAGTCCGTTCTTGGGTGTACAGACGGCACCTGCCACGGCGCAGGAACAGGAGCCCTTTGGGGTTTCCTCCGCGCTCAAAGTGGAAGTGGTGGTTGCAGGCTCGGCAGCGGCAGCGGCGGGTATTGAAGTGGGGGACTTGCTACTCACTCTTGATGGCAAGAGCCTGGGGGGTCGCATGGGCTTGCGGCGCGTCATTGCGGACCGATACGTTGGTGATCATGTGGCGCTTGAAGTGGCGCGCGGTGAGGCGGTTCTGCACCTGGAGGCCACTCTTGCAAAGCGCGGGCCAAGCAGTGGCGGCAAGGGAGCGCCATCGCGCGGGAATACCACCACGGCGATTTCTGACATCTCCACCGGATTCGGCAGCGTCCTGGCGCACGATGGAATTGTTTGGCCGGAACAGTGTGGTGGGCCGATCGTCAATCTTGATGGCCAGGCCGTTGGCCTGAACATTGCGCGGTTTGATCGGACGGCAACGCACG
>JBBAOD010000136.1:0-7005 GCA_040401635.1 Phycisphaerales bacterium
GCCGCAGGAACGATTCCGTCCCTCAGGGCTGAAACACGTGGTGGCAAGGTCGCCAACACCAGCGATTCCAAAGAACGTTTCCGGCCGCGCGCCGAGTGCCGAGCCAAGTCGAACGATTTCCGCCAGCCCGCGTGCCAGCAACGCGCTCTTGGCATTCGATCCGAGCCCCAACCCATCCACCATGCCGGCGGCAATCGCCACCACGTTCTTTGCAGCACCAGCAATCTCTACGCCAACCACATCGGAGTTCGTATAGATGCGAAGCCACGGGAGTGAGAATGTCCGCTGCACGCGTTCGGCAAGCGCTGCATCAGTGCTCGCACTCACCATGGTCGCTGGCAACCGCATCGCAAGTTCCGCAGCGATCGTTGGCCCACTGAGCACCGCTACTGGTCGTTCGCCGTGAGCCATCCGCGCAGCATCAGCAATCACCTGACTTGGTCGCAGCAGGGTCTCATCTTCGATCCCCTTGGTCACGCTCACCACCGGAACATCACTGGCCAGATGCGCAGCGATCGGTTTCCATGCCGCCCGCACAAACTGCGTTGGAATGGCGCTCACCACCATCGTTGCGCCATCGAGCGCCCGCGCGCCGTCATGCTCAAATCGCACGGCTGGGTCAATCACCAACCCGGGCATGCGGGGCGAACGTCGCGTGCGCGAAAGTTCTTCAATCACTGCAGGAAACGGGCCCCAAACGCACACCGGCACGCCGCGCTCCGCCAGCATTGCCGCGAGCACCATGCCCATTTGGCCCTCGCCAACAATAGTTACACGTTCAGCGCGCGACAGCGCATCGGCATCATGTGCACGCGCGCTTTGCTGTGTGTTGGCGTCACTCTTCATCAAACTTCGCCTCCACTAATCGCAGCAGGGCGGACAGCGCTTTACTTGCGTCGGAACCATCGCAGGTGATCTCTAGTTCCGTACCTTGCGTTGCAGCCAAGAGCAGCATCTGCATGATGCTCTTGCCGTCCACGGTTTCATCGCCATCCGTGCGGCGCACGCGAACGTCGCACTCAAATCCGTTTGCCGCATCAACAAACGCCATCGCCGGCCGCGCATGCAGCCCGAGGGAGTTCTGAATAGTGGTCAGTGCAGAGTTCAACATTCAACGCGACTGCGAAGCGGAGTCGGCCTCCTCAAGGAGACCCCACACTTCCGCCGGGGTCTTCGCCTGGCGCAGGAAGCGTCGGAACTTGTCTTGGGTGAGGACGCCGAAGATGCACTCCATGGCGTCGATGTGTTCTTCGGGGCGATCTTCTGGTGACAAGAGCAGGAACACCACATGCACGAGTTGCTTGTCGAGCGCCTGAAATTCGAGCCCGCCCGGGGCGATGCCCACTGCCACAAAGACGCGCTGGACTTCAGTGGTCTTCACGTGTGGCGCCGCAACACCATGACCAAATCCGGTGGAGCCGCGCTTCTCGCGCTTGATGACCGCCTTGGAAAGTTCGTCAATCAGTGCCGGCTTCACGGCGCCTTGGGTGGCCAGCACCTCTACCAATTCGCGGATCGCATCGTCGCGCTTGGTCGACTTAAGCGGTGCGATGATGGCTTTCTCGACGACGATGTCGCGGAGCTTCATGGTGGGTGGTTTCCTTACAACTGCGAGTGCACTGACTGCGCGATCGGCCCGAGTGCAGACTCAAGCCAAAGGCGGTCGCCGGAATGTCCGGCGACCGCACAGAGTACAGAAATCAGTGGCTGCGCGCGATGACGCGTTAGTCAAGCCGTCGGCGCGTCCCAATGTGCTTCTTAGCGCCACGAATGCGGTCTTTCCATTCATGCAGTTGCCGTACCGCCCGGTCGGAAACGACATCAACGCAGGCGTACAAGTCACGATGCTCACTGTTGGCCACAAAGTCTTTGTGATGCTCAACGTCACTCACCACTTCCACGTGGTAACCGTGAGGCACTCGCTCAATGATGACTCGGATTTCTTGTAGTCGATTGAAGAAGTGCGGCAGCCGCGACATCTTTCGCTCGATGTAATCCCGAATGGGTTGCGTCAGTTCCATGTGCTTCGCGCTGATGGTGATATGCATGACGTATCAACTTTCTGATGCAAACTGGACCTTGTAAAGGAATCCACCCCGAATTTCGGCCCATTGAAATTCGGCAGGAGTGACGAGTACATGTTCGCCCGCGCCGCGCGACATCGCATTGGCTTGGGCATCAAATATCAAAGTGATTTCACTGCGTTTCCCAGCGCGGCGAATGGTGATCGCCAATTCTGGCACACGGATTGCCGCGGTCGCTTCGGTCCATTCGCGGGGTGAACGAACGGCGGTGCCGTCAATTGCAACGATGACATCGCCAGCAACAATTCCGGCGCGTTGTGCCGCCGATCCGCGCGCCACCCGCGTCACTTCCACGCCGTCAGTAGCCGCTTTAATGTCCACGCCAACATTCCGATCCCCGCGCCCCACGGCAACATCAACAGCGGGGCGCGCCAAGACCCACGCGCGCCAACTTGCTTCAAACTCATCGATAGTGGCGCCAAAGACATCCTCAATCGCGCGGCGCCCGGTGCGGTCTTGCGCAAAGGTGTCCACGTATCGCTTGTACCAAGCGCGCAACTTTCCTTGATCGGCCATGTATTCAAAGACCGAACGCACCACCGGATAGAGCGTCTGACTCTTGGCCATGAATTCATCAGGATTCATGGTGACCACCTGTGCCAGCGAGATAGCGCGCTTGTTTGCCGCAATCTTTCGAGCCTGATTATGCCGCTCTGTAGGTACAAATCGGATGGAAGTGTCGGGTGCAAGTTCGTACACCTCATACAGCGCGGCAAGGCCTTCCTGCACCCACATCACATGCGGTTGACCGAGCCGCTCCATGTGCCCAAAGTGCATGGCATGCGTGTACTCGTGGCGCAACACAGTGCCGATATCGCCCGTGACAATGCGCCGCCGCGGATGTTCGTACATGCCGGCACTGGTGGGGCTATCAGCGAATATCTTCTTGATATCTGCCGGCGTGGCAACCGCAACAAAGATCTCCGTGTCCGGCGGTGCCTCAAAGAGGGTGGCCGCTTGTTGGTCAATTTGCGCAGCAAGCATCTTCTGCATGTCTGCTTGGCTTGCATCATCAAGGCAACTGGCAAACACCATGCGATGTACTTCATCAATGGAGTAGTGGTAGGTGTCGCCCGGATGATCGCGCCGCCACTCGTCTTGTTGGCGTCGAGCGCGCGGGTCGTTGCGCGGTTGCGGAGCGGTGACAACGGGCGGCAGGGCAGGCGAAGATCCGCCAGACGGGGCACCTGCTAATCCCTTCCGTCCTGGCCCCGCGGGTGCGGTGGAGGGCGGTCGATCCGAGATGCCTGGCGCTACCGGCGAAGAGCTCTGAGCAGACGCTCGACCGGCGAGCACCACGATCGCAATGGCGGCAATGAAGCGGCGCATTCCTATGAAAAGGGTAAGGGCAGACCCGGGGAAAGCCCACTGTTGATTGGCAAGTTCCGCAGTATTTCTGGCTGCAAGCCCGCGGAGCGCCGCCATTACCTACCGCCGAGAACCTGCCGCAGGGCCTCGGGATATGCCACGCATTCCTCCGCAAAGACCCGCGCTGCCAAGGTTTCCGCGCTGTCCCCGGGATGCACCGCGCAACGCCGCTGCACCACGTGCTTGCCAGTGTCGTACGCGCCGTCCACCCAATGCACCGTGCAGCCGGACACCGTGCTCCCCGCCTCAAGTACCGCGCGATGCACTCGATCGCCGTACATCCCCTGGCCGCCAAAGTCTGGCAGCAGTGCCGGGTGAATGTTCAACGCACGACCGTGCCACGCGTTCACGCGGAATCGGCGCAGGTACCCAGCAAGGCATACAAAGTTCACATCGTGCGCAAGCAGTGCGGCGTCCACTCGATCATCAAACGTCTCGGCCGGTTCCGGCGCCACGACTGCTACCGGAATGCCATGAGCTCGGCACCGATCCGCGGCACCGGCATCAGCGCGCGTCACCACACACACGGCAACCATCGCTGGAATCTCGCCGCGCGCGCACGCATGCGCAATATTGATAACGGTGCGCCCGCCCCCCGAGGCGAGCGCACCGATTCGAACAGTTTCGGCCGGCGTCAGTTGCACGCGCCGGTCTGCCACATCAGGAACGACCACTGATCAACAGCTTCACGAACGCGGGCCTCAAGCGGCTTGCCTGCGCCGTGTCCAGCATCGCGATCGATGTACAGAAGGATCGGTTCCGCAGCGGAATCACTACCGGTATTCGCTTGCAGCAGCGCGGCCATCTTGCGCGCGTGCAGCGGGTGAACGCGGCTGTCATTCTCACCGGCCGTGAAGAGCACGGCTGGATACTTGGTGCCCTTCTTTGCATTCTGGTACGGCGAGTACGCATTCAGCCACTTGAACGCATTGGCATCACTGCTTGCGCCGTATTCCGGAACCCAGTACTTGGCAAGCAGGAAGTTCTGGTAGCGAAGCATGTCGCAGAGTGGAACTGCACTGATCGCTGCGGTCCAAAGTTCTGGTCGCTGTGTCACGGCGGTGGCGGTGAGCAATCCACCGTTCGAACCACCCATGACCGCCAAGTGCGAAGCCGAGGTGTACTTGTCTGTGGTTAGTTTCTCAGCCACTGCATACAGGTCATCAAACACATTCTGCTTGTTCTGCAGCATGCCAGCCTTGTGCCACGCGTCACCAAACTCGCCGCCGCCGCGCAGATTGGCCACCACGTAAATGCCGCCGCGCTGCACAAACGGAACAATGGTCGGAATGAACTCGGGCGTCAATGAGACATCAAATCCACCGTAGCCATACAGCACGGCGGGGTTGTTGCCATCCATCTTGGTTCCCTTCTTCATCACAACAAACGCAGGAATCTCTGTGCCATCTTTGCTCTTGGCGCGGATTTGCGTCACGTCAATATCGTTCATCTTCACGTCAAGTTCCGGCGTTGCCCAGATCTCTGGCTTGTATGGCTTCCAGAAGATGTCGCAACGGTAAATGGTGCGCGGGCTGTTGTAACTAGCGAACGAGAAGAACATCTCGGTGTGCTTGCGGTCGCAAGCCACGGTCACGCTGCCGACTCCAGGAACTGGAATCTCAGCAACCGGCTTGCCGTCGAACTTGTAGGTGCTCACGGTGTCGTGCGCATCCTTCTGCCACACCACCACAATCTCATCTTTGCCAAAGTCAACCTGACTCATCACTGCATCCTTCTGCTCAGCAACGATGGTCTTCCAGTTGGATTCCGCAGGATTTTTAATGTCAACCGCTACCAAGCGCACGTTGGGTGAGCCAAGCGTGGTGGTCATGTACAGCGTGTCGTCAACAATCTCCACCGGGCTGAACTGTGCACCGCGACCAACTGCGATGGCAATCTTGGTGTCCTTGCCATTCTTCAGTTCATCAAACTTGCCAACCCACAGATCATTCTCCGTCCAACCGCGGCTCATGCCCAGCACCATCCAGCGGTCTTCGCTCATCAGTTGCCCAAACGGCACCTCTGACGGATTGGTCTGCTTCATGAGCACCGGATCCTTATCCACTGGCTCGCCCAGCTTGTGATAGGAAACCACGCGGCTGTAGGGATCCTTTGGGTCAGTCAGTTTGCTGTAGATGAACGCATCGCCCCAGTTGTTCCAGCCACCGAAGGACACCTTGCCGGGAATCTCGTCAGGGAAGTGCTCCTTGGTATCGGTGCGCATCACCTTGAGGACGCTCATTTCATCTCCAGCCTTGCTGGAGCCGTATGCAAACTTGGAGCCTTGCCAGGAAGGCATCCACCAATCGATGGACGTCAGGCCCGATGGGTCGATCACGTTCATGTCGATGACCTTCGCGCCGCCCAAGTTGGCGCCGCCGTTACGAACATAGATCGCGGGCTGGTTCATGCGGCCATCGCGCTGCGCATAGAAGTAGCCGGGCCCGCGAATGATCGGAACGCTCCACGAGGTGATCTGCATCAGCGGCGTGAGTTCCGTAGTCAACATATCGCGGCAGCGCAGCGGATCCAGTGTGGAGCGCAAATTCTGCAGCTGCGCGTCCGTCCAAGTCTTGACCTCTGGGGAGTCCTTCTCCAAGGCCTCAAGCCAGCGGTAGTCATCAGTGACCTTGGTACCGCCGTAATCATCGGTAGTCGGTGAAGTCCGGGTTGCGGGTGGAGCGGCAAGCGCGACGGTGGCAAGGAGTGCAATGAGCATCGTCACAGGATAAGTCTCCGCGATGGTTTATGCCCGCCGCGCACGGTGACGCGCCCATTGCGCACTGTGACACCGCCCGCCACGCAGCACGCTGGTTACAACCTTTGTGACAGTCGTTCTTTACGCAGTAATGACGTCGGGCATCTCAAACAAACCCTCAGTCAGGTTGCGCGGCCCCGTGGCAGTAATCAGGACGTCCGCCTCATAATGGACCGCCAGCGATCCATCGCCGGTCCAAATGGGCCACTCGCGACCCTTGGTGCGTGTTTCGGTGGTGCCGATCGCAATCATCGGTTCCACCGCCACCAGCATGCCCGGAACCCATGGCTTCCACGCCTCGCCCCACTCGCCGGGGTAGGTGGGAACCACGTTGGAGATGAAGGGAGGCCCGTGCAGTTCGCGGCCAATGCCGTGCCCGCCGAGACCGCGCACCAGGTGGAATCCACATTCCTTCTCAACATGCTTCTGCACTGCTTTCGCCCAGTCAATCAGTGGGCGCTGTGGCTGCATCGCGGCAATGCCACGGCGCAGGCTTTCCTTGCCGCTCTCCATGAGGGCGCGCGTGAGCTTGTCCGGCTCACCAAACGAGTAGGTCCACGCCGCGTCGCCGATCCAACCTTTGTTGCGAACGCCGATATCAATGGACAGGATGTCGCCCGTGCGCACCGGGTCGCGCGTCATGGTGTGCGTTCCATGGACCACGCACGCATTCGGGCTCAGGCATGCCTGACTTGGGTAGGGCGGGTGACCGCGCACGGCGTAGTCAAGGAAGCAACTCGAGCAGCCGAGGTCCTTGAGCGTGGTACCTACAAACGAATCGATTTCCGGAAGTGT
>JBBAOD010000137.1:0-6756 GCA_040401635.1 Phycisphaerales bacterium
CGGGGAGGTCTTGATTTCAATGTCGAAGCTCTTGTCGGCGTAAACCGTGACAATGCAACCGACCACGCGGCCGTTGAGGGCCTTGGTCAAGTCGTTGAACTTCGTGATGAACTGACCGGGGTTAACGCCGTTGGCGCCGAGGACAGGACCGAGCGGTGGGGCCGGAGTGGCCTTGCCGCCTGGTGCCATCAACTTAAATTGCTTCGTGACCTTCTTGGCCATGGTTCCTACCTCCGACCGAGCCGGCCCTACTTCGGGCGAAGCCAGTGTTCCCACATTGACAGGTGGAGTTCTGGCTCGGATCAGTCGTTCAAGCGGTGCGGGGTGAAGGGAGGGATGATAGCGATATCCCCTGTGAATGCAAGTGCATCACGGGGTGCTGGTTGGGAGTCTCAGGGGGAAGCGAGCGGGCAGTTGGCTAGGTTATTAGCCAGTCCACGCGCTCAAAAGGCTCCCGAGGTCGGCACCTTCCACACGGCCGTTGCCGTCGAAGTCGGCTGGACCGCCGGATGCGCCCCATTGTGCCAGGAATCCGCCAAGATCCGCACCGTTGACGCGTCCATCATTAGTGAGGTCGAATCGGTTGACGATTCCACCCCGGGTCAGACGCGCCGCGGCGATGGGGGCTTTGGTCAAACCGGGACCTTCCAGTTGGGCGATGCAGCCTGCGCCACCGCCCGCTTCAAAGAAGTCGATGGTGATGGCGTGCTTTCCCGCAGCCAAGGCGATGGTGCCGGTGACTTCCTGCATGCCGTGCAGTCCGTCGTTGAGAACGACCACCGTGCTGCCGATACTGAGCCGCGATCCATCGTCACTGGTCAATGAGAAGGTGTGGGTACCGGTTTGGCTGATTTGCACCCAGCCGGTCCATTGTGCTGCCACGTCATCGGCGCGCAAACTCGTTGCGAAGTTTCCATTGGTGGATGCGTAATTCACCTGCGTGGAAATGTTGGTGAGGTACGGCGTCAGCGCAGCAAAGTCGGGGAGGGCGGCGGCACCCGTCACGGCGTAGTACTTGGTGGTCAAGCCGGGCGTATCACCGAATGGATTTTCAGGTTGACGCATCACTCGAACGCTGATGTTCGCTGTGGCACTTGGGGAGATAGCGCCTGATTGTTCGCGCACTCGGTACGTCACTCGGTCGGTGCTCACGAACTCCGGTGACGGCGTGTACCGCAGCAGGTCGCGGCCGCCTGCACCAGCGCCCACTACGCGCGTCACGGTTCCGCCGCGCACGGAGACTGCATCGAATGACTCAAGCGTGATGGATTCGCAATTGGAATCGATGTCATTGGCAAGCACATCGATGAGGATCGATCCGCTGCCTTGAACCATCTCAAACCAATCGTCGACGGATGCAGCACCCGACGCGCCCTCGACGGTGTTGCAGGAATTGGACATGTAGGTACTGACCGCGTTGATGCACAGCGGATGGAAGGACAAGATCACATTGCCAAGCCCGCCGGAGCAGAGGTGGCAGTAGCTCA
This sequence comes from Phycisphaerales bacterium, assembly GCA_040401635.1. Lineage (GTDB taxonomy): Bacteria > Planctomycetota > Phycisphaerae > Phycisphaerales > SM1A02 > UBA966. Next base: position 1,488 of record JBBAOD010000137.1, read on the forward strand.
TGATGGTTCCGGAAGTGGTGCATACTTGCGCTGTCTGGCATGATCCGAAGTACCCCGATGGCGCGCAACTATCGCCTGGTTCAGGGCAGAAATTGTGCGTGTGCGTGGTGCCCATGTTGTGCCCGATTTCATGGCTGGTGACCATGATGTCCCAGTTCTGCGGATCGTTGTCAATCAGTGGGTACGGGAACGCACCGGCGAGATTTCCGCACACGGAATAACCCCACGAAGTGTTGCATGCAACGCTCAACCATGCAACGCCGCCGCCGAGACCGCGCGTTGAGAACATGGCGGCGAGGTCGCGTGGCTGTGCGCCCATATTGGCTTGCCACCAGGTACGGAACTCATTCAACTGATCGCCTGCGCCGGCCATGGTCCATGGATCGGCGGCGGTTGGCCACAAGCGCAGGAAGTTGATGTGTGGCTTGATCTGCAGGTCGCGTTGGTAGATCTGGTTGATGCCAGCGAAGACGGTTGCGACGTACGCGCTTGCAGCGGCGGTGGGATCGGTGCTGGCAGCAAAGCGCTGGTACAGCTCAGCATCAGTCTCCACTGCAATGCGAAGTTGTCGGCAGGGCTGCACGAGCGGTGCCGAACCTTGGTGATTGAGTTCCTCGTCGCCGGGTGCGGTGAGTTCCTGGCACGTCCATGGTTCCCACGCGATGGTCCCCGGGGGGAGTTCGCCCAATACGTAAGAAACCAGTGGCCCGGTACCGCCGATGCGGTCGCCAGTAATGATGGTGGTTCCGTGTTCGTCTTGGATGAATCCCAAGATGCCCGCGGCGCTCCGCGACAGCATGACTTTGGATGTTGCCTGACCTTCGACGGTTCCTCCCCACCACTGACCTACTGGGCGGGGAATTGCCTGTTCTTGCAGCTGGCCTTTGGCGTCGATGGTGGCGGTGACCAATCGGGCGCCCGGCGTAAACGGGTCGATGCGACTCAGCAAGAGGTTGACGGTGCGCGTGGGACTCACCGGGACGGCCTCAAGGCGGACGTGGTCGGTGGTGGCCATGGCCTTCCATACCTGTTCATCCGGCGCGAGTGCGGTCACGGAATCCCGGAGTTGTGCCGGCAGGGCGTCGGCGGACACGGTCACTAGCGGCGAGCCGAGGTTCTGCGATGGGAATTGCGCATGGCTGTGCCCCGCAGCGAGCAGTGCTGATGCGAGGGCGAAGATCCAATGAACAGCGGGGGCGTGTGGGTGCATTGACGTAAATGTAGTGCGCATTCCCGCAAAGTCACCGAGCGCAGTGGGGATTTGCCGCCAATTCCCCGAAGTTACCGGCGAGCAGTGTCTTGGACCGCCAACCGGCACATCAGTTCAACCCCAACGGCAATGGCGTCATCATTGAAGTCAAAGTCAGGGGCGTGCAGCGCTGGGAATGGGGTGCCGGGTCGGGCGAGCCCCAGTGCCCAATAGCAGGCCGGAACGTGCGCCCCGTAGAACGCAAAGTCCTCGCCGCCCATGACCGGGGCGGGCAGGGTGTTGACGCGTTCCGGTCCGAAGGTCTCGCGGGCGACCTGCTCAAAGCGCGCAACGGCTCCGTCGTCATTGGCAGTGACTGGGTAGCAGCGCAGGAGTTCGCACTGTGCCTCGCAACCGTGGGCACGGGCAACGCCTTCGGCCACTTCAGTAATGCGGCGTTCAAGCATGGCGCGCGTTGTTTCGCTGAGGGATCGATAGGTTCCCTTCAGTAGCGCTCGATCAGGAATGACGTTGAACGCGGTTCCGGATTCAATCACCGTCACGCTGACGACGGCGGAGTCAAGTGGATCAATATTGCGTGCAACAATCGATTGCATGGCGGTGATGATGGCCGCGGCGCACAACACGGGGTCAGCACTTTGGTGTGGCCATGCAGCATGCGAACCGCGCCCGATGACATGAATTTCAAATCGATCACTCGCAGCCATCACGGCGCCGCGACGCGTGGCGATGGTGCCGATGGCAAGTTCTGGCCAGCCATGCAGTGCGTAAATTTCTTCAGCGGCGGGTCCGATGCGCGTTCCGTTGAGGGCACCTTCATCCACCATGCGCTTGCCACCACCGCCGCCTTCTTCCGCAGGTTGGAAGACGAAGGTCACTGGACGTGGAAGCGGATGTTGCGCAGCGAGGCGCGAAAGTACGCGCGCTGCGCCGACCAGTACCGCGGTGTGCCCATCGTGACCGCAGGCGTGCATTCGATTGGGAGTCTTGGAGGACCACGGCTGACCGCTGCGTTCGTTGATTGGCAGTGCATCCATGTCAGCGCGCAACGCGATGGCGCGCGGGCCGGTACCGGGAATGTGCGCAAGAATGCCTGTTCCGCCCGCAAGTCCTGCAACGTGGGCAATGCCAGCGTTCGATAGTTCGCGAAGCACTACGCCGCTGGTGCGCACTTCTTCGTAACCAATTTCCGGATGCATATGCAGGTCATGACGAAGTTCGATGAGGCTCGGAAGCTCCTCACGCAACAAGGTGCGAATGATGTCCGTGAATGGATGCGCGGGTTGCTGTGCTGGTGAAACCATGACTTACTTTCGAAGTGCGGGAAGGCCGCACGCCACGCGACCGGCATTCATCTTTGCGAACGCGCCCTTGTCGTGATGGATGAGGCGGCTGAGTTGACTCATGGTGATTCCTAGGATTTTGGCAGCGCCGCCGAGGTCGTAGCGGCGCACCACCACCAAGTCCATCGCTTCGGCTAGGAGACCTGGATAGTCCTCACTCTCCGGGTTGACGGTCATCTTGTTGCCTTGTCGGCGCTGCGTCCACAGTGGAGTGCACACGTGGTGGTCGCGTGAAGCGAGTGTGCGCACATGCGATGCAAGTTTGCGGCGGAGACGCCGGACGGCCATGCGCTTGTTCTCAACTTGACTGCGCCGCTCGGTTGCTTGACCTTCAATGCCGGTGGCGGTGTGGCAAACCCAGACCGCGGTCTCAACGTTGTTGCGGTGCTGCCCGCCAGGGCCACCGACGCGGCCGGTCAGCACTTCGCAGTAGCGGAGGAGGACTTCCTCTTCCAGCGTTGCGGGGTGCGGCGCTTCCACCATCTTGAAGGCGGGATCAACGAACGGTGGGTGGTAGGACACGGGTGCATCGTACGGAGGGCGATCGCCGGGAACGGCGGTTGATCCGGATCGGTATACTTGCTCCCCACTTGATTTGCGGATGTGGCGAAATTGGCAGACGCGCTAGATTCAGGTTCTAGTGGGGTTAAACCCGTGGAGGTTCAAGTCCTCTCATCCGCATTGATCGCCTTGGCGCATCGCGGGCTCCTTCGGGAGCCCGTTTTGCTTTTTGCGGCTACCGTTGTGGCATGCACTCCTACTTGGACAACAACGCCACCACGCAACCGCTGCCGGAGGTGGTGGCGGCGGTGACCGATGCGATGTTGCGCGGTTGGGGAAATCCTTCCAGCGTCCATCGCGCAGGTATGGAAGCGCGGCGGTTGGTGGAACTGGCGCGCGAGTCGGTGGCGCAGTTGGTTGGCGCGTCGGACCGGGAGATCGTCTTTACGAGCGGCGGTACGGAAGGGGCAGGTCTGGCGATCGCGGGAACGCTGGCAATGCTGCCGGAGCGTCGCGTGGTGGTGACCATGCGCACCGAACACAGTGCGGTGCGTGAGGCGTGCGAGGTGCTTGCGAAACGCTCTCTAGCGGAAGTGGTGTGGTTGGAGTGCGACGCTGCGGGCAATGCTGACATGGCCGCGCTTGACCGAATTCTGGAGACGCGCGCTGCTGAGATTGCGCTGGTGAGTGTGATGTGGGCCAACAACGAGACGGGCGCAGTGCAGCCGATCGCGGAGATTGGCGCGCGGTGTCGGGCGCGTGGAATTCGCTTCCACACGGATGCAACGCAGTGGGTGGGGCGGATGCCTTGCGATCTGCGGTCGATGCATGTTGATCTTGCGAGCTTTGCGGCGCACAAGTTTCACGGACCGAAGGGCGTTGGTGCGTTGTGGATTCGGTCCGGCGTGCGGGTAGCGACGCAGGTGATTGGTGGACCGCAAGAGCGTGAGCGTCGCGGTGGAACTGAGAATGTGCCGGGAATTGCCGGCATGGGCGCGGCGGCAGAGGCGGCGCGTTCGTGGCTTGCGGGCGACGGGCGCGTCCAGGGCGCGGCGTTGCGTGACCGTTTGGAGCGCGCAGTGACTGCAGCCGTTCCCGATGCCGTGGTGAATGCAGGCGGCGCGGAGCGACTCTGGAACACCTCCAACATTGGATTTCCTGGCTTGGAGGCGGAAGCGATTCTTTTACTACTTTCTGAACGAGGCGTGTCCGCGAGCGCGGGCGCGGCGTGTTCAAGTGGCTCGCTCGATCCTTCGCCAGTGTTGCTAGCGATGGGGGTTCCGCCCCGGGTGGCGCACGGGAGTGTTCGATTTAGTTTGAGCCGAATGAGTATCGACGCGGAGGTGCGTGAAGCGGAACGAATTGTTCCGGAGTGCATTGAACGGCTGCGCCGATCCGCGTGATCGGGCTACGATCTGTGCCATGATTCGCACTGCACCTCGGATGACTGGGTTCGTTCGTGTACTTCTTCTTGTGGTGGCCGCGATCGTTCCGCTGTGGGCGGGGCGATCAGTGCATGCGCAGGGGTCGATCGGCATTGCCACGTCCACCACTGTGCAGCAGATGATGACGGACTTGAACAATTACGGCACGTGGATTCCTGATCGGCAGTGGGGTTGGGTGTGGCAGCCGCGCGGAGTGCTTCCGGGGTGGCGGCCGTATTCGCACGGACAGTGGTTGGTGGCAGAAGGCTTTGGCATGTACTGGCAGAGCTACGAGCCATTTGGTTGGGCCGTCTATCACTACGGTCGATGGGCGTGGTGGGGTGGCAACAAGGGATGGGTGTGGATTCCGGACAAGACGTGGGGCCCTGGCTACGTGAATTGGGCGTACGGAGAGGGATACGTCGCGTGGACACCGATTGAGCCGACGGCGCCGAACGCGGCGCAGGGGATTCGTAACGACAAAGTGAACAACGCGCCGTGGATGTGGATGATTGTGCCGCAGGCTTCATTGCTGACATCCAATGTGCGGCAGTGGGCGCTTCCAACGGCGCGCAACATCAACATCATGCAGCACCTGGAGCAGCACACCGTCTATTCGGGAGTGAGTGATTACAGCATTCCCAAGGACATGTTGCTAGCAATTTCAGGCAGCGGCGATCCGGCGCAGGTGGTGGCATTTGTGATGACGCCGCTCAATACCGCGCAAGGTGATGTTCGCGGTGTGATTGAGGCATACGCGCCGGTGCTCACCGGTAGCGCGCAACCGCTTG
>JBBAOD010000137.1:6766-6999 GCA_040401635.1 Phycisphaerales bacterium
TTGGATCGCAGTTCAAGATTGCGCCACCGACACCTTCGCATGCGCCGCCGCCGCCATCGCGACCGATGCCACCGTTGCCACCAACGTGGCGCGCGGTGCCGATGACTCAGGGCGCAACGCAAGAGCAGGCCGCAGCGCGTCAGCAGCAATTGCAGGCGATCTATCGCAACGGCCAGGCAACGCGTTTGGCGCAGGCACAGAATTACGACGCGTATTCGCCGCCGGTAAGTGCG
>JBBAOD010000138.1:0-544 GCA_040401635.1 Phycisphaerales bacterium
GGGCTGAATCTTGCCGTGGTTGACTTTGATGCCGACGGACGGCTGGATATCTTCATCGCCAATGATTCTGAGGCAAATTCGCTGTTCATGAATCGCACTGAACCCGGAGGTCCATTGCGATTTGAAGAACGCGGCATGACCTCCGGTATCGCTACCAATATTGACGGCGCGGGGCAGGCCACCATGGGCATTGCCATCGGTGATGTCGATGGCAACGGGCGTCCCGATGTGTTCACCACCAATTTCTCCAGTGACACCAATACGCTGCACCTGAATTTAGACGGCAAGTTCTTTGATGATCGCACCGCGCAGTTTGGTCTGGGCGCTGCTAGTCGTCCGCTTCTTGGCTGGGCAACATCATTTGACGACCTGGATCACGATGGTGCCGAGGACCTAGTGATCTTCAATGGTCACGTCTATCCGCAGGCGACCAAGGTGGCCATGGATTCTGAGTACCAGCAACCGCCGCTCGTGATGCGCCGCATTGGGGCTCGTTTTGAAGTGGTAGCGGATCCGGGTCCGGGCTTGCTCGGCGCGCATCGTG
>JBBAOD010000138.1:554-6975 GCA_040401635.1 Phycisphaerales bacterium
CATCGTGATCGCACCGCGGTGTTCAATGACCTGGATAACGATGGCGACATTGATATCGTGGTCGGAGAGTTGAACGGTCCGTTGCGCGTCTTGCGCAACATGCATAATCAGTCCCATGACTGGATCAAAGTGCGTTTGCGCGGCCCCACGCCGGGAACGAGTCACGGCGTCGGTGCATGGGTGGAACTGTCAACACGAACACCTACGCCCCGTGTGCTCGCGAAACGGTGGATTTGGGCGGGTGGGCCGTTTCAAAGTACTGCTTCGACGGAAGTGCAGTTTGGCGTTCCCGATTCGTGGAAAGACTTGCAGCTTGAGGTGCGTTGGCCGATCGTCAAGGGTCCTGCTGGATTTGCCCCTCACTCCGAAGTGAAATACCCAGTCACTCCGGGAAGCACGGTTGAGTTTGTGTATCCATGACCAGAACCATGACCTTGGAATAGGGCCCTGTGCGGCGCGGCATGTTTGACATGCTCACAGCAGTGGCGACATCAAGTTCGCTAGATTCTCGGCAAATCGCGGCAGTACGCCACGCTGGTTCCACGCATTCAGATCAAGTCGATCACTGGAAGCGATGTACGACTGTTGCAAGCGGCGCAATTGCGTAGCGAACACATTGTCGTAGACAACAATACTGGTCTCGAAGTTGATTTCATAACTTCGGCGATCAAGATTCGCGGTGGTCACGATCGCCAACTCATCGTCCACAGAGATGGTCTTGGAGTGCAGGAATCCATGTCGATGCTCCCACAGTTCCACGCCGGCGGCGAGCAGTCGACCGTAATTGGCACGGCTCGCCAGCGCGACCAGTTTGCTGTCGTTGGCACGGGGAACAATCAGTGTCACGCGTAGCCCGCGCCGCGCGGCAACTTCAAGTGCGGCAATGGTGGCGCTGTCGGGTAGGAAATATGGAGTTGTGAACACTATCTCGCGGCGTGACAGTTGAATGGCGGCCTGGATCAGTTCGGCCACCATGTTGTTCTCAAAGTTCGGTCCCGACGGTATCGCTTGCACCGGAACGCCGCCAACGTTGACTGGCGGCTCGTCCGGCAATTGCCGTGAGCCATGCAGTCCGGCATCGAGACCCCAATCTTCTAAGAACAGAATGTGCAAGTCGCGTGCGACTGGCCCGCGGATGCGGATCCACGAATCGATGTAGGCACCCACTTTGCCGGATTCGTCGCCTTTGAAGTCGGGGTCAGCAACATTGCGGCTGCCGGTCTGGGCGATCTTTCCATCGACAACGATTAACTTACGGTGATTGCGAATATCCACGCGTTTGAACGGCATGCGCAGGATCGAAGCCGGAAGTGCAGCGATCACATGCACTCCTTGTTGAGCCAATTCTTTGCGCATGCGACTGCGCAGGAATGCGCGCGAACCAATGTCGTCCAGCAGAAGCCGCACGGTGACTCCACGCTGCGCCGCGCGACCGAGCGCATTGGCAACGGCGGTTCCGGTGGCGTCTTGCTCAAAGATATAGAACAGGGCGTCGACACTCTGTTGTGCGGCATCAATGTCCTCGGTCATCCACCGCAGCTGTTCGGCAGGGTCGCCGCTCAATTGCAGGAGGTTTCCATTGAGAACTGCTGGGGCGCCGGAGGTTTCTCCAAGATGCGCCATCTGCGTGTCGGCGGTACTCATATTGGACGCCAGCACGCGTGGGTCCGACCAAACACCGCTGATTCCTGCAACTTCCTCAACAATGCGTGCGTGGCGGCGACGGCGAATCGTGCCGATTCGATTTTCACCAATCACTAGATACAGAATCAACCCAAAGATTGGTAGCGCAAAGAGCGTGGCGATCCATGCAAGTGCCGCATTCGGCCGGGACCCCTTGACCCAGATGATGCGCACACTCAGCCCGACGTTCAATACAAAGGCAAGTGCCACCACCCACCCGAACACGCCAGCGACAAGCGGCAGCCCGAAAGTCTCGCGCAGGAGTTGATTGATGAGATGATCCATCCGTCAGTCCCGGGGTCGCGCAGAGATCAATCGCAGATCTCAAGGATCTCGAATCGCTTTTCGCCCTTGGGGAGATCAGCGCGGACTGTTTCGCCAACGTGTGACTTCATGAGCGCCACTCCGAGCGGACTCGAAGAGGTGACCTCGATGTAGTCGCCGTCGTCGTCAGTGGGATTTCCAACCAGCTTGAATTTCTGCTTCTTGTTGGTGGTGGTGTCGCGGAGCAGCACGGTGGCGCCCAGGAACACCATGTTCTTTGGAACCGCAGAGTCGCCAGCCACTTGCGCGGTGCGCAGGCGGCCTTCAAGTTCACGAATCTTCGCCTCGATCAGACCTTGCTCCTCGCGGGCAGCGTGGTAGTCGGCATTCTCCTTGAGGTCTCCGTTGGCCCGCGCGTCGGCAATACGACTGGAAATGATCGGTCGCTGGGCAAACAACTCTTTGAGTTGCTGCTCCATCTTGGCGTGATCGGATGGGGAGATGATCTCCATGGTCGCTGTCGCTCCGTGAATGACTACTGCGGACTACGTGCGGAGGCGAGGACTGTCCTCGCTGGTGCGCAGATTCTAAAAACGGCATGCGGCGGGGGGACCCGCCGCGAGGCTCCTAGAGGTTAGCCGGGCTTGGCGTTCGGGGCAACCGTTTGGCCGCCAAGAGCACTCCCGCCCAAGCCCCGGACGCCAGAATCCACGGCCAAATGGCCACCGACCACGCCGGAAGTACCGTGGAATCAGTGCGTTCTGGCGTTAAGCGAAGCAGCGCGGCATACGGGCCAGCCAGTTCAGGAAATGGCGCCTGTAGCCCCACTGCGTCCAACACCACGCCAGACACAACGATGGCCATCCACGCTGTGGACCACACCATGCGCCGTGTGTCCGCGCGGAGTGCAAGTGCAATCCATGCGCCAGTAGCAGCGATCCATCCGCACAGCAAGAGATCGATGGCGATCATTTGCGCCGCCGTCCAGTAGGTGACCAGGTGCAAGGGCCAGAAGATGGCATGGAATGCAACCACGATGGTGATCATGTCCAGGGCGACGCGCGCGGGTGTCCACGCGCCGCGGGCGTAGGCAAGTCGTGCGATGGGCCACAGCAGACATGCGCCCACAGCAAGCAGCGCCAGCATGGCACGAACGGAAGGCGTATAGACGCCGCTGGTTGGCTGAATGGGCGCGCTCAAACCGATCGTTGCTGCGAAGCAGGCAATGATCCAGATGAAACTGCAAATGACAAGTCCGCGAGGGAGCGGCATGGCTGTAATGCTATCGCCGCGGAGCGTGGGTGCGGCACCAGCGAGTTTGTATGTCAGCGCGCGCAGGTGAGGTCGCCGCGCAAATCAAGCACCGCGGCGCCGGTATCAACGCGTCCACTTTTTACGAATGCCATCTGCAGCACCGCGAGTTTCTGCATGGCAGGCACTTCCGAAGCGGTTTCCTTGCCCGGTGCACGCCCCCAAATGATCTTGCAGTTCTTGTCACTCAGTACGTTCACGGTGCCGTCGTTGGTCCACGAGCTCACATCAATCGCGGCAATTTGCGATCGCCAAGCACACTCGGAGAAGAGCGTGGCCATGGTGAGCGCAGCGGTAATTTCATCACCCGTCCACTGTGCACCGATCGTTGTCGGGCGAGGCATGGTGACGCCGTTGATGCGCAGCAGTTTCGGGCCGCGACCAGTTGGATACGTGCGGGGCAGCAGTCGACCACGGGTATCTACTAGGTGTTCGCCGTCAGCGTCGCACACCAGTGCACAGGGAATGGCCCAGGTTCCTTCAACAATCACTTCGTCCACGTTGGCACGATGGACTTGCTGCACATCGGAATACCAGCCGCAGCGCGTTGCAACATCTTGTGCGGCGATCAGGCCATCTCGATCGAACGGCGATGAGGCCAGTGACTTGATGATGCCACGTTCGATCGCCGCGCGTTCATCTTTCGGCAGCCAAGTCGGCTGACCGCTGAGCACCACTCGGATGGGCGCCGGCAGCGTGGCGTTGGCGGTGGAGTTGAGGAGCCGCGGTACGGCCACTGCGAGGGCAATGGCAACCCCGCCCAAACAAACGCTCCAGGCTGCTGTGGGAAACCACGTCGGCAGCTGCTTGGGGGATGTGCGTGGGGCGTCGGACGCGGACTTCGATGACTTCGCCATGCGAAGGGTTTCATCGACCAATTCATGGGCGCTTCATCAGCCAAGCCACGGGTAGCTGATAGGCCTCGCCTCGGCGGCGCGTAGGGGACAGAGTGGGCAGATCGCAGCGGAAAGATCAGGCAGCAACGCGGCGAGCGCAGGCGCGTGCCAGTGCGCGTCGGACCAGTCCGGTCACCAGCTCTTCCATGGAAATTCCGGCATGGTGCGCGGCCTTGGGTACCAGCGAATGGTCGGTAAACCCAGGCATCGTGTTGATTTCCAGGAACCACGGACCGCGTTCGTCCAGCATGAAGTCCACCCGCGCTACGTCGCGGCAGCCAACTGCATGCCATGCTGACCGACTAAAGGCGCGAACCGCCTCAGCTACGCCCTTCGGTAACTCCGGGTCGAGGATGTACTGCGTGTCGTCGCGGTTGTACTTGGCTTCGTAGTCGTAGGTGCCGTCGCGCGGGCGGATCTCAATGATCGGCAGGCACTCGCCGTCAATCAAGCCGACGGTGAGTTCGCGGCCGGTGATGAATTCTTCAGCAAGGATGCGTTCGCGGCGCGGCCCAATTTCCAGGCGCGCACGCATGACTTCCTGCATGCTGTGGCAGATGCGCAGGTCCACGCTGGAACCGTCGTCAGCGGGCTTGAGGACCACTGGGAAGTCCAAGGAGAATTCAACATTGTTGCGCAGTTCTTGTGAGCGCGGCGTCGGCACGCCAAATTCGGAAACCAACGCCTTGGAGGTGATCTTGTCCATGGCAAGGCGTGCTGCCTTGGGGCCGCATCCAACGTAGGGTCGACCGTCAGCTTCAAGAAGCTCCTGCAGCGGGCCGCCTTCGCCCCATGATCCGTGCAGCACCGGGAACACCACCTCGCCGCGCATTCCGCGGAGTTCTTCAAGGCTGGGTCGATCGATGGTGACTTCATTCACGTCCATGCCAGCGCGGCGCAGCGCGGCTGCCACCATGCCTCCGGACTTCAGGCTGACTTCGCGCTCCGCGTCGGGGCCGCCCTTCAGTACCAGGATGCTGCGCGGCAGAACGCCCGCGCCGGTGTTCGACGTGCTGGCGTGGGAATTGGTGTTGCTTGCAGACATGTGCTCGCCTCCTTGCGATGCATGACGCGCCGTCCGGTGGCGCAGCGGAAACCGTGCGGGCTCACGCCTCGCCGCGGCGCCAGAAGACTACCTCGCGCTCGAGCCGGACGCCCGTGCGCGCAAACGTTTCGGCAGCCACCAGCGCTGCCAATTCCATGACATCCGCGGCGCGAGCGCCGGGTTCAACCACAATAAAGTTCCCGTGTTGGCCGCTGACTAACGCGCCGCCCACGCGGGTTCCCTTGAGACCAGCATCATCAATGACCTTGCCCGCACTGATGCGAACACCAGTGGCAGGGTGGATCGGATTCTTGTACATGCAGCCTGCGCTGTGAGCCGCCAGTGGCTGCACGCTGGCTTTGTATTCGCTGATTTCCTTGGAGCGCGCGCGCAGGGCCACGGGATCAGCCGCTTGCAACGCGAGCACCGCCCACGTCACGATCCCCGGCGGCAGGTCAGTGTGCCGGTATTCGCATCGGATGGCGGCGCGGTCATAGACGTGCTCGTCGCCGTTCCAATCAACAAGGCCGACCGATTGCAACGTGTCACCAATGGCGCCGTACTTTCCGCCAGCATTCATGCGCACCGCACCACCGATGGTTGCCGGAATGCCGATCAATGGCTCTAGTCCCGCCAACCCCGCAGCGACTGTTTCACGGATGGTCTTGCCAAGGTCACGGCCTCCACCGACGCGTGCGGCAGTGACTGGTCCATTGGCGTTGAGTTGCAGCCCCTTGAAACAGGGGGCATCCAAGCGCACCACCACGCCTTCGACGCCTTCGTCAGCAACCAAGAGATTGGCGCCCTCGCCAAGAATGCGCACGCGCACCGCATTGCGCGAGCAGCGTCGCAGCAGGGTGGCAAGTGCTTCTGGCGTTTGCGGTTGAACCAGGGCATCAGCGGAACCGCCGATGCCGTACCAGGTGTGTTGCGCGAGCGGCGCATCAAGCTCGACCTTGACATCCAAGTCAGCAAAGAGCGTGGTACTTCCCAGTGGATGCGTGGCCATGGTCATTACGCGTGCCCGCTGGCGCGGCCAAGAAAGGCGTGACCGATCTTCCAAACCGGTCCGGCGCCCATGACCACAATCAGGTCACCGTCGGCGGCCATCATTTCCAATTGTTCAACAATCGCGTCGAACGGATAGAGGTGCATGGCGGCGATGCCGCGTGCGCGTAAGCGATCCACCAGGTCGGAGGCGCTCACCTTGGTGCGCTCCTCT
>JBBAOD010000139.1:0-6957 GCA_040401635.1 Phycisphaerales bacterium
AGATCTCTCGCGTGTGACGTACTTCCTTGATGGCCCCGACATGCTGGTGCTAGTTGTTGAGCCCAAGGCAGCCGAAGGTAAGCCAGCAGAGAAGCCGCTGGAATTCCGCATGTCGCGGATCAAGTGAGTGCGGGGTAGCCGCGCAACAATGCCACCAACTCTGCGTGCAGAGCTGGGTTTGCCGCGACTGCCGTTTTGCCGTGAATCCCCGGTGTTCCGTCCCATGAACTGAACATGCCGCCCGCTTCCTCAAAGATCACTGGAAACGGGCCGGAGTCCCATGGGTTCATCCACGGTTCCACGGCCGCATCGCAGCGCCCAGTGGCAGCAAGTGCCAGGCAATAGCAATCGCTCCATCCGCGCATGCGTCCCGCGGCGGCGCTCAAGGCATCAAGTGCGTGCACGCATCCGGCGCGTCGGAAGTACTCGTAGCCGGTGGTGCCAACCAACGCATCGGCAAGTCGCTCGACGCCGGTGACACGCGCGCGCACCGCTGGCTCTCCGTTGCGCTCCCACCACGCGCCGCGGTTGGAAGCAGCCCACACGCGTTCGCCGAGTGCGGGCAGTTCGCACACGCCCGCCACTACGCGCGGGCCATCGTGCGTCAGATGTTCCATAGCAATGAGTACGCCGTACAGTGGAACACCGCGCGCAAAGCTGACCGTGCCGTCGATCGGATCAATCACCCAGCGGAAGCCGCTTGTGCCGGTTTGTGTGCCGTGCTCCTCGCCCATGAGCCCGTCATGTGGAAAGTCAGCGGCGATCATCCGCCGGATGAGCGTCTCGCACGCGCGGTCTGCGGCGGTCACCGGGGTGTCGTCTGCTTTGAGTTCCACGGACAAACCGGGGTGCTGGAAGTAGGTGAGGGTGAGGCGCCCGGCACGCTCAGCGATCGCTCGCATGGCGGTGACGCGGGTGTCGAGGTCGGCATGGGAGAAGAGCGGCAGGGGCGACGACATGCGGCGATCGTAGGAAATCCGCGGGCGGCATATTAATTGTGGGTCCCCGGAACGGTTATCACTAGAAGTTGCTTGCTTCGGGCGTTGGGCGGGTTAATTTGGAACATTCTCTGCGTCCCTTTCGCAGGGTTGATCCTTTCGTTTCCCTTCGGAGCTATTTCCATGTCAGTCATGACCCGGCGTTCCCTCGCTGCAATCGTCGCCTCAGGCGTCTGTGTCGCTTCTGCTTCCGCTGACCTGGTTGTCGGCTGGACCATCCCCACCGCATTCCCATCGGGCGCTGGCAATGTGCCCATTGGAACGTCTTACAGCGTCGGCATCGGTGACCAGGGCGCAGCAGCGGCAGGCACCAACCTGTCCAGCGTCCACCAGTTGGCCTCCTCGGGCGTCAACAATACGTCGTACACCTCGCCCGCCGGCAACGGCAGTACCTACGCCTTCTCCAGCAACGTCTGGAAGGCTGGCGACTACTACCAGGCGTCCTTCAGCGGCACCGGCTACTCCGACCTGTCGTTCGGTTGGGACTTCACCCGTAGCACCACCGGTCCGGCGACCTGGACGGTCATCATGAGCGTCGATGGTGGCTCGAACTGGTCGACCCTGCTGGCGACCTTCACTCCGATCGTCAATTCCGCGACTCCGACAGGTGCCGGCACGTGGAACACCACCACCTACAACGCGGCCTACACCTCCAGCATCGCGCTCGGCGCCACCGCTGACAACGCGGCCTCGATTCTCGTGCGCGTGCAGGCGACGGTTGATCCGGTCAACGGCTCCGGCGTCTATCAGGCTGGCGGCACTGCCCGCATCGACAACGTATTGATCAACGGCACTGCGGTTCCCGCTCCCGGTGCCATCGCTTTGCTCGGCGTCGCTGGTCTCACTGGCCTCCGCCGCCGTCGCTGAGTCGACTGGCTGGATCGTTGGTCGACAAGTTTTTGCCCTGAAACAAACCCTCCGCACGGCACATGCCATGCGGAGGTTTTTTTCTTTTAGCCGCTCAGCTCCACGCCGCGAGTAGCAGCCCCAGGTCAGCACCCGTCACATCGCCGTCGCCGTTCAGATCTCCAGGACCAGGCGTATTCCAGGCCGAAAGCAGCTGACCGAGGTCAGCGCCGTCTACACGCCCGTCGCCATTCAGATCGCCGACGATCACTGTTCCGACGGGCCCCTGAATGGCCACGGGAACACTCGTCGGTGCGCCCGCAGCGCCAGGCTTAAAGAGACCAATCGTTCCATTCGTTGCGGTCGGGGCGCTGCTTGCATCGAACCAGAAGTTGTAGAGCGTTGCGAATCGAAGCGCATTGCCATTCACGCTGGTGGCGTAGGTGCCGCCCGTCCACGTGACGGCGCCGCCAGACGTGGAAGCTGTCCAATCAGTTGGGTCGTATGCATCACCCGAGTGATAGTTGATGTCCTTGAATCCAATGTTGGTGGCCGTCACGCCAGTTGGCAGCGGCACTGAGAACGAACTGCCGGAGCGATCCGAGTTCAAGTTGTGAATGGCGTACTCGTAGTGCCACGTACCGTTCGCGTTGGCGGTGACCTTGCATCCAACAATGTAGCGACCATCACCGGTGACATCGACATACGAAAGCAACACGGTGGAGTCAGCCGCGAACCATGACTCGATCGCAGGCTTCTGCTGCAAGGTTGAGCCAGTGAGTGTCAGCGTGTACGCACCGCTGCTGAGTGCACCAACAGTGAACGCGCGGTGTGACGCATTGTTGTTGTCATTATTTGCCACTGCATTTTGTTGTTGGATGTATTGACCTTCTGCAAAGTAAGTTGCCCCAGCGTTCATGGCGGGATTCAAGTCGTTTGCATTCACCTGCACGCGGCGACCAATGGTGGCCGGCGCACTTGGCATACCGCTGTTGATGGTGCCTGGGAAATAGCCGGTGGATGCATTGACTTCAGTGCGCGTTCCAAGCCCAGTTTGGCTGCCATTCAAGCCAGACGAGTACGGATCTGAGCAGCCGATGCCTAAGTAAGTGCCAGTACTTGATGCCGTGCATGCTCCGCACAGCGTCCCCTGCAATGCAGTGAATCCATGCTTGCCCCAACCCATGCCGATCTGCTCGAAGCGACCGTTCTTCAGGCGATACATATTCATGGGGATGAAGGGATGGCGGTTGTCCGGTGATGCAAACCACTCCAACTGTGCGGTGCCAATGTTGCAACTGGTGGTGCCGAACGCGTACGCCATGATGGTCACGCCGTTCTGAATGACACTGCCGTACTTTGAAACATCGGGCATTGAACCCACCATGACATCCGGCGATCCGCCGCCGCCGCCGCCGCCGCCACCGCCGCCGGTGCCGCCGAACGAGATGTTCATGCCACCCACGCCGCCATCATTCACGCCGTAGCCGCCGATCGCAACGCGGTACGTGGTGCCGGCCACCAGTGTCGCGGTCGTGCTGCTCTGGTAGTTGCATGCGTCGTCGTTGCAGGAGAGCACGGTTCCGGCTGGCGAACACGTGGACATCACTGCGAGGCGTGTGTCCCATGTTGCCAACCCGCAGGTCGTGAATGTGTAGAGGCCAGCAGTGGCTGGCGTGAACGTCCAGTACATCGCCTTGTAGATCGTGTGCGCTCCGCACGGCGCGTTGGTCCCGAACACCAAGTTGGCGGTCGCGGACGCGGTGTCATAGGAGTTGTCACCAAGTGCAGCGCCCGGCGCGTTGGCGCAGTCCGCCGATGCCGCCGCAGCACCGGCGGCGGAGTCCGCCGTGGAATTCATCTGCCCAACAATGAGGGCGACACCTCCGACGAGGACTGTTCCGAGACTGGTATGGAGCTGCATGCGCTCAAGTTTAACGCCGAATCTGACTATTCCAAGCGCCAATACCCCGGTTACCTGCCAGACTTTGACCGCTCAACTGTTATCACGGGCAAGCGCCCCAAGCACCCAGGATGAGCGCGAGGTCTTGGCCGTCAACAATCCCGTCATGATTGGTGTCTGCAATAGCAGTGCCATTGACCACGCCCCAGTTCGAAAGCACCAGTCCCAGGTCGCCGCCGTTCACCGTTCGGTCGCCGTTGAGGTCATGCGGGCAGTCGCAGGCCAGGGTGGAAGCGGTGCGAACGGCGAACACCGGGTACGTCGACGCCTGCACTTCGTAACTCACCAACCCTTGGAAGCCACGCGACGGTCCGTTGGCCGCGGGAACAGATGTATTGATTCCAAACTCCACCAGCCATGCCGAGGTGAGCGATCCGCCCGCAAGCGCGGTGGACGACCAGTACGCGGTGGCAGTGGCAGCAGGGAACAGCGTTCGGTTCAGTGCGGTCTTGGCGGTGGCGGCCGATGTTGCCGTTGTCATGGTGATGTCCACCAGCGACTGCAACTCCTTGACATTCGGAAGCCGCCAGTCCGTGTAGGTGGCGGTGGTCAATCCTTCCGCGTAGGTAATCGCGGCGTTCCAATTCCTTGCGGAACCTGGCACCTGCGTCCACATCAGGCCGGTGTCAATGTCGGTGATGGTTCCATCGCCGTTGTTGTAGTAATTGTGGCCGACACTTGCGGATGCACCGCGCACGTAGCGCGCGCAGAATCGACTGGTCCCGCCAGCGCTCACCGTTTGTGTCTTTGAATGCGGCCCAATACCACCGCCAGCATTGGTTGACCACACACGAGTGGTGTCAGTGCCATAGGTGTCGTTGGTCCACCAGTACTGCGAAGTGCCGGTGGCGTTACTCTGGAAATACGTGGAGTCCAGCGCCGGATTGCGGCCGTGATTCATGATGCTGAACGCCTCGGCGGGTGTTGGTAAGCGCCAACCAGTGAATCCACCAAGGCTCAGCGTTGCTGCGCCAGCAACCGCGTTGTCCCAGGTCATTTCGCCCGCGTCAACCTTCTGCCACATCAGACCAGTGATGTTGTCGGTGACGGTGCCATTGGAATTGTCGGTGAAACTCGGCGCATTGATGATGTAGTCGGAGTCCTCGCCGAACGTGGCGGTAGCGCTGACGGTTTGCCCGGTATCAGGCACTAGATTCATACTCTTGGCGGCCATCGCATAGCGTGGAAATCGCGAAGTACTGCTGTAGGTGAGATCAGTGGTGCCGGTGGGGCTCTCGCGATGCACCGCCACCGCCTTGGTCACGCGATTCAGTTGGTAACTCACCACGTACGAAACGCCATTCACCGTGTAGGTCATTGAGAACGAGTCCGCAGTCGGGCGGCTACTTGCAGTGATGCGCGCACCGGCGAGCGGGTTGCCCGCTGGCATGAAACTCAACGCCGAAGGCTGCGGATCCACTTGACCGCCGTAGTTCACAACCGTTCCGTGGAACGCATTCATGAGGTACGGGCTCTGCGGCCCAGTGGCATCGCTGCCGATCGCGTGATAGTGGTATCCCCACGTGCCGTGGTCGTGTCCGCCATCGGCATCCAACGCCAGACGCGCGCTTCCATCGGGCTCCGTGTATCCGTAGATTGGGTACCCATCGAGCGCCCATGCCACTGGCTTTGATACGCCAAGCACGCTCTGCAGATGGACGGGCGCAATGTGATAGTGGTAATCGTCTGCGCGACCGCAGTGACCGCCGTAGATATCAAGCTCACCAATCGCGTACGAAAATTGACCAGTGTTGTTGCGTGGATTGAAGATCGGAATGCCGTTGGATGCAAGTGCTACCGCGCCGCGCTGAAAGTTGCCGCCAGAGAGCGAAATCGGCGCTGCGGCTGGCACTGGCAACATCGGGATGCGCCACACGTTCGGTTGACCGTAGCCAAGCGATGCCGTGTTGGTCTCTGGATTGAGAACGCTTCCAAAGTATGCAGTTGGCACAGGAAGTTGCTGCTGCCACGCGGTGATGCCAGTCATGATGTTGGGCATCAAGGTGCTACTGGGCATGGAGTCGGACTCTTCATAAAAGTACGAGGCATCCCAGTAGAAGCGCACGTTGGGTCGAAACGGTGCAAACGAAGCCGCCATGAGCGCGCCGTTTCCGGGGGGCGCCGCGCAGGCGATCATCGAGAGCAGGGCCGGTGGCTCATCGAGATGTTGATGCTCCTCAGAAGCCTCTGGCGGATGTGCAAATGCGCCTGCCGTGATGGTTGCGGCGAGCGCAATTGCGAAAGCTCTGGCGTGGTAGATCATGTCTTCTCGGCGGTTCATACGCGGCCTTGTTGCGGTCAGTTCACACACCATATATGCCACCGTTCACGCGGCGCGGGACACTGAATGTGCTCACATCGCCAAAGTGTTCCCGGTTATCTCCCCTTTTAGGCGATGCGCTCATGCGCCCAGTCCTTGCACCCAGTGCCGTGGGAGGTGCCATGACGCCTCCGTACAATGCGTCCTTCAGTTCGTCAGGGACTACTAAGCGACTTTCACCAGGATCAGCTCCATGACCACTTCCGCCACTTCCGCCGGCCCCGCCATCATTTACACGCACACTGACGAAGCCCCGGCGCTCGCCACGTACTCATTTCTGCCGATCATTCGCGCCTTCGCGGGTCCCGCAGGAATACCCGTTGAGTTGCGGGACATTTCGTTGGCTGGTCGCATCATCTCCAGCTTCCCCGAAAGTCTGAAGCCTGAACAACGCATCCCCGATGCGCTTGCTGAACTCGGTCGCCTGTGCTTGACTCCGGGTGCCAACATCATCAAGTTGCCGAACGTCAGTGCGTCGGTACCGCAGCTGAAGGCGGCGATCGTGGAACTGCAACAGCAGGGGTATGCCATCCCCGCTTACATGGATGAACCGAAGACCGAAATCGAACGCGACACCAAGTCCCGCTATGACCGCATTAAGGGCAGCGCAGTGAATCCGGTGATCCGCGAGGGCAATTCCGATCGCCGCGCGCCGAACGCCGTCAAGGATTACGCACGCGCAAATCCTCACAAGATGGGCGCATGGAGCCAAGACAGCAAGGCGCACGTTGCCTCCATGACCCATGGCGATTTCTTCGGTAATGAATGCTCCCTCACCGTGCCAGCAGCCACGACAGTGCGTATTGAACACGTCGGAACCAGCGGCACCG
>JBBAOD010000140.1:0-6939 GCA_040401635.1 Phycisphaerales bacterium
GACTGAATTTGAATGGTTCCATTGGTGGCCGTTTGATGTACTGATGGCCCTCATTGCGCTCACGCTGGTCACCACCACCTTGCGCCGTATTCCGCTACGGGTAGTGAACCTTGGCGTCTGGATGATTCACTCCGGCATCATCATGTTGATCGTCGGCAGCGTGATCTACTTTGGAACGAAGGTTGAAGGCGAGGCACCAGTGGTCCGCCGCACCGTCACCATTGGTATCGCTGCAAAGGATGGTCCCGCGTCGGAACTCATTGCAACCGGAACGATCGTGGCGATGCCGGGCAGCAAGCTCACTGTGGGGCAGGGCGCGGATCGTTACGACGTGGAAGTGCAGTCGATCGACCCAACGTGGGAACTACGCTCGGGTGCAGATATCGGTAAGCGCGCCTACAGCGTCAACCTGGTGGTCACAGCGCCGGACCGCCGCTTCATGCGCCAAGTGATCGCTGGTTACCCCGAATACACCGAAGACATGATCTTCACGCAAGACAAAGCGCAGCCAGTGAAGCGCGCCGTGAAGGAAACCGGGAAGCCGATCATTGATCCCCGTCTCTTTGTGGCGCTTGACTACTGCCCGCAAACTGATTTTTACCTGAAGAATGACCTGGAAAAGAGCTGGGCGCTCTATGTTCGCCGCCCCGGTGAGACGCGTTGGGTGGAGCGACCAGTCATCGGCCTTCCACTTTATAACGATTATGTTCCAGATCTCAACGAGGTCTTCCTTGGTTCCGCTGAAAGCGCTGAGCCGCGTTCACTGCGCGTGATGATTCCTGCCGCTGGCGCTGATGATCCGGCTCCTGGCGTGGTCTTTGAAGCAACCGGATACCTGCGCTACGGGCAGATGCGCACGCGCTTAATTCCGGGCGGAACCGACGCGGCTCCCAACGCCGTGGCAGCCGTTGATGTTTCCGATACCGAGGGTCGAGCAGCGCAGTACCGCCTCGTTGCTTCCGACCCACAGAAGCGAAGTGCCGACGGCGGCGTTCTTGCCATTCGTCAAATCTCCGATGAGGAACAACTCGCTCCGCTGCTCGCGCAACCGACACTTGTGTTCCGCGTTCCATCGCGCAACATCACGCTCACCGAGTCCGTGAAGGACGCCGCGCTGACGGACAAGGACGCGCAATGGCGTCCGATCGGTCCGGTGGATTCCGGATACGCCTACCGCGTGGTGGCGGTGCAGGATGACCTGCCGATTGGAGGTCGTGAGCTTTCAGTAGCCATTCTTGAACTGCGAACACCCGCCGGTGAATTCCGCCGCTGGACCTTCAGCGACCCGACCATGAGCCGCGACTTGGCGCCTGGCGAAGACCCCATGGCTGCCATGAAGCGGGGCGGCGAGAGCTTTACTGACAAGTCGCTTGAAGTGGAATATCGCCCCGGAAACGGCCTCGCCCTTGCGTTGCTGGTGGCTGGCCCAGAAGCGGGTCGCCTGCGCTTGGTTGATTCGCTTGGTCGCCCGGAAGCCCGTGTTGTGGACGTCACCCCGCGCATCCCGGTTGAACTGGCTGCTGGCGTCAAGTTGACAGTGACCGATTGGATGCCAAACGCTGTTCAGGAATCCAAGCCCTTCGTCGTGCCGCAATCACAACGGCAGCGCGACGCACGCGAATTGTTCTCCATGATGCGCGTGAATCAAGTGCTCCCAGCGAAGGCCGCCGCGGCGCTAACCGCTCCGGGCGCTGCGTCCGCATCAGCCGCCGAGTGGCTTACCTACCACCCGTATGTCTTCGATCGCGCCCAAGATGTCTTGCGCCGCTATTGGCTCACGCCCAGCACGCTCACACTTGCTGATGGCACCGCGCTTGAAGTGCTCTTCTCACGTCAGCGCGAGCCGCTCCCGGCTCCGGTTGCACTGGAGACGTTCGAGTTGACCACCGAAGTGGGTGGCTTCTCCGGGCAGAGTTCGAGTATTCGGAACTACACCAGCGTGGTGCGCTTCCAGGAATCGGGCGGCACGTGGGGCGCGCCCGAACGCCTGAGCGTCAATGAACCCGTGGAGTTCGACGGAATGTCATTCTTCCAGAGTCAGTGGGACCCACCGGAAGAAGCACGCCAAGGCGGGATGGCGAGTGCCGGACTCAACTACACGGTGCTTGGTGTTGGTAATCGCCACGGCGTATGGGTGCAGCTCATCGGTTGCATCGTCGCTTGCCTTGGCATGATGTACGCGTTCTATGTGAAGCCCGTCATCAAGCGTCGCAATGAACGTCTTGTTCTTGAAGAGATCGCCCGCGCCAAGGCTGAAGGCCGGCGCCCCTCGTTTGCAAAGCACCACACGGAGTCCGTCCATGCGTAACAGTTCACAACGCTCGCTGTCTGCCTGCTATTCCGTGTTGCTGGTTGCATTGATAGCGCTGTTGACGTGCGCTCCGGTCCGTGCTGACGATCGCCCGTTTGCGCAGCAAGTGGATCTCACGCCACTCGACCGCGTTGCAGTGTTCTCTGATGGCCGCCTGAAGAGCTTTAGCAGCTTTGCCAATCAGCAAATGCAGTTCGTCACCGGCCCGCGCACCATCGGGGGTCAGGGCTCGGACTTCACTTACTTTGACCTTCTCTTTCGCGGCAACGCATACGAAGACGCGGACGTGATCTACGTCAAGAACCGCGAAGTCCGCGCGCGCATTTCCGAAGCGGCCCTCCGTGCGGACCCTGCGCTTACCGAACGCATGCGAGCATTCGAAGCGAGCGGCCTCATCTCTGAGAAAGTCCTCAACCTTCCGCCAGTGCGCACGGAATTGCAAGCGATGGAAGGCGACCTCATCCGCACCGCAAAGGAAATGGACGCCATCAAGGGTGCGTTGTCTGTGAAAGATCCATCGTTCCTGCTTGGTTCGCTGCGCGTCATTCCTCCCGCGGATGGAGCGCTCGATAAGCCATGGGTTTCGATTGGTGACATCATGTTGCTCGGTGCTGACCCCGCCACGCTGCCCGCCGCCGCACGCGACCGACCAATGAACGCGGTGCCCGGTATCGACGAAGCCAAGCAGCGGCAACTCGCCGCCGATTGGCGCGCCTTTGTTATGGCATGGCAGAAAGGTGATGCAACGGCAGTGAACGCGCGCGTGAAGGCGATCGCCACGCTTCTGCCGACGCTCGTGCCGTCCATCTATCCACCAGCGGAACGTCTTGAGTGGGAGGGTTGGTACTTCCGCAACGGCAATCTGAGCCGCGCATGGCTGGTGTTCCTTGGAGCGATTGTGTTTCTGCTTCTTGGCCTCGTCTATCGATGGCGGCGCGCAACAACCGCTGGCATGGTGATCTTTGCCATTGCGTTCGCTATTCAAACATTCGCGGTGATGTTGCGTTGGTACATCTCAGGTCGCTGGCCGAATTCCAATATGTTCGAAGCAGTCACCACGGCGGCGTGGATGGGAACGGCTCTCGTGTTCATTGCCGAGCTGACATTCCTGCGCCGCACTGCCATGCATGGCGTCGTGGCGCTCGGCGCGTGCGTCACCAGCATGGTGGCGCTGATGGCTGCGCATTTCCTGCCCGTGCAGCTCAATTCAAATATTTCCAACATGATGCCAGTGCTGCACGACGTGTGGCTCTACATCCACACCAATGTGGTCATCTTTAGTTACGCGCTGATCTTCATGTCATCCATTTCGGCGTTCTGCTACCTCGTGTGGCGGATGCGCGGCGGCGGCTTGGCATTCGCGCGCGTGGGCGGAGCAGGGCAGGCGATGGAAATGATTGCCGCGGGCAGTGGGGCGGCCGGCGCGGCGAGTGGCGGCGGTGCGGCCAGCAAGATGGCGCATCACCGCGCCACTGGCGTGGGCGAAGTGCTCGACGGCGTCACCATGTTGCTCACGGAGCTGAGCTTTGTGATGCTCTGGGCGGGCATCGTGATGGGCGCCATCTGGGCCGACCACAGTTGGGGTCGCCCGTGGGGCTGGGATCCGAAAGAGGTGTTCGCGCTGAATACGTTCATCATCTTTGCGCTCCTGATTCACGTGCGCTGGAAGGTCCGTGACAAGGGACTGTGGACGGCCATCCTGGCGGTCGTAGGCGCGGCGGTGATGCTCTTCAATTGGATCGTCATCAACTTTGTGATTTCGGGGCTGCACTCGTACGCCTAAATTGTGTCCGGGGTATCCCCGCACCTATTTACTCCTGAAAGCCCTCCTACTGGCCCGCAATCGCCGGACGAGGACAGCCGCTGAGCGTGGCTTTGTCCTCGCTGGCGAGGACGGCATAGTTGTATGCCTGGTCAGTACCTCAAAAACGACAGATTTCTATACACATCCAAGAAGATGTGCATAGTAAAGAGCAATTTCTATACATGTTGTGCTGCAGTGCCGACGCCCATGACAGACATTTCACCACTCAATCAACTCGACCCAAAGCAGTTCGAGACCCCGCGATGCTTAAGAAGCTGGCTTCCGCAAGTCGCAAACTTGCGGAACTGAAGGGGGTTGCCGCCTCAATCCAAAGTCAGGCAGTGAGGCGCGCTTTCGCAAAAATCCGTAATTCGAACGCATCGCCCGCTAAAGTGGGGCTATGTCCAACGCGCTCCTTGAACGAATCACCGTTGAGCCCGGCAAGTGCGGCGGCCGTCCCTGCATCCGCGGGACGCGCATGCGCGTGTCCGATGTGCTCGAGCTGCTCGCGAACGGCGCCTCCACGGAGGAGGTGCTGTCCGACCACCCGTCGTTGGTGCGCGATGACGTGCTGGCGGCGATCGCCTACGCCGCCGTTCACATGAGCCACGCGGTGATCCGCGTCGCATGAGGTTCGTCGTCGACAACCAGCTCCTGCCGCGCCTGACATCACACTGCACTTCACGCCCCCTGGCGCTCACGCGTCTGGGGGCGTGTGTGCGTTTGTGCATAGTCGCGAACCTCGCCTTTTTAAATCTCGGCAGAATTCCCTGATCCATTCCGAGGGGAATGTGCGCCTATTCGGCTTGAGAGCCAATACCGGCAGGATCACCAGGTCTTGAGCGGTACCCATCCCCCCACCGGAACCCCATGTTCCAAAGGTATTTCATGAAGTCCTCATCCATCGTCACCGCGTCCGTTGTCGCCTACTCCGCCCTTGGAGCGGTGGCGTCCGCCGACGTTACGTTCACGCTTAATCAGTCGACCTTCCTCTGCGGTCAGTTCTTCGCAGCAACCGATTATTCCACCGCGACTGGGTTCACGGGAACGTTGACCGGGGCTGACATCAATGTGACACTCAATAATTCATTTGGGCCAGGGCAACGGACCTGGGCTAGTGACCTGACCGTGAGGGTGACGCCAACGGCTACTTACAGTACCGTTGGTCTGGTGGGCAGTCTCGGCTCGTCCTACGGAACCATTCCAGAATCGAGGTGGAATTGGAACGCGGGCGGAAACACCGACCTACCGGGAACCCTCTGCATCGGTCCAGCAATGTATGTCTACGGTCTAGAGAGCATCAATCTGACCGCCAACCCCGGCTACACGCTTTGGATTGGAAACGGTTGGACCAGCTATCCGGAGCAATCCGGCGCCACCTGGACCGGCACGATCACCCTGCGCGGCGTCAACGCCGTGCCTGCTCCGGGCGCACTCGCACTGATCAGTGCTGGCGGTCTGCTCCGCTCACGCCGTCGTCGCGCCTGACATCACACTGCACTCCACGCTGGCTTCGGCCAGCGTCCACATCTCACGCCCCCAAGCGCTCACGCGTCTGGGGGCGTGTGTGCGATTCTGCCTGCGCGCTCGGCGGAGTACTTCGCTGCCAATTGGCAGCGATACCGATTCCACTAGATTATTGCTGTATTATCTAATAATACATGCCAAACCACGACCTTTCTCCGCAGCAGATCAGGGCCGCGCTTGCGCACCTCGGCTCGTTGCTGCCGCCCACTTCCATGGCCGAAATGGTCATCATCGGCGGCGCAGCGGGTGTTCTGTCAGGTGCACTACCGGCATCACGAACCACCGTCGACTGTGATGTGCTCCAAGTTTCTCCCCCTGAAATCTTTGACCTCTGCCGGTATCACGCCGAGGAAGTGGCGCAGCGATTCCAGATTGCCCCGCAATGGCTGGACGCCAGCGCACACGCGCTTGCGCATCTCATGCTGCCTGGGTGGCGTGATCGTCTCGTCACCATCGACACATTCGGCCCGCTGAAGGTTCGCGCCGTCGGGCGACTTGACTTGATCGCCCTGAAGGTCATCGCTGGACGTGCCGAGGATCTCGAGGACCTCGATTCGCTGACCATCACACATGCGGAAGCAGAGCAATTGCTTGAACTTTTCCCGGCGATACAGGCGTGCGGTATATCGCCGCATGCATACGCGGCGGCATTAGAGATCCTGAGCATCATGAGGCCGCGCAATGAATCGTGATGAGCTCAATCAAGTGGTCGAATCGTGGCGCGAACTGGGAATCGGATTCGTCGGTGCGCAGCTCCCCAAGCGGGGCGCATCCATTGATGTGGAGCGCCTGATCATTCGCACGGCCGCTTGCGCAACCGACATGGCGCGGCTCTTTGGCATGGCAACTGCGTGGTTTCACGTATACGGGGATCTTGTGGCGAAGCATCGCCTCCGGAGGCTGGTTCGTGACGAGCTCGCGCCGGAGTTTCATCCGGTCCTTGGGCTGCTTCTTGACACCGCTCAGCAAGGGCAGCATCCGCAGGAGTTTCGTACGGTGATCGCTGAATTACGACCGGCAAAGGTCGCGCGCCCCCTGTTTGCGGTGGAGCAGCGAAGCGCTGCATTGGTCGCTCGCGCGCAAAGTATGGCGAGTCCCATGTCTCGACGGTGGCGGCTCTGGCGCGTGGATGCTCCGCTCAAGTTCAAGGCGTTGCATACGGCGCAGTGGATCACGGAACGCCATCCCGACTTCGTCGTCCGCGCGGATATGCGCGGCGACCTCCGCGTTTCCGTACTCGCGGCGCTGCGCTTCGATGCGGGCGCTGGCAACAGTGAATTGGCTCTTGCGCGCGCCG
>JBBAOD010000141.1:0-6917 GCA_040401635.1 Phycisphaerales bacterium
CGCGCGCGTGCCCGCCGCCGTGCAAAAGAGCGCCGAGCGGCGCAAGGTCGGCGTTGAACTTGTCCAGTACCACGCCTGGTTCCACCCACGCGCGACCGCGCTCGGCGTCTACGGAAATCACCTGGCGACAATACGCGCCCAGATCAAGGACGACCGCCTCGTTCACACTTTGGCCGTTCAGACTGGTGCCGCCACCACGCGGCAAGATGGCAATGCCCTCCCCCGCGCACCACTGCACCACGCGAATAGCTTCGTCAATATCGCGAACAACCACTGCGCAGAGCGGATCGATTTGAAACAGACTGGCATCCGTGGAGTAAATCATCCGCCCCGCACGGTCCGCACGAACATCCGCGCAGCCAACCTGCGCGAGACCTGCAACGATGCGGGCTCGTACTGCATCAGCGGCGCGAACGGCGTCCAGTTGCGGAAGGGAAATCACTTGGTGAGGCCGGGTGCCTTGGTTTCAGGAGCCTTGGTTTCAGGCGCAGCGGTGCCATCCTTCACTTCAGCACCCTTCATACCCAGGGCCTTGTTCACATCAGCAGCCAGCTTGTTCTCCATTTGAGGGTCGAAACCCATGTGTGAACTCACCAGCATGCCGTCTGGGCCAATGATGATGCACGCAGGAATACCTTGAAAACCATACTGAGTGATGAGCTTGGCTTCCGGGTCCATAGCAACATTCATGGTGAATGCCTGCTTGGTCCAGAACTCAGAAACCTTCTTGGAAAGTTCCTCGCCCTTCTGTTGTTCCCACACATTGACGGCGTACACAACCACCTTGTCATTGCCCTTCATTGAGTCGGCAAACTTCTGAAGAAGCGGCAGGCCCTTACGACAAGGCCCACACCATGTCGCCCAGAAATCAATGATGATCACTTTGCCCTTGAGCGATGCAAGGTCCACCGACTTTCCATCAAGCATGGTGAGTACGCCCAGCGGAGCGACTTGGCCGTCTTTGACGGTGATGCCGGGGGCCGGTTCGTCAGCAGGAGGCGTGAACAGGTCTTCTAACTTGGAAACACTGGCGCGCTTACCCGCATCAAAGGCGATCGGCGCGGTCAAAGCTGCAGTGGACGGCGCACACTTCACGGTGAAACCAATGCGCACGTTGGCTGGCAAACCTTCAGGAGTCATCAGCATGTTGAAGCCAGTGATCAGACTGCTCTTTGGATCGAATGAAACCACGCCATCCGCGGCCGGACCCGTCACCAGCACTTCCTGCTTGCCGTCACGCTCGCGGAAACCCTTGACAGCAACGCCGCCCTTGGCTCCCATGGCAAATGAATCGGTGAGCTTGGATCCAACAGCAGGCTGACGCATGGCCAAGGCTGGTGCTGGCAGCGAGAATCCAGGCAACATGGCGATGAGCGTGGCGTTGGCGTTGCCCTCAATCTTGCGCGAGAGGTACTTGTCCGCCGGTTGGTCGGGCACGAAGTACACCGTGCCTCCCGCTGAAATGATCTGCAGGCTGCCCATCTTGACCATCAGGTCATCACCGGCGCCGAAACTCATGTCGATCACTTCGTTCTGCTCGCCGTCGGGCATGGAGATGGTGAGTTCAGTGTGATCAGTGAGAGTCTTGGCAGCTTGGTATGCCTTCTGCGCAGCTTCAAGCGCGGCGGTTCCGCGCGCGACGGCAGCGTCGGTCTTGTCGGCGTCAGCCCATCCTGCGGATGGCACCGTCATGGCCGTGGGTGCCATGGACGGCATGCCAGTGATTGGATCCACTTGACCAGCCACGCGGGTTGGCGCAGGCACATCGCCCTGTGCACACACGGAAGTGCACACGGAGGCGGATAGAATGAGTGCAGTGCCGACCAGACCAGAGATGAGCGAAGTGCGCATGGGGTTTCCTAGGGAAATGACTGGCCTCGGTCACGCCCGATGGACTCAGTCGGAAGCAAAGTGTACGGGGCTACCCGCCGCGCGGCGCGCCGTTTCAGGGTCAAGTTCCGCTAAAGGAAGCAGTACAAATGGTCGTTCGTGCATCCGCGGGTGCGGGACCGTCAGTCCAGGAGCGTCAATACGCGCAAACCCGGGTAGCGACGCGTCCCAGATGAGCATGTCAAGATCAAGTGTGCGCGGTCCAAAGCGGACCTCGCGTGTGCGGTCACGGCCGCGTTGACTTTCAATATGGAGGAGCGCGGCTAACAGCGCGTGCGGCGAAAGATCCGTGCTGATTTCTGCCACCGCATTCAGGTACGGACCCTGCCCCGGCGGTCCAACGGGTGCGGTCTCATGAACCGACGATTGCCGCAAGAGACGAATGCCCGCCGTAGATGCCAGCGCGCGGAAGGCGTGATCCATGTGCGCGGATCGGTCGCCCATGTTTGATCCGATCCCAACAAATACAGTCACTGGGTGATCTGGGGTCACGTGCGGATCAACAGTGCGCGCGGGGGTCATGAGGGGCGTTCCCCTGCCCGCTCCCAAATCATCGGCGCATCCTCGCCGCGCAGCAACCAGCGCGCCAATTGCAGCGCGGTCTTGGCGGCACGGTCTCGCACCGTGTCGCGTTCACCAGGAAATACAAAGCGCCGCGCGCGCGTGCCCAGTTGCGTGTCATGCAGCCCGATCCACACGGTGCCCACTGGCTTCTCTGCTGTCCCACCACCGGGGCCAGCGACGCCGCTCACGGAAATCGCAAGCGATGCTCCCGAGCGCGCGCATGCACCTTCAGCCATCGCCATGACCGTCTCGCGACTCACCGCGCCGTGCTGCGCAATCAACTGCGGCGAAACGCCAAGGTGCGCCTCCTTCATGGCGTTTGAATAGGTGATCCACCCACCTTGGAAGACGTCACTTGAGCCAGGAACTGCGGTCAACATGCTGCCGATCAGCCCGCCCGTGCAACTTTCTGCCACCGCCAACGTGCGCCCATGCGCGCGGCATTCCGCTAACAGGGACGATGCAAGACTCGCGTCAACGGCAGCAAATCCATAGGGAGCCACCGCGGCCATACACGCCGTCATTTCTGCGTCCGCGCGTGCCGCAGCATCCGCGCCGCGCGCCACTACCTGAAGCGAAACCACTGAACCGCTCGCCGTCGTGCCAACCGCTGGCTCACGCCCGCGTGTCATCCGTTCGCCCAGCAATTCGGCCAGTGCGCTCTCACCGATGCCAAACGAACCAAGCGTGCGCTTGGCGATCATGAGTGCTCCCGCGGGACGTACTGCTGGCAACACATCGGCCTCCAACATGGGAATCATTTCGCGCGGCGGTCCAGGCAAGCAATACACGCGACATGCATCGATGGTGGCAGCCAGACCGGGTGCTGTGCCCTCGCGGTTACGGATGATTCGGGCCGAACGCGGACGCAGCGCTTGACGAAGATTAATTGACGCCATGGTTCGACCACGACCAGCAAACCAGGTGTCAAGGTCAGCGCGAGCAACCGCATCTTCAACCTGCGCGGCGTTGTTATCAATGATGTGATTCAGTGCATCGCGCGTTAAGTCATCGTCAGTTGGACCAAGGCCACCCGTGGAAATGATCACTGATGCAATTCCTGCAAGCGATTGAAATGCACCGACAATCGCGGCAAGATCATCACGAACGGTGCGATGTTCAATCACATCAAGACCAGCTTCACGGAGCGCGATGGAGAGCACACGTCCGTTGGTATCAAGCGTAGTTCCAAGTACCAGTTCGTCACCAATGGACAAAATGCATGCGGTTGGTGGCTGTGTCTGCAGTGATCCGGTCACGGTGCACTTCTCCTAGAAATAGCAATGACGCGCTGCAGGTTCGCCTTGAACCCATCAGAAAGTATGCGTCGCAAGACATCAGTCGGCACGTCGTTTGCGCCCCAAAGGCCAGCATCTTTCCACTTGCCACGCATCCAACCTTCACGCACTTGAGCGAGTGCGGATTCATCAGCAAGATCAAAGGTCGCGCTGTTCGGACCGGGCACCACTGGCATGGCATCGAACGCTTCAAGCATGGCGCGCAGTGTGGGATCCTTCGCGTCAGAAGCAAGCAACATCCGACCGTCACGCGGATATTCCGGATGTGCAGCAATCAGCGCCCATGCAGTACGCAGTAGTGATCGATTCTCCATCGCCATGGCAACAAAGATAGGCACTACAAACGCACGGACGTTTGGATTCGGATTCGGAATTTCCCGCGCCAACTTCCAGGGATCGACTTTGTCAACGAATCGTGGCATGTCGCTTGCGTAGACGGCACGGCTGATCGGCAGCCGACGCAAGGAATATTGCCGCGGTCCGCCTGCGGAACCGGCGGGATACTGCCACAGTCGCTGACCTTCAGGCGAAAGGACAAACTCAATGAATCGTCGCGCGGTCTCAGGGTGCGGCGCGCCGCGCAACATCGCCACCGGGTCCGGATCAATGGCAGTCTTGCCAACGGGGTCAACATATCCAACGCGCCCCGGCGAACCACCGTCAGTCACTGCTTGCTGCTGATAGCGACCGTAGAAATCAATGCATAGACCCTCGGCGGCGTCGCCCTGCGAAACATCCATCGGCGTGCGCGGCCCGCCCGCTGCGATGGAACGCGCATTTCCAGAAGCACGCCGCAAGATCGCCCAGCCGCGCTGCCATCCTTCGCGCAGAAGAATCGTCTCCATGGCTGAGGCAATACTTCCCGATTGCGCAGGATTCACCAAGGAAACACTGTCCTGCAAACGCGGATCTGCAAGCGCTGACCATTCAGTTGGATAGGCGACGCCCATGCGTTGCAACATCTCTGCGTTGTAGACAATGCCAAACGCACTCAGGGCTGTACCAAACCAAGCGCGGTTTGGGTCATAGAGCGTGCGACCCGCGATCGAGTTCTGGCCGTACACCTCATTGAGCCACTCCTGAGAAAAGTCAATTGGAATCAACACCGTGGTGCTGCGTACTTCGCCATTCACTTCAACAGTAATTGGCTTGGTTAATTGTTCAAAGTCATAACTGCCGCCCCCGAATAGCAAGTCCGCGCTGCCACCCGGAGCAGTTCCATCACGCAGCGACGCGGTGGCACTGGCTTCAAGCATCCTGCGGATTTCCGTGGCGCCGCCCGGCATGTTCCAAATCACTTGCGCGGGTACAGCAAATTTCTCACGATGCCACTGCGCAAATCCCTCCGCAAACTCCACGCGAATTTGCTCATTGTTGGGAGTGACAATGATCACCGTGGCGGCGCCCGCAGGGACGGCTGGTTCAGCACGCCGCGCAATCACTGGCACTGCCATGAGCAACAGCATCACCACCGCAAGCAATGCACCCACCACACGGGGGCTCATGCTCGGGCGCCCAGCGCAGCACCAATCTGCGTTCGAAGGTCTTCCGCAGCACGGCGCACCGATTCGTGCCACGCGCGATCAGCTGGCTCAAATGCGTAGATGACCGAGCGACTGGCAGTGACCAACGCACCGCGGCCGTCAGCGCGGAAACATGGCAAGACATCATCAACTCCACCGCCTTGCGCGCCAAAGCCGGGCACCAAGAAGATCTGCTGCGGCATGCGAACGCGCAACGCGGCGGCATCGGTTGGCTTGGTTGCACCAACTACCGCACCAAGCGCGCTAAATCCTGCGCTTCCCAGCGAAGCCGCGCCGACCGATGCAACCAGGTCGGCCACCGCTTCAGCCACCGTGCGGCCATCAGCCAATCGCAATGATTGCAAAGCATCACCGGAAGGATTGGAAGTACGCACCAAGGCAAACGCGCCGTGACCGTTACCGACGAAAGGAGTCAGCGAATCCGCTCCGAGGTATGCACTCACCGTGGTCCAATCAGAGCGGTACGCGTCGCGCGCGCTGGCGGCGTAATGCTCGGCGCTGATACCGATGTCGCCGCGCTTGAAATCGAGAATCACTTCAAGACCATCAACCGTACGCGCGTGTTCCAGAACACTGGCAAGCGCAGCAACGCCCGCGGGCCCGTGCCGCTCAAAGCATGCCGCCTGAATCTTCACCGCCGGCACGATCCCCGCCACTGCGTCGATGACGCCGCGCGAGAACTCGCCGATCGCGACGGCCGCAGCCGCGTGACCCGGGGCAGGTCGCAGAATGGTTGGAAGTTTCTCCGCCACCGGATCAAGACCAACGCACACCGGGGCGCCCGCGGCCTCGATCCGAGCAAGGAGGCGGTCGGCAGCATGTGCAGCGTTGTTGTTTGGGGCGTTCATCGCGTCCGAAGTCTAGAGCCAGCAGCGGCGCTCAGCCCGCGCCGTAGAATCGGGAAATGCACGCGGATGAATCCCACGCATCACCGGAAGATTCCTTGGCCTCGGCGTCGGCCGCCGCCTCCGCGGCAGCGGCTGCGATCGCGCCGGCGCACCTTGATCTTGACCGAGAAAAGGGACTTGCCATCACCTGGGCAGATGGCCGCGAGTCGTTCTTTCCGATCGCCTACCTGCGCCGCCGCAGCCCCAGCGCCGATGCCAAAGTCTTGCGCGAGGAAATGGCACGCAATCCGCTCACCGTCCTACCAGCCAGCCGCGCGACCGGCCCACTGACGGCGCTCGGCGCCGAACTGGTTGGCAACTATGCAGTTCGCATCCGCTTTAGTGACGGCCACTCCACTGGCATCTTTAGTTGGACGTACCTGCGCTCCATCGACCCGGCGCTGGAGACGCGCGCATGAACAGCGCACCACTGATTCCTGACGCCACCTTGTGTCCGGCGCCAGGCAGTTCCATTGCCCACCCGCATCCGTTTGGATTGCGACTGGTTCCGTCCGCTGATGGCGTGAGCCGCGAGGTGGCGCACATCAACAATGTGGAATACGTCCGTTGGATCGATCGCGCTGCGGAACTGCACGCCGACTCGCTTGGACACACACGCGAACTGCTCTTAGCAAGCGGCCGCATGTGGTTTGTTGCGCGCCATGAAGTGGACTACCGCGCCGAAGTCTTTCCTGGTGATGAGTTGCATGTCTTCACGTGGATTCGATCGGTCA
>JBBAOD010000142.1:0-6887 GCA_040401635.1 Phycisphaerales bacterium
ATGGCCAGTATGGAGTTCGCTTGCAAGGTGGCCGGCGCCAAGTTAGTCATGGTGCTTGGTCACACGGGATGCGGCGCAGTGAAGGTTGCTTGCGATCTTGCCACCGCCGATGTGCCCACTGTCGCCGCATTGGGACTGACAAACCTGCCATACCTCCTTGAACCCCTGCGCGAATCCGTCCGCATGGAGACCACCATTGCAACAGACCGCACCTCCCACAACGCGGTGTTTGTTGACCGCGTGGCAGAACTGAACGTTCGGAACGTGATCCGCACGATCAAAGCCGGCAGTTCCACGCTTCAGTCGATGTTGGATTCTGGCGACATCATCATGGTCGGCGCCATGTATGACGTGAAGACCGGCATCGTGACGTTCTTGGATGCGCCAGACTAATTGACCGGTTTCGCAGCGAGCTCGGGAATTGGACGCGCTCGCTTGTAGAGCATGTTCACCTCATCCCACTCCATGACAAGCTTGCCACCAGCGCGCGTGGCTTGGCGTTCCCATCCCATGATCACCTCAAGTGCCGCATGGTCAACGTGGGTGAGACGCTCCACGTGCACGTGCAGTTCCGATGAGCGGGGAACCGATTCAAACGCCGCAGCGAGCGCAGGCAAACGCAGGAATGTTGCTGCTCCATCAAGGTGCAGGTGGACTGTTTCTCCACGCACTTCCTTGCGGATCCGCAGGTGCGTAAACGTGTAGATCAGCTTGATAAACGATGCTGCCACGCCCAAGGCGACACCGGTGAGCAGGTCGATGCCCACGATTCCCACCAGCGTCAACGCAAATATCCCAAACTCAGCGCGTCCTTGTTTCCAGAGCGCCTTGGCCTGCGTTGGGTTGACGAGCTTGTATCCGGTGAACACAAGAATGGCGGCGAGCGCGGAGACCGGAATCGCTTCCAGTACCGAAGGCGCCGCAATCACCAACACCAGAATCCACACGCCGTGCAGGATGGCACTCATGCGTGTTCGTGCTCCCGCCTCAACATTGGCAGAAGAGCGCACGATGACGCCCGTCATCGGCAGCGAACCAAGAACACCGCAGATGGAATTGCCGACACCTTGAGCAACGAGCTCGCGGTCGTAATTGGTGCGCGGTCCA
The DNA here is from genome assembly GCA_040401635.1 of Phycisphaerales bacterium. Taxonomy (GTDB): domain Bacteria; phylum Planctomycetota; class Phycisphaerae; order Phycisphaerales; family SM1A02; genus UBA966. The sequence continues at coordinate 1,108 of JBBAOD010000142.1, forward strand.
TCATGTCGTTGGTCGATCGCAGTTGCGCACAAGAGCGTTTCTGCACTGGCAATGATGGCGACGGCAACGGCGGCCTTCAGTACCGCCGATTCAGTGCGGAGCTGAGGCTCTCCATGGTGGGGAACTGCAGAGTCGCAAGCAGGTCGTCCGGGACGTTGACGAACTTCACGCCGAAGGACATGGAATGCGCCGCCGCCACACCCGCGATCACGCCGACGAGCGGCGCTGGCACCAGTCGGAGCCGCTTGGGAGCGAATCGCACCCAGAGCAGCACGGTCACAATGGTGATCACGCCGACAATCGCGGCTTGATGCTGGAACGAACCGTCGACCGGCACTAGGCCGGCCTTGATCGCCGCGGGGATGGAGATGAGGTTCTGCAGCCCGGAACCCTTCGGGGAGTCATCCAGCATCACGTGGAACTGCGAAGCAAAGATCAGTACGCCGATACCGGCGAGCATTCCATGGATGACCGCCGGCGACACCGCGCGAAACACTTGCCCCACGCGGAATAATCCGGCCGCAATTTGCACAACGCCAGCCAGGAGAACAATGATCCCCAGTGTGGCTACTCCAAACTCCTGCACCAATTGCCACACCATGACCGCCAGCCCCGCGGCCGGTCCGCTGACCTGTAGTGGCGAGCCCGCGAGCGCCCCCACCACGATGCCGCCAACAATGCCTGTCACGAGTCCTGCTGCGGGCGGTAGCCCGGAGGCAATCGCCACGCCCATGCACAGGGGTAGCGCTACCAGGAACACCACCACGGAAGCGAGGGCATCTGCACCTAGGCAGGAGCGCCAGGACGGCCATGTTGCTTGTGTACTTGTCATGAGGGTGCGTTCAAATGGAGACGGTGAGGTGGCGCTTCGGCGTTGACGGTGCTGGGATCGATGCTTGGGTGAGCGCGGCGAACTGCCCAATGACCGGGTCGTACGCAAAGACCTGCCCGGTCTCGATCTTGTAGACCCAGCCATGCACGTTGAGTTGGCCGCGCGCCAGTCGGGCAGCAACCGATGGGTGCGTTCGAAGGTTTTCAAGCTGTGTGAGCACGTTTTCCTGAACGCAGGCCGACACAAGCGGCGCCCCTTCAAGATCGGCATAGTTCTCCTGCACGGTGCGTCGCGCCGCGTCCGCGTGCGTCAGCCACTGACGTACCGCCGGTGTATCCGCCACCAACGTTTCGTCAAGTAACCCCTTCATGGCGCCGCAGTGTGAATGGCCGCAAATGATGATGTCGCGCACGCCGAGGCCGGCTACCGCAAACTCAATCGTGGCCGCCTCGCCGCCGTTCGATGCGCCATGTGGCGGCACAATGTTGCCAGCGTTGCGAAGAATGAATAGTTCACCCGGCTCCGTCTGCGTGATCAGATTGGGGTTGATGCGCGAGTCGGAACAAGTGATAAAGAGCGTCTCTGGGGACTGGCCGTTCGCGAGTCGCTCGAAGAGTTCCCGCTGCGATCCAAAGATTGACTCTTGGAAGTGGTGGATGCCGTTAATGAGCTTTTGCATGTGAATCCTTCAGAAAATTGGTGAAGGAATGTTGGTAATCCTTACGGAGTTCGGGACTTTGACCACGCCGCGCGCGCCGCAGGCTGACCTTGATCGCTTGCGATGATTCGCAGCCGACAGGGGTGACCAAGGACAGCAAGCACTTCTGCAAGTTCTCGGCTAGCAATGGTTCGGAATGGCACGAAGCGGTGTCCTTTACAGTAGGAAGTACATATTCACATATTCAAAATACTGAATATATGAATGTGTAAACTATAGCACCAAACTCAGTCTCCGCACTTAAGGCGCCTGAAGCTCAGATAACCATTGCTTTCACCAGCGGCATGCGGTTCAGCGGTTGCGGGGCGCCCCTATTGCACACATCCGGCCGGTCGGGTCCCTTGCTGGTTGATGAATGGCGGCTCGCGCGTGCATTCGCGTATGGAACATCCGATAGGCGCTAGTACGGAAACCATCAGCAGTCAAACGCCATCGCCACCATTGACATCCACGGTGGATTCGGCACGACTAACTGAAAGCCCGTGAACTCGCTGAGCGGCGCGCCCAAGCGTTTGGCCGCGCGTTCCAAGAGTTCTGCATGCACTGCCGAATGCCGTCGCGCTGACGCGGGCAACGTCGGTCCCTCTATCGGAACGGCGATCGCTTCGAGCGGGAGGCGTTCGAGACCATGTTCCGCCAGAACGCGCCGATTGAGGTTCGGCGAACTCATCAGCATCGCTGAAGGATCGTTCGCTAACTTCACTGAGCGGTGGAACCACACCTCGGTCACCGTGCGCTCGGTTGGTGTCGTCATCAAGAACATGAGTCGCCAATGAGCGCGCGCTTCTTGCAGCGTGCCGACATGGTCAAGGTGCTCAAGGAATGCCAGGTCAAGCGGGTCCGCGTTGGCGGTTCCTCGGTCAAGGAGTTCCACCATCTGCGTCTCACCATCGCGGTGCATGCGCAGGCATCCGTTCGTGGCGTCTGGCGAGGAGAGGTCGCGCACCAAGGCGGGGATGCCCTTGGTGCCGTGCTTCATGGTGGTTACGCCACGCTGGCTCCCCTTTTCGTGCGCCTCCAGTGTGTAGTAGATCGGCCACGCTGCGCTGGGGCGGATGCGGTGAATCCCGTGGATGCTGGTCGCCGCCGCCATGCCCACTGCACCGCCAGTTCCTGCGGCGCCGATGAGGAACGACGAGAGATACGTCGCCAGCCCGATGCCATGCAGATATTCGTTTGCTCGCGTGGCATTGGCGCGAGCTCGAAGCATGGCAGCCCGCTGCGCAGGGGTGTCAAGCGCACCCGCGGCCACGGCGCGCAGCAGCGGCTGGCTGGTGGCGCCTGGTACCAATTGCGCCTCCATGTTTCGGATCGCCGTGCGCAGCGTTTGTAATGGCTTGTCCGGGCAGCCGCGTGTTTCGAGCGACTTCAGCACCAGTTCCCAACCCCGTAACTTCGGCAGTGCGCGGATGACGGATGCATGGTCGGCATTGTGCGCGATGGTGTAGACCTGCCAGCCCAGGTTCCTTCGCAACCCGAGCCCGCGACCACATGCGCGTGCACCGTCCATTGCGGGCAGCACTCGCTCCAGCGTGTCGCGCAGGGCTCGGTGCAACGCCAGTGCAGTATCCGTGATCTGCGCGCTGGCAATTTCGAAGTTCGGTGACTTGGTGTGCGGCATGGCAGTCGTTTGCTCGAGCGGGGCAGGCTATCCGTTGCAATCCCTGAAAGGCAGTCACCCCGCTCGTGAAAGCGGGGCGACTGGATTCGTGCGTTGAAGCTGCGCGTCAGGCGCGACGACGGCGGCTGCCGGCGAGGCCAGCCAGGCCGACGAGCGTGATCGCGCCCGGTGCGGGAACGCTGCCGCTGAAGATGAAGTCGTCCATGTAAATCCCAGCTAAGTCGTCGTGCGTGATCGAGAATCCAGCGATGTCCGCAACGGCGCCGTCACGCAGGAACCCAAAGGTCAGATCCGGGGTATAGCCCGGAATCACACCGACGAGCGAGAGGTTCAGCGTCTCAATCAGCGAGCCATCCCGACGGAAGAAACTCACGATGCCGGTGGAGCCATTCTGGCCGCCGATCCGGAAGCCCAGTTGCGACTGATCCGTGTCAAACAGCACCGCGACGCTTCCGTGACCAAGCCCGCCCGAACAGCACGTCGAGCCGTTGGGGCCACAGCCGGCAATCACAAAGCCTGTCTGCGTTTGCACGTCGCCAATCCACAGATTGCGGTCCGCGCTTCCCGCCTCGAGGGTCAGTGCGGATGTCGGCGAACCGGAGAGGACGTCGTAAGGCGAGGTGAAAAAGCCAGGGAAATTGATCGTCTGCGTCCCGAGCTGCTGGCCTGCGAATCTCTCGCCGAACGAGAGGCCGTTGCCCTGCACGATGGTGTTGCGCGGCCCGCTTCCGCCGCTCGCGAACCCGCTGAAGTTCTCTGTCGTGTTGAATACAACTGCGCTGTAATCGACCTGCGTGATCGCTGCATGCGACATGGATCCGGCCGCCGCGCTCAGGGTGAAGGCCAGAACGGCGCAATTCTTGGTGGAGAGAAGGGTGCTCATGTTTCAGGATGTCCTAGAAGGAGTGAAAGAAGGGGAGAAGGGATGGGTGAATTTGTCACCGATCGTGGCACATGCACGAATGGAGTGTCCGCCACGGACACCCCCTTGATCGCTGGGCAGCGGCACGATGCCGTCGCCTCCACGAATCGGGGCGCAAAGCAGGGCATGCGCGGATCACGCCCGCCCGAACCAAGTGTCCGTGGCGGGCACTTGGTGGCGGAACACCCCTGAAATGACAGTCGCCCCGCTCCGAAGAGCGGGGCGACTGAATGCTTGCGTTGAAGCTGCGCGTCAGGCGCGGCGACGGCGGCTGCCGGCGAGGCCCGCCAGGCCGATCAGCGCCACGGCGCCGGGGGCGGGGACGGCGGTGGACGTGAACGTCACGGTCGTTGTCCCGGTGAACCGAAGGGCTCCCACGGTGGTGAAGAGGTTCTGGGTGTTGAAGACGCCGGTGCCGGTGATCGGGCCGATGTTGCTCTGCATGTTCCAGGAAGAGAGGGCGCCGTTGCCGAAGCTGAGGACGTCGCTCTGGCCGATCACGGAGAAGCCTGCACGGCTCTGCACGTTGGCCGCGAAGTTACCCGTCGAACTGGTCACGGCAAAGTTGCCGTAGCCCTCGACCGTGACATCTGCGGCGCCGTTGGTGGCTTGGTAGCCCTGCGAATACGTCGTAATCGCGTCCGTCAGGTAGGAGGAGTGGATGCTGAAGGCCTTGCTGGTGAAGGACTGGCCGGCATAGATGCCGGTGAGCCAACTGCCGGAAGCAATGCCGCTGTACGTGATATCAACCACGCCAGCGCTCGCTGCGGAGGTGGCAATGAGTGCGAAAGCGACGACGGAAGCGGAACGAATGCTGTTCATGTTTCGAGATGTCCTACAGAAGTGTGAAAGGGAAGAGGAACGTGACGGGATTCCTCTGAACGTAGCGCCGATTCCGACACATGCACGAACGGACCGTCCGTCACGGACACAGCCTGGTCGTGGGAGCCGCGGCACGATGCCGTTGCCTCCATTGACTGAAACGCAAAGCGGGGCGCAGATGAATCACGCGCGTGCGGACCAGGTGTCCGTGGCGGACACTTGTGGCGCTACCCCTAAAAACACAGCGTGGTTGCGCGAGTTCCTGCGAACCGGCGCAACCACGTGCGTTCATCTCAATGGGCGATACTGGACTCGAACCAGTGACCTCACGGGTGTGATCCGTGCGCTCTAGCCAGCTGAGCTAAGCGCCCTGACTAAGGTGGAGGATTGTACCCAAGACGGGGGCGGCTGTCACAGTGTGCTAAAGACGCGTGTCTGCCGGAGATTATTGAAACCTCAGCCTGGTTCCGCGGTCATTGGTTCGATGGAGTTCAGCGCGATCGCTTGCGTGCTGTCACCGAATCGATTCGTGGGAACGTTCATGTTCTGCAACATGGCGAGATAGAGATTGCACAGTGGCGTGCCAGCCGCCGCCGTTCGCACCGGCGCGTGTTTCACGCCTCGCGCTGCGCCGCCAGCGAGAATGATTGGAAGGTCGTCATGGTTATGGCGATTGCCGTCCGAAATCGCTCCGCCGTACACCACCATGGTGTGATCAAGCAGACTCGCGCCGGTTTCATCAGCGGTCTTCAACTTTGTCAGTAAGTGCGCGAGCCGTTCGCCTTGCCACCGGTTGATTGCCGCGTACTTCTCTCGCTTGGACTGATCGTCAGCGTGGTGGCTCACATCATGGTGCCCGTCTTTG
>JBBAOD010000143.1:0-6848 GCA_040401635.1 Phycisphaerales bacterium
ACCTTTGCAACTGGTTTGCGCGCCATCCTGCGACAGGACCCCGACGTCATCTTCGTGGGCGAAGTGCGTGACAATGAAACCGTCGATATCGCCATCCGTTCAGCACTCACGGGTCACTTACTCTTCTCAACCTTGCACACCAATGATTCCATCTCATCGGTGGGACGACTGGTGGACATGGGCGCGGAGCCATTCCTGATCGCCAGCGTGCTCGAAGGCTTGCTCGCGCAACGCCTGGGGCGCAGACTGTGCCGCGAATGCACCGTGCGCATGCCGATGACTGAAGAGACCGCCGCTCGCATCTCCCCTGAAGAACGCGATCTGTTCGTCAACGGCGTTGCGATTGGCAAGGGCTGCGAAAAGTGCAACGGCTCTGGCTTCCGTGGACGAATGGGCTTCTACGAGATTGCGCGAATCAACGCCCGACTCCGCGAAGGAATCAGCAAGAACAAACCTGCCCTCGATCTACGCGGCATGGTTGGTACTGATTTCCAACCCATGCGGTTTGACGGCATGGCAAAGGCCGCTGCCGGACTCACCACCATCGATGAAGTGCTCCGCGCCACGCAGGACATTGACGACGCGTAACCCGTCGGCACCACCCACTCATGCCTTCATATCGACATCAATCCATGGACAGCGGAGGCGCGATCGCAAGTGGCGTGATCATGGCCACTGATCGAGCAACCGCGATGCGATTGCTGCAAGGGCAAGGCTTGTTGCCCATGCAACTGGTTGCCGCTGATACTGACGTCATTCAGAAACCATCATTGCCGCAGCGCAGTGCACCGGGCGACACGGGGACGCCCGGGACTGATCCGCTTGCCTATGTCAAAGGTCTTTTCCGCACTGGCTCTGGTCGACCAAGCCTGAAGCGCACCGAGCTTGCCAACATCATTCGCGAACTGGCCACCGCTATTGAAGCGGGACTTCCACTTCTCAATGCGCTCAAGACTGTGCGCCGCCAAGCGAGTGGCAAGGCTCAACCAGTAATTCTGGATTTCATCATCGAACGCGTGGAATCTGGCCGCCCGTTGCATGAAGCGATGGAAGAATATGGCTTGCCTTTCGATGACATGATCATCGGTATGGTGCGCGCATCAGACGCTTCCGGGCGCATGAGTGAAGTCATGCACCAGCTTGCTGATCTCTTGGACCGCTCTGTGGAACTGCGCCGCGAACTGGTTGGTGCAACTATCTATCCGCTGATCGTGGCATGCATGATTGGCGTGAGCATCATCATTGCGGTGACGTTCCTGTTGCCACGATTGATGGCGCCCATCATCGGCCAGCCGGGCGTGACACTGCCCTTCCCCACCAAGGTGCTGATGGGCTTCGCAGACTTTATGTATGCGTGGTGGTGGTTGGTGCTGGTTCTGACGGTGGGGGCGGTGGTCGGATTCCGCCGCTGGATGGAAGGCCCCAAGAACCGGCGCAAGATCGACCTGCTGCTCCTCAAGACCCCGATCGTCGGGAACCTGGTGAGAGACATTGCGGTCGCGCGATTCACGCGCACCCTGGGAACGTTGGTTTCCGCAGGTCTACCGATTCTGAGCGCCCTGAACATCGTGCGCGACACGCTCGGCAACACCGTACTCATGGATGCCATCGACGGCGTGCAGGAGAAGGTCACTACCGGTCAATCGCTGGCGGAGCCCCTGGAGAAGTGCGGATTCTTTCCGCCGCTCCTGGTGCAGATTGTGAATATCGGCGAACGGTCCGGACGGCTCGAACCGATGCTCCTGCACGCAGCCACGGCGTTCGACCGCCAAGTGAACACCTCCCTGAAACTGTTCACCAAACTGTTGCCGCCCGTCCTGATGGTGCTGATGGCGATGATTGCGGCATTCGTCCTTGCTGGCATCTTGCTCCCCTTGATGGAAATGCAAAAAGCCCTCGGCGGCTGACGAAAATAGTTATTGGACTTTACTTAGATTCACCGGGATGGACGATGTCAGATCGGACCGACTTGTGCGTTCAATGCGTACAACACGCAGCCGTGAGCCTCTCCTATACCTCTGACACGAATTCATTGAAACCCATGCGAACCGACCGCTTCCGCCGCCCTGCCCGCCACGCACGCCGAGCCTTCTCGCTGGTCGAGTTGATCGTTGCCGTCACCATCATGGCCATCTTGGCCGCGTTGGTGGTGCCGCGCGTCTCCCAATGGATTGGATTTACCAAAGGCAAGACCGCGCGGGCCGATGCTGAAACCATCTCCAACCAAGTGCGCATGTACATGACCGCCAAAGGAATGAGCACCCTTCCCAGCGACTTTGAGCTGGTGGAACTCACCGAAGGCGACGGCGCACTGCTCAACAAGAATCAAATCGTGGACCCCTGGAACAACCCGTACCAGATCCGTATCCCCGGCGAAATCAACCTGGACTTTGACGTCTACAGCTTCGGCGCCGATGGCCAAGCGGGCGGCGAAGGCGAAGGTGCGGATGTCGTCGCGGGCGACAAGCGCAACTGACACGCGCCAGCGTGCCTACTTTCATGCCCCACGCACGCACCATCCACTCTGCACACCCCGTCGCTGCGCGGCGAGCGTTCACGCTCATCGAGTTGATTGTGGTGGTCGTGGTCTTGGGCATTGCAGCCGCAGCCATCGTGCCGAAATTCACTGGTACTGCTCGGCAAGAAGCGGACAACGCGGTCGATCAAGTTGCCGAACTCTTGCGCCTCTTTGCATATCGACAATCCCTCAGTGCGCAACAAGTGGCACTGTGGCGCGACGGTAATGATGGTCGCATTCATTTACTGGTGATGGACAGTGATCCGGCCGATCCGGAAGCACTTCCTGCATGGCGACCCGACCGCTTTGCAGCCCCGGTCAGCCTTCCAATGGGCGTGGAACTGGTGGAGATTCAGAGCAACGATCAACGCGTTGATCCAACCGAATGGACCATCGCCAGTGTTCCTGGCGGCGAACGCCCCAAGATTGCCATTCGCATTGTTGGAATGGGTGTTGACTCCACCGTTGCACTGCCGCAAGGATCACCAAGCGTTGTGCGTGTTGATGCCGACAAGCCCGCGCCGTTCGCGCGTGAGCCGATCGATCTCAGCCGCGCGGGACGGGACTTTGAGCCATGGTGATGCGCCGCCCACTAGCAATGCGACGCTCGCACACGGCACGGCGCGGCTGGGCGCTCATTGATGTCATCATCGGTGGTGTCATTCTTGGCATCGGTCTGGCAGCGGTGATTTCCATCGCGGAACGGTCGCTTGCTATGCAACAGCGCTCCGAACGCGAACTGGTAGCGGCACAACTCTTGGACGGTTTGCTGAATGAAGTACTTGCGGTTGGTGTGGTGGAGTGGCAACTGTCGCGCGCATCGGATGGTGCATTTGATGCGCCGTTCGACAAGTGGCAGTGGCAACTTGATATTCAGAAGCACGGGCTTGGCGATCCGTATTCGGTGATGGCCATCGCGCGGGACGATCGCAACTTGGAGTATCGAGTGGACACGCTGATGGCGCCGCGCCCGGAGAACACAGAAGATCCGGTTCGAACACCGGAGACCCCGATTGATCGTGAGGCACGCTATGAAGCGCAGCAATAAGCGCCATTCACAGCTTGGATTCACGCTCATCGAACTGGTAGTCGCCGGAACGATTGCGGCGATGGTGTTGATGGCCGTCACCTTTGCGTTGGCGCAACTCAGCAAGACGCGCAATATCGCGCGCGAGCGTGTCGAGGCGTTTCAGCGTGCCAGCATGTCGATTGAAGCCTTGCGCCGTGATATTGCTGCGATGATTCGTACTGACGACCTCTTTGACACACGGTTCCTGCTGACTACGCGCGAAGCCAGTTCGCGTACCGGTGGACATGAGCGAAGTGATTTATTGATGTTCAATATTTCGCTGCGCCCACTTCACCCCATCGAGTACCAAGGCGAAGGGCGCGAATACGAAACGCAGTACCGCGTTGAGGATGATGAACTTGGCTCAGCGCTGTGGCGCCGACGCGACATGGCTCCCGATGAACGCCCCGATGGCGGCGGTCTCGCCGAGCCAATCGCTGACGGCGTTGTTGGGTTCCTTGTGGAAGCAAGCGATGGCGAAGGCGGCTGGCGCACCGAGTGGGACTCGGACGTTGATGGAGTTCCAAAGCTCGTGCGGATCACTGTCACGGCGACGGGCATCCCAGTTGGTGCCGAAAGCGCGAGCCTTACCCCCGATGTTGATCTACGCACGGTGGTTGCCATTGATCGATTGATCGCGCCGAAGCCAGACCCCGAGCCAGAGGAAGATCAGCCGACGAACGGAACACCTGCTGCAGACACTGTTGCCGGAGCGGGCGGTGGTGCTGGTGGTACCGGCGGCGCCGTGAGTGCTGGTACTGGCGGTGGCGGCGGTGCCGGAACACTCACACCGGTTGGTGGAGGTGGTGGCATGCCAACAACCGGCCCAACTGGCGGACGTGGCCCGGGTGGCGGTCAAGGCATGGGCGGTGGCCAAGGTATGGGTGGCGGCGGACGCGGCGGCCAAGGTATGGGTGGCGGCGGACGCGGCGGACCAGGCATGAGCGGCGGTGGTGGCGGTCGTCCAGGTGGCGGCGGCGGCGGTCGCGGAGGTCCGCAATGATGATGTTTGCACCAACCAGCAACCGCTGCACGACGATGCACACGGCATTGCCACCGCGCGCGGCGGCTCACCGCGGCAGCGTGGTCGTGGTGGTGGTGTGGGCAGTGGCCGTGGCTGCGGTCTTGGTTTCTGCCACGCAAATCGTCACGTTCCGCCAAGCAGTGGTTGGACGCGAGACGCTCGCGCGTGTGCAAGCGCGCTGGGCTGCGCGCGCCGGCATGGAGCAAATGGTGGCGATCATGGAGTTTCACCTGGAAAACGCCGATCCCGATGACCCGATGGCAGTGGTACGTGACATGGAAGAACACGCCACCGGAACGACCGCCACTGGTAGTTGGGACATCCGACATTTCCTTGACGGGCTCGAATGGGCTGGTCCGCTTGATGAGGGTGCCAAACTCAACATCAACGTGGCTACCAGTGTGCAACTCACCAACATTCCGAACATGACGCCCGATGTGGTTGACGCCATCATCGACTGGCGCGATGCGGATGACAATGTCCAAGGCCTTGGCGCCGAGAGCGACTACTACGCCAATCGCTCGCTTGGATACAAGCCGCGCAACGGCAACTTCCGCAGCTTTGTTGAATTGGAGTTGGTTGCCGGCGCATGGCCGCAGTACGTTCGCGGCGAGGACTGGAATCTCAACGGTCGCCTTGATGCCAACGAGAATGATGGAAACAAGAGCTTTCCGAATGACAAGCCTGATGGCAAACTCGACGGGGGGTGGTCAAAGTTGCTGACTGCCACTTCAGTGCAGAGCCCGGTGTCGCTGAGTGGCGAAGACAAGTTGCCCCTGAAGGGCGCCGATCCGGAATCGCTCACCAAGCGACTGGGAATCGATGCTGATCAAGCGAAAGCGTTGGCAACGTATGGCAATCAGCCAAATGCCAAGCCGGAGGCGCTGATTGCCACCCCGCTGAGTCAGCTTGCTTCGGGTGGTACTGGTGGCACGGGCGGTACGGGCGGCACCGGGGGCGGATCGAGCGGGGGCACCGGCGGCAAGAGTGGTGGAAGTGGTGGAAGTGGTGGAAGGAGTAGCGGCGCCAGCACTGGAGGCGCCAGCATGAGCGCAAGCACCGGCGGCAGCAGCAGCGGTGGCATGAGCTCCAGCGGCGGTATGAGTTCGAGCGGTGGCAAGCAAAGTTCTGGCGGCGGCGGCCGAGGTTCCACGGGTTCCGGCGGTTCCGGTTCCGGCGGTTCAGGATCCTCTTCGGCCGCGGGCGGCGGTTCGAGCGGCGGTTCGAGCGGTCGTTCCAGTAGCGGTCGATCAAGCGGCGGTACGGGCGGCACCTCCGCTGTCGCGGACCTGACCAACGTGCAACTGCGAGCGGTCTTACGCGAAACCACCGCTGATGACTTCTCCAAGCCCGTGCCCGGGCGGATGAACATCAACACCGTGCCGGACTCGGTACTCAAGGAAGTACTGGAGATCGATCCGCGCTTGGCCGATGCCATCATCGCTCGCCGACGCGCCAAACCAGAAGGCATTACCAGCCTCGCCGACCTTTCCGACATGTCCGGCATTAATCCCACGGTTCTTACTCAACTTGCCACGCAATTTGATGTCACCAGCAGCGTGTATACCGTGACGAGCCGCGGCCGAGCCGCATCAACCGGTGCCGAAGTTGAAATCGAGGCGGTCGTTGATAAGTCTCAGCTCCCCGCCAAGATCATCTCCTACCGCGAGCAGTGAAATACGAATGAAGAAATCAGCAAAGAAGCCCGTAGTCCCCGCCCTCACGCGCGATCCCCGCGTGGTGGCAGTAATCCGCGCCACGCGCGATGGATTCGAGCTGACATCACTGCGCACCAGCGATGGCGCGGTCAGCATGTTGGCTGCGCAGCACTTTGGTACCGACGATGAACGCGTGAGTAAGTGGATTGAAACGCAACGAGCCGGACGGACCATCGTTGCGCTTCCCGGTGCTGACGTCATCGTTCGTGCGGTGCAACTACCGCCCGCTGATGAAGCGCGGCTTGAGGGCGCACTGCAACTGAATGCCAGCGCATTTGTGCAAGGGCGAACTTCTGATTGGCGCGTTGCCTCTGCCTTGCTCCCACGCGAGCGCGGCGAAGGCATCCGGACGGGACTTGTTGCCGAGTGGCCCGAGGATGCAAACCGCGCCGACATGCCGCAAGGACTGAACGAAGGACCGATGGTTTCCTTTGCACCAGCGATCGCCGGCCTCGCAGCCATTGCTTCGATAACCGATGCTCCACTCCTGTGGGTCGATTCAGCAAACGGCGTGCTTTC
>JBBAOD010000144.1:0-6839 GCA_040401635.1 Phycisphaerales bacterium
GTTGGCGCGAACACCGTGATTGACATCTACGCCGGTGTCGGCAACGCCAGCGACAAGTTCCTCAACGTCTACAACGCGAACATCTCCACCTCGCTCGCTGGTGGATTCGTCCAGAAGGCTGGCTTGGCTACCAAGACCTGGAAGCCGGACACCGCTGGTTTCTCCTCCACCCGCAACACCACTGATGACAGCTTCTTTACGGCTGGCACCTTCTCTGGTGGCGCATACGGTGGTGAGTTCTACGCCTCAAGCAACACCAACGGCGACCCGAACTTCACCGGCACCAGCTGGAATGCAACCCCAGCCTCACCGGCTGCCACCACTGTTCCTGCCAACGCTGGCTGGTACACCGGCGACCCAACCTCCGTCGACAACCGCGCTGAGAGTCTCGCTGGCTTGGTTGGTCGCATCAACACTGGTGCAACCGCTGCGTCCGGCAATACTGTTGGCAGCGCCGGAAGCGCCACTGCAAACTTCGGCATCTGGTGCGGCCACATCGTGGTTGCTGGAACGGGCACCATGGCGACGAACATCCTCTGGTCCGCTTCCGTGTCCATCAAGGACGGGGTGACTTCTGCCACTGACCAGCGCATCAGCACCTTTGCTGCTGTCCCAGCCCCGGGCGCACTTGCCCTCCTGGGAATCGCTGGCTTCGCTTCGCGTCGTCGTCGCGCCTGAATCTGATTCATTTCCAACGGGCTACGGCCCGTGGATCCTTATTACTGCCGCCTCCGCATCACCGGGGGCGGTGGTTTTTTTCCTGGGATCACCAATTTCTTGGCAAATGTGCCATTGCTATTTGACACGCCTTCAAGACGCGGCATGCTAATTCGTGAACGGTGACTCGGGTTGGCTGGCGTGATGGCCACCAATCATTGAAACGAGCTCGTTCAACAACTCGAAACCCGCCTCAGGGCGGGAAAAGGATCCAGAAATGAAGACTGTTGCCGCTATCGCTATCGTCGGAACCGCCTCGCTCGTCGCTTCAGCTGATGCAGGTTTCCTCGGCTTTGTCGCCTCCGTCCGCACCGTTGGTGCGAACACCGTGATCGACGTCTTCGCCGGCGTCTCCAACGCCAGCGATAAGTTCCTCAACGTCTACAACACCGTCAGCAATGGCGTGTTCGTGCAGAAGGCTGGTCTCGCGACCAAGACCTGGAAGCCTGACACCGCTGGTTTCACTTCCACCCGCAACACCTTGGACGACAGCTTCATGACCGCTGGCACGTTCTCAGGTGGTTCGTACATGGGCGAGTACTACGCCTCCGCCAACACCAACGGCGACCCGAACTTCACCGGCAGCAGCTGGAATGCAACCCCGGCTTCACCGGCCGCCACCACCATTCCAAACCTGGCTGGTTGGTACACCGGCGACCCAACCTCGGTTGACAACGTCAGCGAGAGCATCGCGGGTCTTGTTAACCGCCAAAATCTCTCTGGTGGAGAGTCGGCCACCCGTGGCATCTGGTGCGCGCACTTCGTTGTTGCCAATTCTGGCGGCAACATCAACTTCAGCGCCTTCACGTCCATTAAGGACGGCGTGACGGGCGGAACGAGTCAGGCGCAGAGTTCCGGTACGTTCTTCGTTCCCGCCCCAGGCGCACTCGCACTCGTCGGCCTTGCTGGCTTCGCTTCGAGCCGTCGTCGCGCCTAAGTGATTGAATAGAAATCTCCGGATCAACGGGGGTCGGCCACACCGGCCGACCTCCGCATCCGGCGTACGACACGAACTGTTTGTTAGAGACGCCGGTCGCCCACTGTGATGAGTGCGGGACATGGCCAGATACGTTCACCTCCGCCCACGTTTGGGCGGCACAACTCGAAACCCGCCCCAGGGCGGGAAAAGGATCCAGAAATGAAGACTGCTGCTGCTATCGCTATCGTTGGAACTGCTTCGCTCATGGCTTCGGCCAACGCGGGCTTCCTTGGCTTTGTCGCCTCCGTCCGCACCGTTGGTGCGAACACCGTGATTGACATCTTCGCAGGTGTCGGTAACGCCAGCGACAAGTTCCTCAACGTCTACAACGCGAACATCTCCACCTCGCTCGCTGGTGGATTCGTCCAGAAGGCTGGCTTGGCTACCAAGACCTGGAAGCCGGACACCGCTGGTTTCTCCTCCACCCGCAACACCACTGATGACAGCTTCTTTACGGCTGGCACCTTCTCTGGTGGCGCATACGGTGGTGAGTTCTACGCCTCAAGCAACACCAACGGCGACCCGAACTTCACCGGCACCAGCTGGAATGCAACCCCAGCCTCACCGGCTGCCACCACTGTTCCTGCCAACGCTGGCTGGTACACCGGCGACCCAACCTCCGTCGACAACCGCGCTGAGAGTCTCGCTGGCTTGGTTGGTCGCATCAACACTGGTGCAACCGCTGCGTCCGGCAATACTGTTGGCAGCGCCGGAAGCGCCACTGCAAACTTCGGCATCTGGTGCGGCCACATCGTGGTTGCTGGAACGGGCACCATGGCGACGAACATCCTCTGGTCCGCTTCCGTGTCCATCAAGGACGGGGTGACTTCTGCCACTGACCAGCGCATCAGCACCTTTGCTGCTGTCCCAGCCCCGGGCGCACTTGCCCTCCTGGGAATCGCCGGCTTCGCTTCGCGGCGTCGTCGGGCCTGAAGTACTCAACTACCGGAGCGCCTGTGCTCCGTGAATATGCAACCAAGTCCCCGACCCCGCATCCCGTGGTCGGGGACTTTCTTTGCCGGGCACTGCAAAAGGCAACAGCGGCCAGAAACACTCCCGAGAATCAGATCGAAGGTAAATGTTATAGGACTTTATTTAATCGGCAAAAACCTTTGTCATAAGCCACAACCTGCCCAAACCTTGGGACCTCACACTTTCCCGGTCAGTATTCCGGGCTACTCTTGAACTGGACCAACGCGCCGAGCGTTGTCTGTCCAACGGATCCTGTTACACGCGGGCACTCGCCCCACCGTTATTGTTGCCGACGCCCCCACCTGACGAACACACAGATCAAGGAACTTTCACACATGAAGGCACGCATACTCATCGGAACATTCGCCGCCGCAGGTCTCGCTCTCGGAGTTGGACAGATGACGGCCACGGCAGTTCCGGGCGACGGTGGAACCAGTGACTCACAAGTTGGTACGGACGTCATCGTCGGTGCCATCAACGGGGTGACGAACTACGGAACCAACACGGTCAACGGCGTTGCGATGTACGGGTACGCGTTCGGAACCACCAGTTGCAACATCGGCACCGCCGTGCTGCGTTGGTCGCAGGCCTCATCGTTCCATCCGGTTATTCCTCAGAATGCGTACCGCATCAAGAACGGTCGCATTGAGCAGATCGGGTTGAGCTGGATGAAGTACGGCTTCTGTGCGCTGCAAGAGAGCTTGTGCGGCACGTGCCAGACGGGCGGCGTTGGTTGCGGCTCCAGCCAATCGACGCTGGGCATCGGTTGCAGCGATCCGTACGGCTCAAGCCTGAACGGTTCACAGAGTGGCCTTGGGCCACGCTCGCGCGTGAATGCATCCACTGGCTACTTCCCGGGTGATACATCTACGGAAATCGGCAGTTGGCCAGCGATGCCAAGTGGACAAGGCAACATCAGCCGTCGCATCCAAATCAAGGCCGACGACCTGAATCCAACCCTCAACGTTGGTGCCGTGTACTTGGCTGAAGGTCTCTACGTGCACCCGGACGACGCTGCAGCCGGCAACGACAACAACAACGTTAGTTACATCAAGGTGAATGTGGCTGCTACGAGCTTCAACATGTCCCTGTCGGGCTCAACGTTCCAGCAGAAGCCCGCCATCTATCACTGGGCGCAAGTGGTTCCGACCGTTGCTTATTCAGTGGTTGATATGACTGATGGGCGCTACGTCGTTGGCTACAACGTCAGCCTGAACGCTAACGGAACGTATCACTACGAGTACGCGATCTACAACCAAAACTCCGATTCTTCCGGAAGCAGTTTCTCTGTTCCGATTCCAGCCGGAGTGACGGTGACCAATGCCACGTTTAAGGACATTGCGTATCACTCAAACGAAGTTTATGACGGAACGGACTGGACCATTTCCAATAGCGGTGGTCAGTTGACCTGGCAGTGCACGCAGACCTTTGCGCAGAATGTCAATGCCAATGCATTGCGATTCGGCACCCTCTACAACTTTGCGTTTGACGCAAGCAGCGCGGGAGTCACTGGCAACACTGCACTGGGCGTGTTCAAGACTGGTGCAAGCATTGCTGTTCGAGGATTGGTTCCTGCCACTCCTTGCCGCGCTGGCGACTTGGACTGCAACGGGATCATCGATGGTGCTGATCTGGGAACGCTGCTTGCCAACTGGGGACCATGCCCCGGTGGCACCCCCGGCTGCCCGGGTGACCTCAACAACAACGGTATTGTCGACGGTGCCGATCTGGGAACGCAGCTTTCCAACTGGGGTTAATGCCTCATCGTGACTGAAACCATCCGCCGCCCGGCACTTTGCCGGGCGGCGGCTTTCAAGGACTGAGACAAGGAACTGTCAATGACAATTCGAACACTGATCGGGACGCTCGCTACTGCCGGATTCGCCCTTGGACTCGGGCAAATGACTGCGACTGCAGTTCCTGGCGACGGCGGAACCAGCGAGACGCAAGTTGGTCCGGACGTCATGGTTGGCGCCATACCGGACGTGACGAAATACGGCGGAGCCACCATTAACGGCGTAAGCGTCATGGCGTACGCCTTTGGTTCCACCAGTTGCAACATCGGTACGCAGCAACTCGATTGGTACAGCGGAACCAGCAACCATCCGGTCATTCCGCAGAATGCCTACCGCATCAAGAATGGTCGGATTGAGCAAATTGGTCTCAGTTGGATGAAGCACGGCTTCTGCGCATTGCAGCAAACGCTGTGCGGATCGTGTGTTCCCGCTGGCAGTGGCTGTCCGAGCCTCTTGGGTATCGGTTGTAGCGACCCGTACACCTCGAGCCTGAATGGGTCACAGACTGACCTGGGACCGCGCTTTGAGGCCAACGCATCCACTGGCTACTTCCCCGCCACGGGCTCAACCACGTGGCCGACGATTCCGAGCGGCCAAGGGACGATCGCCCGCCGCGTGCAGATCAACGCCAATGACCTGGATCCGGCGCAGAATGCTGGCGCCGTCTATGTGGCCGAGTGCCAATACGTGCACCCGCAGGATGCCGCCAACAACAACGACAACAATAACGCCAGTTACCGATTGTTTACGGTGGGTGCGCTTTCCGGTGGGGCGTACACGATCACGCTCACTGGCGCGACGTCCCAACAGAAAGCTGCCATCTACGCGTGGGCGACGGTCTCACCAACGGTGAATTACGCGGTGGCTGATGCGCCCGACGGTCGATACATCGTTGCAAGCAATGTCACCACCAACACGGATGGTTCGTACCACTACGAATACGCCATCTTTAACTACAACTCCGACAGCGCTGGACGCAGTTTCTCCATGCCGATTCCAGTAGGTGTCACGGTGAGCAACATGACCTTCAAGGACATCGCCTATCACTCCGGCGAGCCGTACAACAGCACCGACTGGACTATGTCCATGGCGGGTGGCATGATGAAGTGGGAGTGCACGGAGACCTTCGCGCAGAACGCCAACGCCAACGCAGTCCGTTGGAGCACGCTCTACAACTTCTCGTTTGATTCAAACGGGCTGCCAGGTAACGGCAATGCAACGATCGGGCTCTTTAAGACTGGTGGCACATTGGGCGTGGCCACACAGGTGCCAGTGAATCCATGCAAACTTGGCGATCTTGACTGCAACGGAGCTGTGGACGGCGGCGACTTGGGGCTCCTCCTTTCACATTGGGGTCTGTGCCCCAACGGCGCGGCTGGATGCTTCGCTGACTTGGATCGCAACGGCGTGGTGAACGGCGCTGATATGGGCTTCCTGATGGGGAACTGGGGCTGATTGAAGTGAGCGCCGGGCCTGACTCCCGCGAGTGAATAAAGAAACCAACCCGCCGCCCGGCCATGTGCCGGGCGGCGTTGTTGATTTCGGCTTACAGTTGTCACCCCGATGGCAGATCCCGCTCCCAACGCCCCCGATCGCCCGCGCCTGGAACCTATGGCACTGGCTGCATTCCTGGTGGCGCTGGTGCTGGGTTGGTGCCCACTCACCGGGCTTGGGGCAATTGTGTTGGCCGCCATTGCGCTCCGGCGCATTCGGCGTCCAGGCGTAGCGCGCACGGGAAACGGTCTGGCGATTGCGGCCATGGTGATTGCCACCGGAATTCTGTTCACCGAAGGCTGGCTGCTCGGCGAATTGCAAACGGAAGTGCAAGAGTCGATGGAAGCGCAAGCGGTGGTGTCCATTGAAGCGAGCATGACAATGCTGCCCGCGGTAGCAGCGGAGTGGGACGAGCGAAGTACCCCACCCTCGGAGAACGAACGCGTGGAGTTTGCCCGACAGATCGCGGCGCAGGCGGGCGCGGTGCGACAAGTGACCGTGACTCGCCGCAGTGTGGAAGGATTGACCGACCCCACTATTTCCACCGCGTTCAATGCCAGTTGTGAGCGCGGCACGGTGTTTGGTAACGCCACGTTTGCAACCGTTCCGGCAACCTTGCCGCCAAAGTTAGTGCTTCGATCGATTGAAGTGGAATTTGCGGGAGTGCGCGTGCAACTGCCTGCCGCGGATGCTGCTCCAATAACGCCGCCGACGCTTCCGCCTACTTCGCCGCTGCCGGCTCCGAGCACCCCATGAATACCGACGCGATTCCTTCACCCTCAACGGCCCCGCAACTCCCTGATTCGGAATCACCCGCAAGCGGTCCGCTGCGCTGGAGCCGATTAGCGATGGCATCGATCGTGCTTTCGGTGCTTCCAATC
>JBBAOD010000145.1:0-3490 GCA_040401635.1 Phycisphaerales bacterium
ACACTGGCAATACATATGGTGATGACACGATTAGAACGCATACGTCGCTCCAACATAGATGAATTGACGAGGCTGGCTTTCAGTATCAGTAAAGAGCGACGAATTCGGCACAAAAACACCATATCGAAAGCTTGTGTTGAGATCGCCAAAGATTCGCACGTCAATGTTGAAGTCATACTCGCTGCCCACCAGGTTTGAGCCACCAAAATTGGTGGGCACTGAGATGGGCGCGTCGGCATCAAATCGCATGTCCAGAAATGCTGTGCCGCTGAAGCGCGTTTCACTGAGACCATCGATTCCCTTGAATGGATTGAAGGACAGCGTGAACGAAGGGATGATCATGTTGGAAGCTTCCGGAGCAAGCACCAACCCGGTGTTGATATAGCCAAGCGAATTGAAGGCTGTGTCCGTCTTCCCGGGCTCGATACCGCCGTAGGTGTTCCCGGAGTCAAGTCGATACACCGAGCCAGAACCCGCAAGCATCTGGAAGTCAACACGTGCATCACTTGAATCATGCGCCAACCACGAAAGCCCCACCAACCCTGCCTCGGACAGAATCGGCACCGTCTTCTGCGGTCGCCCCAGTTCATCGGGCGGGAGGCTCGAATCGTGCTTGATGGGGTCGGAGAGCGTAGTACCTGTCTCAACCGTAAATTCAATCCGATAAATCAAATCACCGCCAATCGCACCGTTGATCCCCGTGCCCCAATACTGACTTTCGTAATTGAACTTGGTCTCCACCTGAAAGTCAGTAGGCACGCCGCCAGGCAGCATTTCCGTCTGCCCTGCATTCTGGTCCCACTGCGCGAGCGCATATGCAAACGGAACATGCGCGCCGAGCTTGCAATCGACTTTCCCGCCCAAATAGAAGCGATTGGTATCGGTGTCGTACC
Organism: Phycisphaerales bacterium; assembly: GCA_040401635.1. GTDB lineage: Bacteria > Planctomycetota > Phycisphaerae > Phycisphaerales > SM1A02 > UBA966. The sequence goes on from JBBAOD010000145.1 coordinate 894, forward strand.
CGGTGCGTGAAGTGTCCCAGTCAATCGTGTCATGACCAGCGGTGATTCCAGCAAGACCACTCAGCGCTACTGCTCCGAAACTTGCATCGGCGGTGGCGGCATACATGTAGTCCGCCAGCGTGAGACCATTCGCCCACAAAATATACTGGCGACCAACGCGCGCCTTCGCGGTCCACTCACGCGTTGCGCCATCCTGTGCGGCCATCCAGTTACTCAGATCAATTTCCGCCCAATAGATCTCCCCGATCGGCACCTGCCAACCCTCGCCGGAGGCAGAGAAGTCGCCGATGGTGTTCCAGTCGTTGTACTCAATACGCAGCCGACCAAAGAAGCGGGCGTAACTATCAATTTCCACGCGACCATAGAGGCGCGCGTCGTAGGTATTCAAGTACTGTGCTTGGCTTGACGAATCATCAACCTCACTGAACCCGTAGCGAAAGTAACCCCCGTAGTCCATCAGGATGCGTTCAGCGATGGGGGTATTGGCGAAGAACTCGCGCCGATATTCCGCATCTTGGAAGTTGAGAAGGGTCTGTAACTGCGCGGCCGGATCCGTGGCTGGACGAAGCGCGTTCGCTAGGTTCGCGGGAGTCTGCGCGTGTGCAAGCGTGGAGAGCGCGGCGGTGGCGAGCGCCACTCCGCAGCCTGCACACTTCCAGCGAACGCTCCCACGATCAACCATGTACGAATACGGTACCGAAGTCATCGCGATGCCGTGCGGCGGGCGGTACGCTTGACGTCCATGGACATGGTCATCCTTGGAACCGGCGACGCGTTCTCTGCCAAACATTTCGGCAGTTCTGCCGTTGTACTTGGAAGTGGAGGGCATGTACTCATCGACGCCCCCGATGCCCTGATGCGAGCCTTTGCACACGCATCGGAAAAGTCGGGGGTGAACATCGGACCCGGCACCATCAATGACATCCTGTTGACGCACTTGCACGGCGACCATGCCAACGGACTGGAGGCGTTTGGGTTCTGGCGGTGGCTTGAGTGGCGCCGCACTGGTCATCCACTTGCTCGGCTGCACACCACCTCGCAGGTTGCCGAGCGACTCTGGCAACGCTTGGCACCATCGATGGACCAAGGCGGCACGGCAACGCTGGCTGACTACTTTGAATTGCGCGTCCTACCGAAGACCGCCACCGCGCACATTGCAGGCCTCGCAGTGCAACACCGCATGGGGCGCCACACTGTGCCAACCTGCGGCTTCCGAATTTCCGACGGAAAGCGAACTCTTGGTTGGAGCGGCGATACAACTTGGGATGCCGGTCATGTGGAATGGCTGGCCACCGCTGACTTCATTGTTCATGAGACCAGTCCAGCGCCGGCGCATACTCCCGTGGAGTACCTGAACGCCCTGCCTCCGGAACTGCGCGCCAAGATGGGCCTCGTTCACATGCCCGATGACTTTGATGTGTCATCGACCAGCATTCGCCTCCTCAAGGATGGCGAATTTATCACTATCTGAACGCGCTCCGATCGGCTCATCACCGAGCCGACATGACCACGTAACTCAACCCGTGCGGTCCGGTGTATTCAGCCATTGGGCGAATCAAGCGGTTAGCCGCCAGTTGTTCCATGCAGTGCGCGGTCCATCCGCTGATGCGGCTGATGGCAAACATGCAGGTAAAGATGTCCAGGTCAATGCCGATGGAGTGATACGTGGTGGCACTGAAGAAGTCCACATTTGGATAGATGCCCTTGGCAGCCACTTCGGTCTTCATGATGTCCTCAATCTTGGTGGACATTTCATAGAGGCCTTGATTCCCCGTATCAGTTGCAATTTGCTTGGCGAACGTCCTCAAGTAACCAGCCCGCGGGTCGTACGCCTTGTAGACGCGGTGACCGAAGCCCATGATCCGGTCCTTACGGGCAAGGCGCTCCTTGATGTACGGCTCCACGTTGTCCATGGTGCCAATTTCATTGAGCATGTGCATCACTTCTTCATTGGCGCCGCCGTGCAGCGGACCCTTGAGCGTGCCAATTGCCGTCGTGATGGCGCTGTACATATCGCTGAGGGTGCTGATCGTGACGCGTGCTGCAAAGGTGCTTGCGTTGAGACCGTGGTCAGCATGCAGAATCAGGCACACATCAAGGGCTTTCGCAACGGCAACCGTTGGGCGCGCACCATTCAACATGTTCAGGAAGTTGGTGGCCATGTCCATCGTTACATCCGGACGAACCAGCGGCTTGCCCTTGCGATGACGATCAAAGTTCGCAACGATGGTTGGTGTCTTCGCCAAGAGTCGCACTGACTTGCGCCAGTTTGCCTCGGGCGAATTGTCGTCCGCTTCGCGGTCAAACATTCCGAGTGACGAGACCAACGTGCGCAGCATGTGCATCGGATGCGCGGTCCGCGGGGTATCGTGGATCATCTGCCAGACCGCTTCCGGGAGGTCGTACTCAGCGCGCAACTCCGCGGCCAGCTTGGCAAGCTCCGCGGCGTTCGGCAAGCGGCGATTCCAAAGGAGGAATACGGTTTCCTCAAACGTGGAATTGCGTGCCAGGGAGTCGATGTCGTATCCGACATACTCCAGGACGCCCTTGGCGCCATCAATAAAGGACGCCTGCGTCTCTGCGGCGATCGTGTTGGC
>JBBAOD010000145.1:3500-6752 GCA_040401635.1 Phycisphaerales bacterium
CTTGTCAAATACTGGGGCGGCGGTCATCTTTACGGCTCCTGTGGCGAGTGCGGTCATGGTGGATTGCATACTCTACCCCACTCGTGATTCCAATTGCTACCGACCAAGCCCCACGCCGTACCCCGGTGGTCACGATCGCACTGATCCTGACCAACGCATTGGCATACCTCGTCATGTTGGGGGCTATCCGGGGGTCCGACGACGGCATGGCTTCATTTATTTTTCGTTGGGGTCTGAGTAAATCCGCCTTCGAATGGTGGCAGCCGATCACCTACCTCTTTGTGCATGACAGCGGCAGCTTGTGGCACCTGGGCGGCAACATGATCTTCTTGTGGGCCTTCGGAAGCGCAGTGGAAGGTCGGATGCGCCACGGCGGGTTCTTGGCCTTCTACTTAGTGGGCGGGATAGCGGCTGGGCTGGCGCAGATTTATCAAAGTGGCGCGCCGGTCATTGGCGCAAGCGGTGCCGTATCGGCGGTGACGGGCGCGTTCATCGTGCTGTTCCCGCGGGCGCGCGTATCGGTCCTGTTCTTGATCTCCGTAATTCCAGTGCCAGCCATGCTCTTGGTGGGGCTGTACTTCATGATGGACTTGTTTGGCGCGATGGGCGCCGGACGCGGCGGTGTCGGCTACCTGGCTCACATCGCCGGGACCGTGTACGGAATGACAGTCACGCTGCTACTGATCGGTGCGGGTGCCATCAAGCGCACGGATATGGACCTCCTCTATCTGCTGAGACAATGGAAGCGCCGCCGCGACATGCGCGCCGCGCTCACCGGCAATCAAGCCGCCGTTGGACCATGGGCTTCCGCTGGTAAAGACGGTGCCGAGCGCGTTGCGAAGAGTGCAGTTGGTACTGCAACCCCGGCTGCCCCGCCAAGCGCCGCCGCACTGGAACGAGCCGCAAAGCGAGCGCGCGATGATGCCAGCGCCGCGTTTGGACGCGGTGACTTTATAGAGGCATGCAGCGCCTACGAACGCGCGCTTGAACTCGCCCCCGCCGCACCAGAAGCCGACGAAACACGTCTCATGCTTGCGTTGATCCATGTGCGAAAGTCACCCGATACATCCCGTGCCAAGCGTGCATTGGATTCCATTGGCGGTGCGCTGCCAGAACGACTCCGTCCACTCGCCGATGCCCTGCGAACGGAATTGACCGCGTGAACGGCTGCACCGCCGTGAAGATCTGCGGGCTACGCACTGCCGCCGATGCACGCGCCGCTGCCGACGCGGGTGCTTCGATGGTGGGACTCGTCTTCATCACCGGGTCACCACGATGCATCAACCGCGACGAAGCCGATGACATCTTGCGTGCGTTACCAAGCGATGTGGAGCCCGTAGCACTTCTGGCAGATCCAGACGATGGCGATGCAGTGCTGGCGTGGTGGCGCGGTCGAGTGCAACTTCATGGCAACGAATCAGAAGAAACTTGCCAATACATCGCTGCGCGCGGCTTTACGGTGATGAAGGGGTTCGCCTACACGCCCGAAGCCCTGCAGCGTTGGAACGCATGTAACGCGATCGACACGCTGGTGGTCGATGGACCACGTGGCGGCGGTGGCGTTCCGTTTGATCACGCAGCGTTGGCGGCGCAGATGCCTGGACTCTCCAAGCGCGTGTTACTGGCAGGCGGACTCACGCCACACAACGTCCACGCGGCCATCTCCGCCGTACATCCATGGGGCGTTGATGTTTCCAGTGGCGTTGAACTGCAACGCGGCGTCAAAGACGCGCAACTGATTGCCAACTTCTGCCGCGCGGCCGGCGTCACACCGCGACGCGTGCCGCCGATCGGGTGACGATCCACTCAGAAATCTGCTGCCGGCGCGATGGCCAGCCCTTACCGAAGCGCTCGCTCAGGAAGTGCTCGTAGAGCCCCATCAATACCGCGTCGAACGTTCCGATCTGATCGAGTCGCTCTTCTGTTTCCAGGCGCGGCGTCTTGGCGGCTTCGCTCACGCCTTGCAGTTTCAAGCCGGAAACAGCAAATCGATCGCCCTGCAACACGCATTCAAATTCTTGACCGTGCGCCGCCAAGAGCAACCCCAGTTTCCGCGGCCACTTGCCGGCTTGCAGCGCCTTGGTTGCCTCTGGTGATTGCGTTGGCAGCGGGCCGCGCAACGACGCCTTGCCGCCCACGCCCCACGGACATTCCACGTCGACCACCTTGTCGATGACCACTGCCACGGGAACTTTGGATGTTTCGATCACGCCTTCGCGCGCCTCGGCGTTCCACCACAACCACAGTAAAAAGACATTACCGAGAAAGTCACGTGGCTCGCCGCCTGCAAGTGCCCATGGAACTTCCGGTCGCTTGGAGGCACGGCCCGACTGACTCTCTTGTGAACGCGTGACTACCTCCGCTGGCGGCGCAGTGAATGCATCCGGCGCAGCGTCATCAAGGTCCGAAGTCATGCCGCGCGCTTCCATGATGTCTGCAGCAACACCGCCCGCAGAGCGGCGCGACAATTTGCATCCATAGGTGCTCTCCACCAATCCGCGCAACTCCTTAAATGAGGTGTCACTGGTAACGGGCGCCAACACCGCGCCATGCACCAAGTCAAACAGCACCGGCACCATGGTGATGCGCCGGTACTTACCCTCCGAGATCTCTTCCTTGCAACGCCGCTCTGCGTCACCGCGAGCGTCGCGCCGCGCAATGCGGCTCAGGCCTCCGCCCGCTGCTTCGTCTTCTTTGGTGCGTCGATCGTCCTCCGCCATGGAGACGTACGCACGGCGAATCTCAGACGGAACCTTGGCCACATCCACACGCATGGCGCACAGAATGGCTCCACTGAACCCACAGTGCTTCCACGCGAAGTCGGAGTCGAACACATGTCGGCCCGTGCACCAACCGCTGGCGATACCCTCGTCGGAAAGACCACGCGGCTTCACCACGTGTTTACTGAGGAGCGCCAAGGCGCCCTCGTTGGCGTCATCGGGCAAATCGCCAGAGACAGCAAATCGCGAGTAAGAAACGGTTCCGTTACGAAAAGGCATGTGCACAGTGTCCCCGGAAACTGAGGCTCGGGATCCATAATCGACAGGTCATCCACGACAAAGCGGGCGGAGTGACTACCATTCCGGAACTGCCGTGACTTTCGACCTGCGCCGACTTCTCGACGAGCACCGCCCGGATGGCCATCGGCTATTCGCAGAGCATGTCAATCCACGCTTTGCTTCGGTATTGCGAACCATCGGTTTCGATCGATTCTTTGTTCGCGCCGAAGGGCAATACCTCTGGGATGCACAG
>JBBAOD010000146.1:0-6689 GCA_040401635.1 Phycisphaerales bacterium
ACTCCGCGCGAGACGCGCTACCTCACGAGTGATAGTGGTCGACTGCTGTTCATCGGCGTGATGCCGCGCAAGGATTTTTCGCGCTTTGAAGTAATTGACGAACCACTCGCAGCCATTCGTTCCGCGATGGCTGAAGCGCGCGCTGCAAACCCTGATATTTCTATTGGATTGACTGGAAAGCCCGTTCTGCAAGCAGACGAAATGGCCACCACCAACTCCGACATGAATGTCTCCAGCATTGTTGGACTGGTGCTCTGTACTGCCCTGTTTATGGGCGTATTTCGCGGAATTAAGTTGCCGCTCTTGGCACTCTTGGCATTCATGGTTGGTTGCGCGCTCACCTATGCAGCCGCTGCACTGATCTACGGTCGACTCAATCTGCTGAGCATCGTCTTCATGCTGGTACTGGTTGGTGTTGGCCTTGACTACGGCATTCATATGGTGGCGCGCTATTTAGAGGCGCGCCGACATCTGCCAACGGTGCCGTCCATCATTCACATGATGCGTACCGCGGTGCCTAGCAACTTGGCCGGAGCGCTGACATCGGCTGGCGTGTTTCTACTGGCGTGGTTCACTGAATTCCAAGGCCTGCGTGAATTGGGAGTGGTGTCCGGTATTGGGCTACTCCTGACACTGGCCGCCATGGTGGTCATGCTGCCAGCGCTGCTGGTGATCTTTGATGCGCGTCTTGTCAAGAGCAACGAATCGAGCGCGCAACGTTCGGCATTCTTCTCGCAGCGCGAAGGCGTCGACCGCGCGCTGCGCCCCGCTGCTGCATGGCGCGCCGTAGTGATTTCCTGTGCCGTGGCGCTGGCTGCTGGCTGGTACGGATTCACGCACATTCGATTTGAGAGCAATCTGCTCAAACTGCAAGCCAAGGGCTTGGAAAGCGTGGAGTGGGAGCATCGAGTGATTGATGACTCTGCCTCTGCAAGTTGGTTCGGAGCACTGATTGTTGGATCAATGGAAGAGATCCCGCCGCTCGCAGAACGGTTGCGCGCGCACCCAGAAGTTGGACAGGTGCGCAGTGTGCTGGACGCGGTGGTCATGGATACGCCGCAACGCGCAGCCCTGCGCATGCAGTTTGCCAACGCTGTGGAAGCTGCGCCCGCCCGGCCACGTCGTGCCACGGAGTGGGACGCGGACGGAATACGGAGCGCGGCCCGACGGATTGAAACGCTCTCGCGCTTTGCTGAGGGCGAGGCCGCCAACGCGGCAGGAAACATGCGCGCGCTCGCGCAGCGGCTGCACACCGTGGCTGACTTGGTGAAGCCAGCAGGTCGCACGCCCGCAGAGCTTGAGCTGGCGCGCTCGTCGGTTGACAACGCCGTTCAACGCACCCGATCTGCGCTACTGGCGATGGCGGAGGGCGCACGTCGCGACTTGCGTACGGCACTTCCTGAGGCAGTGCGTGCGCAAATGGTCTCGCCGGGCGGGCGCTTCTTAGTCATGGCGCACCCCGCCGGCGATATGTGGGAAGTGGAGCCGCTTGAGCAGTTCGTTACCGCCCTGCGTGCCGAAGATCCGCACGCGACGGGTGCACCGATGACTGTTAGCGAATCAATGAAGAGCATGGAACGTTCGTTCCTGCAACAGGCGATTCTTGCCACCTTGATGGTGACCATCTTGCTCTGGGTGGACTTGCGAAACGTGCGGGAAACGCTTGCGGCGCTGGCGTCGCTTGCAGTCGGCGTCGCTTGGACGGTGGGACTGATGGCCGCATGTGGCACTTCGTTCAACCTGGCAAACTTCTTTGCCATTCCCATCATGATTGGATTGGGTATCGATAGCGCCATTCACATCACTCATCGCGCGCATGAGGGCGCGCTTGATCATGGTTTCGGCTCCACGCGCCGCGCGGTGATTGTGACCGCACTCACCACCACCATCGGATTTGGCGCCTTGATCTTGGCACATCACCAAGGTCTTCGCAGTTTGGGAATTGCCATGGCCGCAGGCAGCGCGTGCTGCCTAGTGACTGCGGTATGGACGTTGCCGGCCATGTTGCGAATCATTGGACTTCGCCCGAAAAACAGCGGACTTCGACTGGTGGCTACGCAGAGTGATGCGGAGCGACGCGGCGCGGCGTAATAGTGGCAACCATTGGTGTTGTTGCATTTCATGCGCGCGTGGGGACGCGGACACGCATACGATCACTGCATGCGCATTGAACCTGTTTCAGCATTGTTAACGGTTCTGGTTCTGAGTGGCTGCTCGGGCAGTGACGTACAGAAGCCAACAGCGGCCACCACCGCAGCGAAGCAAACGACACAGGTGGCCTACACCGTTACCGGCATGCACTGCAATTCGTGTGCAGAAGCAATCACTGCAGAAGTAGCTGCAGTACAAGGCGTGCGCAGCGTGCAGTGCACGTTTGAATCAAAGTGTGCGGTGCTGGAATTGGACAATCCGACTGCCCAAGCGGACGCCGAGCGCGCGATCACCAAACTTGGTTTCACCATTGCACCCTGCGTCGTCCCAGTGGCTGGTGCCAGTCAGCCCGCGACCGGCGTGTCTTCCAAATAGACCGCGCACGCTTCGAGCACCAGTCGCACCGCATCATCCATGGACGCAGGGATGCGCGCGCCGGCAGCATGCACGTGCCCACCACCATCAAAGTGCGCTGCGAGGTGATTGACGTCAATGAATGCGCCACCTGCGTTCGCGGCAGGTTTACTGCGGAAACTCGCCTTCACCAGCTGGGGATCGCTCTCCACCAGCAATACGCTCATGTCCACTTCGCGAACGCCCATTGGTTCGTTGACGAGCCCGGCAAGATCATCCACGCGCGTGCCGGTTTCCACAAAGTCCGAGCGCATCAGGCGCATGATTGCCACGCGGCCGCCGCACGCATATGAAAGTGAATTCAGCGCACGCCCCGTCAGGAGCGGTCGACCGGGCGCGTCGCCCTGCTCAATCGTGCGATAGAGGCCGTCCTTGTCAACGCCGCAGGTGAGGAGACGTGCCGCCAACTGAAACACGCGGTCGTCTGCGGCGCTAAATCGGAACCAACCGGTGTCGGTTGCCAGACCAACAAAGAGTGCTTCGGCAATGGTGTTGCGCGCGGTGCGGGCGCTCGGCCCAAACGGCACACCCATTTCATCAATCACTGCCACTAACACCTGCGTGCAACTGGCGCAGCCTCGGTCAACCAGGCGCATCGGCGCAACTGCATCGCCGCGCGCGTGGTGATCAATTCCAACTACCAGCGCCGGATGTTCCTTCAGCCAATCGCGGCAATGCTCAAGCTGACTCCACGCGCCCGTATCAAGAACCACCGCGAGGTCACAATCTGCGTTGGGTGTAACAAGGCCATGATCAACAAAGCGAATCTCGCCTTCAAGCGCTAGGCCGCGGATGGCTCGATCCACTGGTCCCGCCAGGACCGCGTCGACCGTCGTACCCAAGGAGCGAAGCGCTCGCGCCAGCGCGAGTACCGAACCCATGGCGTCGCCGTCCGGCTTGAAATGCGTCGTAAGGAACGGCCGCTTTGCCGCGCGAAGCCGGGCAACAAGCGCAGCATGGGTAACCGTGGTTGAATATTCCATGTGTTTCTGAACCGTCTATAGACAACGCTACGCGAGCGCGGCGGTCCGCGCCACGTCGGCGCGCAACTGCGCAGCCAACGCCTCTGGACCAGGAAACCGCCACTGCGAACGCAGCCACTGCTCAAAGTGCACCTCGATGGACCATCCATAACTATCAAGCGCCGCCTCCAGACCAAGGACGTGCGCCTCGCACACCCGGCTGCTGCTACCGAACGTCGGCTTGGTACCCACGGAAATGGCGGTTTGGTACTGGCGACCAGCGATGATCGCGCGCCCGGCGTAGACGCCGTCGGCGGGAAGCGCCATGCCCGGAGCCATGATGTTTGCCGTTGGAAATCCCAACAGGCGACCGCGCTGATCACCCCGCTCCACCACACCTTCAATGACGTGGGGGCGGCCGAGTAACCGCGCCGCGTCCGCCACCCGACCCATACTCAGCATCCAGCGAACGGCCGTGCTACGCGCTGCGATCACGGATCCATCGCTCATGGCTTCGTCCACTTCCGCCACCTCAATGGTCTGGAATCCCACGCGCGCACCAATGGCTGCCAGCGTCGTCACATCGCCACTGCGGCCACGACCAAATCGAAAGTCCGCGCCTTCAGCGATCGCGTCAAAGGGGACTTTCGCGCGAAGGTGCTCGATGAACCCTTCCGGCGTCTCGGCCAGAATTCCACTGCGCGGATCCAAGACGTGCACCGCATCGCAACCGCACGCCAAGAGCAACGCTTCGCGACGCGCGGATCCGGTGAGTCGGGCGGGCGCGGCATCCGGGCGAAGGACGGCCACCGGTAGCGGATCGAAGGTCACTGCCACCACCTTGCCCTGCGGACCGGCAGCCGCACGGGCAGCCGCCACCAGCGCTTGGTGACCCCGGTGTACGCCGTCAAAGTTTCCGATGGACGCGATGATCATTGGCTCATGGACTCGTTAACTCAGTGACTCAGTAACTCAGTGGATCGGGGAATCAAGGGCTCATGGGCGTACGAAACATGGGTAACGCGGGCAGCAATCGACGAACCAGTCCCGCGGGGAGAACTCTCAAAGAATATAGGCAAGCGCCGGATTGCCGCCACTCGGACGTTCATTCAAAGGATCCCGGGCCGATTCCGGCGTCGCGCCGTGGTATGACCCACGAAATGGCCTCTGCACATCCAACAGCAACCGCCCTCGCCAGCACCACACCGGTCAACATCGTCCCGGATCCCACGGTGCTCGCCAGTGACCTTGGCAAGAGTTTCCAGCGTTCCGCGGAGGAAATCGTTCCATGGTTTGTGGCGCAGATGCCACGCATGTACTTCGAAGACACGTCAGCAACCGAAGTGGCAAACCACTTGCGTGCCATCATCGCTGCGCGCGCGTCCGGTCAACCGCTGCACCTGACGTTGCACAGTGATGACCGCCGCCAGTGGACCATTATTCGCGAAGGCAACAAGCCGGGCGTATTGGCTGAAGTGGTGCGCTCGCTGCCCATGACTCCATCGCTACGTGCAGCAAAGATCCACGGCTCAAAGGACGGCGCCATTGTGCTTGACACCTTTGAATTCGGCGATCGCGCCCCGTTCACTGGCACAACGCCTGAGCAGACAGAAAAACTCAAGGCAACCATCGCGTTTGCACACAGTCAGGCCAAGGACTGGACCGAAGCGGCCATCCGCGCATACTTTGCAGGTTGCGCCGCCGACTACATCGCCACGCTGACCCCGCACCGCCTCAACAAGCACCGATTGTTGCTGCAGTCGGTCAGTGGGAGTGAAGGCACCGCCGTTGAGACCGAGCCGGAACTTGAAGGCCAGTTGACGCGCATGACCATTGCGTTCTCCAACGCACGCGCGCGCACCATGTTGGAGCGCTGCGCCCATGTTCTCAGCCGCGGCGGAATCAATATTCAGCGCGCCTACCTTGACCAAGTTGCTGATCCACCGTTCGGTTCCGTGACCATGCTCGGGTTCGTCATCCAGACGCAGGACGGAAAGTCGGTCGACACTTCAAGCGCCGCTTGGAAGCAGGTTGCCCACGATCTCACTCGAATCAAGTGGATCGATTCCGAATCGATTTGGCTTGCAAATCGCTACGAAGGCATGACACTTGACGAGGCTGAACTCATCTTGGGTCTGTGCACACTTTCGCATCAGCATCTGGTGCACCGCGACCGCCTGCTGTTTGCCATTGAGCGCATCATGGCAACGGCCGAGCGCACCATCACCATCACCCGGCAGATCGCGGACCTGTTCCGCGCACGCTTCAACCCCGCCGCACCGCTTGACGATGCGCACTTCAACAAGCGTGCTGCCGCCCTGCGTGCCGAAATTGGCACGAAGGATGATCCGGAGGGAACCGCCACCGTCTTGGCGGCGCTCCTTGATGCAGTGGAGGCCACCTTCCGAACCAATTTCTTCCTTGCCAAGCGCTTTGGTCTCTCCATGCGCATCGATCCTTTGTACCTGCGCGATGATCGACGTCCGGAACTTCCGTACGGAACTTTCTTCGTCATTGGCCGCGGCTTCTTTGGATTCCACAACCGCTTCAAGGAAATCGCTCGCGGCGGCTTGCGTGTTGTAAAGCCGTCCAACGCCGCGCAACACTCACGCGAACGCGAACGCGTCTTCGATGAGGTGTATGGGCTTTCGTGGGCGCAACAGCAGAAAAACAAGGATATTCCGGAGGGCGGAGCCAAGGCAGCCATCCTCTTAGAACCCGAGTCAGACATCACCCGCTGCGTGAAGAGCTTTGTGGACAGTTTGCTTGATCTCATTACTGACGATCCAGCGGTGCGTAAGCAAGTAGTGGATCGCTTCGGCAGTCGCGAACTGATTTACTTGGGGCCAGATGAGAACATCACCCCTGATCACATTGACTGGATCGTCTCGCGTGCTCGTGCGCGTAAGTACGCCATGCCTGATGCGTTCATGAGTTCCAAGCCCGGCGCTGGAATCAATCACAAGGTGTACGGCGTCACCAGCGAAGGCGTGAATGTCTTCTTGGAAGTAGCGTTGCGCGCACGCGGTATTGATCCACGCAAGCAGCCATTTACCGTGAAGATCACCGGTGGCCCCGACGGCGACGTCGCCGGCAATATGATTCGCATTCTCAACCGCGATTACGGAAACAATGCTCGCATCGTTGGTATCGCTGACGGCA
>JBBAOD010000147.1:0-928 GCA_040401635.1 Phycisphaerales bacterium
AAACGTGCGCGTGCACTTGCGCTTGGTTTCAGCAATTGGCCAAAGCCACGCCGTATCAATGTGCGCATGGCCGACCGCATCACAGACCACCGGCGTCTGCGCACCGCGGCCCATGAGTAGCGCCGCCAATTCTGGAAAGAGCGAAGAACACGCTCCATGCATTGCCATCGCATGCGAAGCCTGCGCCGCGCCGCGCACGGGAATGCGCGCCATGAGCGCACGCAAGCCGCGGTCCAGTTCGTGCGCGCGCGCGTCACTTTCCGGAAGTGTCAAGAGAATCTTGCGTGCTGCATCAAAGCCCTGCGCAAAGCGCCACACCGCTTCATCAACTACTACTAGTTCCGCTGATTCAAGCCGACCCGGATGTTCCTCACGCCAGCGCATCTGTTGCTCCGCATGATCCCACCAGAAAGTGCTGATTCCAAGCGGCAAATTGCAGGCGGCTTCAATGAGGAGGTCCAGTTCCACGGAACCAGCGCTCGGTGCATCATTCGACGCTTCGCTCACCGCAGTCGGCTTCGCACTCGCCGCCGCACCACCCGTCGCGGGCGCACGCTCCCACAAGAACGCCAAATCACGGTACGGGTCGAACCCCTGATGAGGCACGCCATCTTTCCATAACAGCGCCTCCGTACCAGACGAGAAGCGCAAAGCCACACGCTTTCCCGCCATAGAACGTGGCAACGAGCCACGCAGTCGAAACCACGCCGTGCTCCACACCGGGCCCCATCGCCAACCAAGTTGCACTGGTGCATACGTCTGATCAAACGCCACATCCGGCGTCACCCGATCCGGCGTCTGCCACACCGCAACATCAAGCGGCGCTCGCTCCGGAAATGCGGCCGGAAGGAGGATCTCAGAAACAAAGTTCTCGAAACGAATGGCGGCGTATTGCAGGTCGGGAAGCACGGGTGGAGTCTACGGAACT
>JBBAOD010000147.1:938-6580 GCA_040401635.1 Phycisphaerales bacterium
CGCACCGTCAAGCAGCCCGCTCCACTGACTTTCGCTTGCAATCCCAATCCTTGTAATTCCCACCGATCGCCCAAATCCAATCCCCAACTACGCCAGTTACGGCGCCCCCGCCGGCTTCTTCTGTACAGGCTGCTTCTTCTGAGCGGGTTTCTTCTTCGCCGCGGCCGCCGCCGCTTCCGCCGCCGCTGCAGCCTTCGCGTCCTCCGCGGCCTTCAGTTCAGCTGCCTTCTTTTCGGCTGCGAGGCGAATGGCTTCCTTATTCACTTCAGCATTGAGCGCTTCCGCAAGGCGCGCATGCGTGCCAATGATCGGCATCGTCTGCATCGCAAACGGCTTGACGGTTGGATCCGTGCCGTTGTCGTACTGCCAGCGATACATGGCCAAGATCTTCGGGTTCTCCTCCGCTATGTAGGCCATGTACGCCTTATCGAATTCATCCCCGCTCAGCGCTTCCAAGGTAGTGACGATCGCCATGCCATCAACAGCAATCTCCGTGGGCAACATGATCTCCTGCGCAACTGCAATCTTCCCGATGATCACTTGGATCGCCGTGTGGTTGGTCACCATGCGGTGCCCGAAGTCCTTCACAGTTGGCGCCTCCGCCTTGTTCATGGCCATCGTTCCCAGATTGATCTCCAGCAAGTCCGATGCTGCTACAGCCTGCACGAACGCTTCCGGCGTCATCGAATGGTCCGGAGCCACTGGCTCTGCAGCAGGGGCTGCGGCAGCGGCAGCAGCGGTTGCATCAGCGGCAGGCGCAGCATCGGCAGCCTGCTCCGGTGTGTTGCCGGACAAGCTGTTAATCATCTTGCAGCCAGGCGCGGAACCGATTGCAGTGAGGGCAACAACGACGACAAGGGCGAGAGTGCGTGGGAACATGTTTGTCATTGGTTCGGGTCCGAAGACCGATGATAGAGCCGTTTGCGGTGCGGCTTGCATCAGAAGTTCACTTGATAAGTCAGTGCAAAGGAAACAGCGATACCTGCCGAATACGAAGAGTTCAATCCGTTAATGCCCTCGGAAGTCCGGTACTCGGTTTGCACATCAGGATTGGTGAGGTTGCGCGCATTGAGGGAGAACTTCAAGCCTTCAAAGATCTCTTGCGACGCGGTAAAATTCAGCGTTCCGTAACCAATCTGATAGATGGCCGGGGTCAGCAAATTGGTGTGTGGATTAGCACCGCTGATCAAGGAGTCGCCCTTCATGGTGTAGAAGATCCCCAGCTGGGTGCCCCACTCGTCGTAGTCATACGTTGCACTGACATTCATCAGGTAATCCGGCGTAGCGGTCATCGGCTGGCTGTTCTGTTTCACACCATAGACCGCCAATGCATCAGACTCTTGCTTGGACAACGTCACTTCTGAAGACATGTAAGTGAAGTTGGAACCCAATGCAATGCCGCGGAAATTCTCGCCAAACATTGGTTCCAAAGTGACACGCGCCTCAAACTCCGCTCCAAGCAAAGTGCCCTCGGGAAAGTTCAACGCACTGGTGTACGCAAATCCTTCAGTAAATCGATTGACATACTGAATCGGATCAGTGATCTGCTTGTAGAAAAGCGAGCTAGAAATCAACCAGTTCTCATACGGAGTCCAGTCCAATCGTAAGTCGTAGTTATTGAGGGAACTCATCTGCAGTGCCGGATTACCGATGAAGATCGGACCTCCGATGTAGTCGTACTGCAGCACCGGCACCAATTCATAGAAATTCGGTCGCGCCAAGGTCTGTGCAAATGCGGAGCGAAAGATCAAACCTTCATCCAAAATCCAATTGCAGCCCACCATGGGCAAATAGCGATTGGTAGTGAAGTCCGCGTCCCAGTCATTGGCACCTTCGAAGTTACGCAACTGCTGAGTGGCGGTATCAATCCACAGCGCGTTGCTATCAGGGATCACCGTAGTGGACATATGCGTGCCCTCATAACGGAGACCAGTGATGACATTGAACGTCTCTGTCACCGGCAAATCAATCATCGCGTACGCGGCCCAAATGTCCTGCGTACCGTCGTATGAAATATCGGTTTCTGACTGATAGATCGGGTGATCTTGGCTTGGGAACACCGCACTCCAAGGCTCATTGAACGCGCTGGAATAAGTTGTGTTCGGATCACCGCCGTTGCTGAATGTGTCCTGGCGATAGTTTCGCGACACCAAATCAAGGAACGAACCAGTCTTGATGTACCCCTCCCGATCATCCCATTGCGTGAAGGGCAACTTCACATTGAACGAGCCCTGCTTGCTCTCTTCTTCGTTCTCGTAGTTGATGTGCTGAACCCAACCAACGAATGCATTCTGTGCGGGTGGATAGGCAACCCACTGCTGTGGAATGATGGTGCCGGGCGCAATTTGCAGGTCCGGAACCCAATAAGACGCAAACTGGGTTTGGTCCGGCTGGTCCTCGCGAGCCTTGCTCAATGCCAATTTCCAGTCCACCGTTGGCACCAGCAGGTCGAACACACCAGAGCGCTCGCTGTCCTCGCTGCTCGGGTCAAGGAAACTGAGCTTGTGCTGCCCACTGAGAATCACCGATTCAGTGCTCAGCTGGCTGTAGTCAAGCGTCTCCAGCCGGTTGTACGGTGCAGCATCCGGTTGATCGTGTCCAACACCGTTCAGGTCATCGGGGTTGTAGCCAGGGAAGTAATAGTCCTTGCCGCGCGTATCAATCAGCCGAATCGCTTGATTCTCTGAAAGCAACGTGTACAAGAACTTTGCGCCAAGCTTGTGCTCCTCCGTCTCAATACCAAATGAGCCCATGCCGCCCCACTGAATGGAGGAAGTTCCCTGAGTGACGTCATAGAGTTCGGTCTTGAAATTGTCGCCAACGCCGTACTGCTCCGGAACGATGGCGGTTCCAGGTCCGGCCTGCTCCAAGGAGTTCAACTGACCGTGGTCGTAGGCCGATGCATCCTGTTCGTAGAAGAAGTTTCCGAACGCGCCGACCTTGACGCCATCATCCACTTCCCACGAGTTACCAAGCGCGGTCTGCCATTTGTAGATGAGCGGCGCTGCGCCTTCCTCGGTCGAAGTTGGATTGTTGGGCCAACTCTCACCGTTCTGATCCGGATGCGTAGAGAGCACATCGTTGCTCCCCCAGAATCCAAGGTCGCCGCCCTTGTAATTCAGAAACTCGCCGTCCTTCACCTGCGAATTGAAGCCCACCTGCGTCTGCACGCGGAAGTAGAACTCGTCCGGGCAGGCCTTCAACGAGAGGTTGACGGCGCCGCCCGATGCTTCACCTTGCTGATCCGGAGTGAAGTTCTTGCTGACCTGAATGCCCTGAATAACCGCACTGGGGAACTGGTCCAACTTCACTGCACGCTTATTCGGATCCGCACTGGGCAAGCGAATGCCCTCCAACAGCGTGGCCACGTAGCGGTCAGGTAATCCGCGGATCACCGCGTATTTGCCATCTTGCAGGGTTGCACCAGGCACCATGAGCAACGCCGCCGCCGCATCACCTGCACCGGAGCGCGAAATCATCTCCACGCCAATAGTGTCGAGCAACTGCGGAGCTTCAAGGCGCAAACTAAATTCAATCGGTGGGATAATGACGTACGGTTCAAAGTTGGTTGGCACCACCAGGTCCTGACGCTCCGGCGCTTCCTTGCCGAGGTCAACGTCCTGCACAACAAACTCTTCCATGTCCTCAAACTCGCCGGCCATAGTGACATCCGCATCCACCAGCTGCCCCGCAGCCACCGGAACATTCGCCTTCACTTCGCGCGTGTAGCCGTCCTTGGTGATCACCAGCGTGTAAGCACCCGGTGCAATGTTCGGCAAGATGTACGAGCCGTTCTCGCGCGTGGTCACCTTGGCCTTCAACCCAAGCACGCTCACAGTTGCGCCGCTGATTGGCGCGTTGAATTCCTTGTCATACACCACTCCGCGAATAGAACCCCCGGCCGGTGCCTGTGCCACCGCCATGCTTGTCACGGAGCAAGCCATCACCACCGAAGTAACCGCAGCCCTGCTCAGATTCACCATGGATCTGCCAGACCGGCCCGTATGATTTCGATGCGGAGGAGTAACTCCGTGGGAGGCATAAAGCCTGACACTGCCATCGAAACACAGGTGGCTGACAGATCTTCGGCACGCGGACGCGCGTTGGGGTTGATCGCTCCAGCATCAAGCGCCGCCGCATAGCAGTGCCGCGCGTCGTCCGTATCACCAAGCAATTGGTACCCCTCGGCAAGTGCGCGCCATGATGCCGCTCGGCGCAAATTCACAATGGTCTCGGCGCGCGCCTCGTATTCGGAGCGCAATCGCCGCAACTCGGTACGACCGGCATTCGCATCACCCATGCGAATACGAGCCTTGGCAACCACTACCCCAAGCGGTGCAGTGTCTTCTGGAAGAAACACCGTTGCACGAAACAGTTCCGAGGCTCGGTCCACTTGCAACGTTGCCAATTCCTTGTAGCCGTGCGCAAAGAGGACGTCGGCCAACTGCACGTTGCACCGCACCTGCAGATCCCACGGCAACCCCGGGAACGCCGCACTCAAGGCTTTCAACGCACGCTCGCGGCGAGGCGCATGATCAATGACTCGGTCAAGCCACGCCAAGTATCCATCGATCCCGCCGCGGGCGAGGTCAAAGTTCTGAGTGGCAATGGCCTTATCAAACATATCCGCTTGCGTGTCCAGCTGCGCTTCCGGAAGTTTGGCGATTCGCTCTGCTTCAATGCGGCCGCGCTCTGCTTGCAGGCCAGCTGCAACAGTGGCATATGCCTTGCTTTCATCCCCAAGCTTCACATAGATCTTGGCTACCTCGGTTGCAACGATGTCACTACCCCACGTACTTTCGCCTGGCGGAACCAAGAGGGCGCGGCGAGCGCACTCGCGCGCCTGATCGCCTTTGCCAAGATCGGCATAGCGCTGACCAAGCAGCGCAATGACATTGCCTTGACGCCAACCTTGCATTTGATCAGCACATTGCGCCGCAAGGTCCAGCAAGTCAAGCTCAATGCACGCCTTCACTACCGACTCTTGAATGCGCGCGCGATCGCGCTCATGCGGATCGAGCGGCATCTTTGAAACACCGGCAAACGCAGTCGCAAGCAGTGAAGCGCGCGATGCCGTGAACGCCGCCGACGGCGCCACGGTGGAGCTTGAGGCCTTCACGCTGCCGGTGGATTCAGCCACTCCATGAGCCCCGGGAGCCTGACTGCCCCCCGAAGAACACGCTGCGGGCAGCGCAGCCAGGGCTGCGAGGGCCAAAGTCGCGAGGCTGAAGGTTCGTGTGTTCGACATGTTCATGGATCACTAGCAAAGAAGGCAGAGGCGTCTGGTGGAGAGTAACTCTCCTCCACCAGACGCCCCTGAGTCATGCAACTCTATTCGTGACTAAACCAGTCACTGTCACAGGCAGGGTCCCCATGCACCTAGCATGAGACCCAAGTCAGAACCGTTCACGACGTTATCGCCGTTGAGGTCGCCTGAGCCAGATCCGCCGAAGTTACCGAGGAGTGCACCAAGGTCAGAACCACCGACGTTGTGATCGCCGTTCAAGTCGGCCGGGCAAGCAACACCACAGTTCGAAGTGGTGTAGCCGTACTGCGAAGCAGCAGTCCAACCACAGAGCCAGTTCTCAGTGTCGTTGAAGGCACCGCGATAGTTGGCAACCGTAAAGAACCCGCCGGCTGGA
>JBBAOD010000148.1:0-4857 GCA_040401635.1 Phycisphaerales bacterium
CTTGGATGAGGTTCAATTTTGCGGCGATAAGTGAAATTTATCGCATTGAGGGCCTTTGGCGCAAAGTTGGTGTCCGCGGTGGCGCCGGAAGGCAGTGCCAAGCGGACGGTCTGGCAATGCCGTCAGTTGGCCTTCGGTGCGTTGATGAGCGGTAGCACTGCCTCGGCCCAGATGCGATAGCCGGCTGGTGACAAGTGCAGGGCATCCGGCATCAGTTCTTTTCGAATGTCGCCGTTTGGCTCAATGAAACGCGTGCCGATGTCAACCAGGGTCACGCCCGGCTGCGGATCGGCGGCGAGCGCTTGGTTGACCTGCAGGAGATCGCCGCGCATGTTGTTGATGTGCTCGCCGCGCGGGAAGACCGCCATGAGCACGATCTTGGCGTCCGGGCATTGCGAACGGAGTGTCGCCACCACGCGCTGGATTCCAGCAAGCGTTTCGGACGCGGTGCTCTTTTCGTGTCCAACATTGTTGGTGCCGATAAGGAGGACGATCACAAGCGGCTTGAGCGGCGTGAGCGGCGCTTTCTGAAGTCGCCACAAGACGTTCTCGGTGCGGTCGCCACTGTTACCAAG
The DNA here is from genome assembly GCA_040401635.1 of Phycisphaerales bacterium. Classification (GTDB taxonomy): domain Bacteria; phylum Planctomycetota; class Phycisphaerae; order Phycisphaerales; family SM1A02; genus UBA966. Next base: position 576 of record JBBAOD010000148.1, read on the forward strand.
GTTCATCGCTCCAAGCGGCGCCAGCAGTGTGTCCCACACTTCTTTACCGGGCGCGTCCCAACTTTGCGTGATGCTGTCGCCGACAAACACCACGGGCACCGCGCCCTTTGCGTCGCGGACGCGGCTGATCAGTTGCTCCTGACGTGCGATTGCATCAGCATCGTCGCGCGGCGCAGCAATCACCGAGGTTGGTTCGCCTGTCATAGCCAACATGAGAAGTGGAAGATAGGCGAGGAGTCCAAGACGGCGAGCGTTGAGTGCCATGCAATGAGCCTACAACGGCGGTGGCATTCGCTGTGCATCGCCGAAGCGTGGCGCGGGTGCAGTTACCCGCACATACCCCAGTTTGAAAGCAGCAGACCAAGATCGCTGCCTTCCACTGAGTTGTCGCCGTTGAGATCGGAACTGCACCCGGTGCATGAGCCCCATGCACCCAAGAGGATGCCGAGGTCGGGGCCATTCACGCATCCATCACCGCTCAGATCCGTTAGGTTGGAGAGCGCAAACCGGAACACGCCTTGTGTGTTGGTGGCGACAACGATGTACCCCGCCTGAATTTCAAGATCGAACACGGTCAAATCGGTCAGCCCAGAGTTGATCGCCACCCATCGTGCGCCGTTGTCGACGGAATAGAAGACGCCAGCACCGAAGGATCCAGCAACGATCAACTGATCACTGCTCGCAAATCCGCGGTAGGAGCCCGAGGGCAAGCCGCCCGCGAGCAGGGTCCAGCTTGCACCCAGATTGGTGGAGCGGTACACGCCGGTTCCGACCTGGCCGCCCGCAAACAGCGTGGTGCCTCTTGCTTCAAGCGCGCGGATGTTGGTTGCGGTGAGCCCGGTGTTTACTGCTGTCCACGTGGCGCCCCAGTCAATGCTTCGGTAAATGCCCGAGCCATTCGTGCCAGCAAAGAGCGTGTCTCCGATGGCAGTAATGCAACGAACGTCGACGCCGGCAAGACCGCCGGCAACCCAACTATCGGCGTGATTGTCGGAACGAAACACGCCGCCCGTGCCGACGACGAAGATGTGCCCACTTGCTTGAACAATGCCGCTCGTGAGTACGGTGCTCATACCGCTGCTCTTCGCGATCCATGTGGTGCCGTTGTTGGCGGTTCGAAAGACGCCTTGGCTCGTACATGAATAGACGTAGGTGTCATCGAACGCATAGCCACGCGTTGGACCGACCGCATCGTTGCCAGAGTTTGATGCGGCGAAACTTGCCGCGGCGTCACTCGACCGATACGCGCCGGTCGCTCCGCCTGCGAAGACAAATCCGTTGCGCGCAAGAAGCGACTGCATGTTGAGCGAGGCAGTGCCGGTGGCTTGATGCCACTGTTGTGCAAGCGCATTGTTTGCGACTGCCAGGGCCAGAAGAACTGCTGTGGTGTTCATGATTTCTCCGGCAGTGGTTGATCAGGTGCTGCGCGCAAATAAGAGCTTAAAAAACTCCCCAGACACGTGTCCGGGGAGTCTTGATTATCATTTACCCTAGTTTTAGGTGAACACTTCATGTCGTAAGGGAATGCAAAGTGAGTGCATGCTCGATTACGCGCGTTTGTTCCCTTCGCGTCGGCGACGGCCCACGAGGCCAGCCAAGCCAATCAATGCAACTGCGCCTGGGGACGGGACCGTGGCATATACGCTCACGTTGTCGTAGTAGACGGTATTTGCAACAGTAGTGGCGCTGTACGTCACCGCATTCAAGTCAATTTCAACAGGCGTGTACGCCGAATAGAGAGTCAGGTCGGAGTAAACATTTCCAGCTGTCTTATCAGTCCAAGACATTCGGGAAACCTTGGTAACCGAGTTGTACGCCACTGAATATGTATTCCAGGCACCAAGAGTGACGAATGAGCCCGTTATTGAGTAGTTAGAAGCGTATCCAGTTCCACTCGCAGTCTTCCCTCTTATGTAAACCTGGCCATTGCTTGGTTGGATGTAAATACCGCCCAGTGAGTAGTAACTACTATTTTCAATCTCCGCGCCCATGGTGTTGGTTGAAGTTCCTCCGGCTGGCACGTACATGTCCCACGTAAATACTGCGGTATTGCAACCGGCAATCCGATTTGTCCAGGATGATGCAGTGAAAGCCTTGTAAGCATCTCTGGAATATGCCGCTGCAGTTGAACCGGTATCCTGATTTATGGCCAAAGCCTGGCCTGTAGAACCAGCGGTAACTGCAGTCTGAATTTGGTAATTCGCTGTTGTGCCGCCAGCCAACGACCAACTATCTTGACCAGATAATGACCCGGTGGTGTAACTATTGAAATCGGTAAATGGAATTAAAGTACTAAACGCCCCAAAGGCGTTGCCCGCAAAGGCAACGGAGGCAAGTGCAACCGTTCCAGCGATTGATTGAGATAGCTTCATGAGAGGCTCCGGTTTGAAAGGGTCTGAAATACGCCGAAAGGGTTGGCGGGTTTAGAAAATCCAGGTTTGCTACAAGCTTGCCTGCCATAGATACAAACGCAAAGCAGAGGCGCCGACCATCAGAAATGTCGCGATTTTTTCAGATCGGGTTATGTTTGCAATAATGCTTGATTCACGCGTTTAAATGAGGGTTCTCATCAAACGCAGGCAAAGATTATTCGGCAGGCTGGGGAATTGAGACCGTTCGTTCGCCCGATCACCCGCCGTTTATGCCCCATTGCGCGAGCAACCGGCCAAGATCAGCGCCGTCCACGATGCCGTCGCGGTTGAGGTCGCCAAGGGCGATGCCGGAGCCAGGTGGGGTTGGTCCCCAGTTACCAAGCAGGATGCCGAGGTCGCTGCCGTTCACGGATCCGTCGCCGTTGAGGTCGGCTATCGCTCCGAGGAACACGGTCAAGTGTTGCGTGCCAGCGATGTTGGTTGCATTGGGGGCGATGCCAAGGTCGCCGCTTCCTGCGGGTAGGGCAGGGAGCCACTGGTTAGAGACGGTGCCGTCAACGCGTTCAATGAACGCAGTGAGCGCCACCGTTCCTGCGAAGTCAGCAGCAAGTCCAAGGTCTGCAAATGGAATGCGAAGTTCGATGCCCGTGGTGGCGGTGGCAGCATTGGCAACACTTGCAGCAGTGATGCCGGCGGTGTTGGTGTTGTCAAACCCAACTTCAACGTTGTTTGGATTTCCACCAGCGCTTAGTACGCCGCGCCCCGAATTCAGTGCGACAGTACCAAGGAAGTCTTTCGTGGCAAGCGTGCCCGCACTGGGCAGGTTCACGCGATCGACATACACCAGCGAGCCAACGGTGTTGACGTAATAGAGCGCGTCGGGCGCAAAGCCAGCGTCAAAGGTGGTGCCATCAAGTGGCGCCAAGCCACCCGGTGGAGAAGGAATGTGCGCTGTCACAAGGCGATTTTGCCCAGTGCCTGCGCCCGGATCGATATCAATGAAGAGATCAAGCGAGGTGCCATCTTGCGGCAGGTTGCCGGTGATGGAAACGCGCAGCGCGTCGCCGTCAGCGCGTGCAAAGAGCTGATTGAGTTCGCCAACGTTGTCTGCAAACGAGGAGAGGCATACTTGCGTTGCACGCAGTGCGGCGGCGCCCGCGTCAGTTGGTAGCGAGCGGCCATCGATGTCCGGATGCGTCACCACCTGCGGAATGGAAAGCGCGGCGCGCGCGATAAACCACGAACGTGCGGCGAGCGAGACGGGATACGCAGCCTTGTTGGACGCGGTGATGACTGGAAGTGTTGTGCCGTTTTCCAGGCTCGTTGGAACGGTGCCGGTTGCAGGCACTGTGAACGCGCTGAGATCAATGGTGCTGCTTGCGGAACTGGAGTTGAGGTTGATGACTACCAGCACGGTCTCCGTCGCATCGCTGCGCACAAATGCGTAGATACCAGTGTTTGGGCAGGTAACCGGGAGATACGCACCACGCCGCAGTGCTACTGAGTTTTTACGGACGGCAATGAGCGACCGATACGTCTCTAAGATCGAACCCGCCACGCCTCTTTGCTCTTGCACGCTGCGTCCGTCATTGTTGGCGGAGTATGTAGGAGGTGGCGTGCCAGTAACGGCCGCCGCATAGTTGGTCATGGGCGCGCCGGCGACGGCTTGCCACTTGAATGGCTCGCGCATGGGGATGTCGTTCGCGTCGGTGGTTCCGCCCGCCTTGGTGCCCTTCATGCCGATTTCGTCGCCGTAGTAGATGTTCGGCGTGAACGGCTGCGTAAACAGGATTGCAGCGGCAAGCAGTTGGCGAGCATTGTTGCTGCCGAAGTCAGAGGCAAGTCGGTTGGCGTCGTGGTCGCTGGTCTGCGCAACGATGAACTTTCCTGCAGGCACCGCGGCAACGGTG
>JBBAOD010000148.1:4867-6545 GCA_040401635.1 Phycisphaerales bacterium
TTCGGTTGGTGACCGCCGAACGCGCGGCAAATTGCCACGGCTTGGTGATCACCGCATTGAAGGCGTTGGTGGTGAGCAGATCGGTGCCGTAGTTGCCCCAATCCGATGGCTCGCAGAAGATGAAGACGTCTGGACGCACCGTGCGCAATGCGGTGCACCACGTTTCCCAGAAGGTGATGTTGGCGCCCCAGCCTTCGCCGCCGCTCGCCCAGGCGTGGTCGAGTCGGAATCCGTCAACGCCATCGGCAGTGTTGCCGTCACCGTTTGGGTCAAGCCACTTCTTGGCCCAGTTGGTGACGGTATTCACGGCGGCCGCGTTGGCGAGGTTCCAGTGAATGAAGCCAACCTGCCCGCCGTTCCAGGTGGTGTAGAGCGAGCCGACATATGACGTGTTGGCGGCATTGGTGAACGCCAGCCACGGGTCGTAGGTGCTGGAGGGATTTCCATACGCCGACGCGTAGTACGGCGAGTTCTGACTGATTCCGTAGGCAACAAAGTCCAGGATCACCTTGATTCCGCGCGCATGGGCCGCATCCACAAATGCCAAGAACTGCGCCTCAGTGCCGAAGCGCGAGTTGAGTTGATCAGCGGGTCCGTGTTGGTACCCGTGGTACGCCGCCGACGGAAAGATCGGTTGCAGATAGACCATCGTCACGCCGAGGTACTGCAGATAGTCGAGACTCTCCGTAGCGGCGAGACCGCCGAAATCGCCAAAGCGCGTGGCAACCGAGCCCACGGTGTCGAGGTTGGAGTCGCGCCAGGCGATCGGCATGATTTGATAAATGATTTCATCCTGCGGCGCGCGCACGATGGGCGGCGTGTCTGCATGTGCCGATGCCGCCAGAAGCAGGGCGGCGAGCACAGCAGAAGTGGCAGTTGGGCGGAAAGTCACAGCGCATAGCCTAGGAGGCGCCGACCGAAATACCAACTGATTGTTCTTGGTAAATCGCTAGACTGCAGCCCGTGGAGCAACATTTCAACGCGGCCGTGTGCCGATCCCGAGCTGAGGTCGACGCACGATGTGGCTGATTCGCCTTTCCGTCCGAAATCCGTACGTGGTGGCGGCGTTCGCGTTGGTGCTAGCGATCCTGGGAATTCTGTCGTTGACGCGGATTCCGGTGGACATTCTGCCGGTGTTCAAGTCGCCAGCGGTGCAGGTACTCACGTACTACCCGGGCATGCCGGCTTCGTCGATTGAGAAGACCATCACCAATCGCATTGAGCGATGGGTGAATCAGGCGCCGGGCGCACGCCTTGTTGAGTCGCGCTCAGTTCCTGGAGTCAGTGTTGTCAAGGTGTATTTCCGCGACGACATTGATCAAAATGAGGCGTTGACGCTGACCAACTCGTTGGCGTTGGGTGCGCTGCCAAATCTTCCGCCCAACACGCTGCCGCCAGTGGCGCTGCCGTTTGATGCAACGGGAACCATGCCAGTTGGCATTCTGACGGTGACCAACCTTTCTATGGACGATGCGCGCCAGAAGGACATTGCGCGCATCAATGTGCGCAACATGCTCGGCGCTGTTCCGGGCTGCATTGCGCCGGTGGTAGTTGGTGGACGTGATCGCAGTGTGATGATCTACCTTGATCCCGCCAAGATGGAAGCGCGCAATTACGCACCAATGGATGTTGTTGCAGCGTTGCGGCGCGGAAATTTGATGGTGACTCCGGGGACGGC
>JBBAOD010000149.1:0-6541 GCA_040401635.1 Phycisphaerales bacterium
GCTGCTTGAGCAGGATCCAGTTCCAACCGGCTGGCTCATCCTCAACTCGCAGACGTATTTCACAGTAGCCAGCTACCTCGCAACCCGTGGCCTCCGCGTGGGCCAGGACATCAGCCTGATCTCTCGCAATTCCGATCCCTATTTCGAAACCCTTGTTCCCACGGTTGCACACTACACGCGCCAAGTCACTCGGATGAACAAGCAACTACTACAAGCCGTTTTGCGGGTGGGTGCGGGTGATTCCTCGGCGAAGTCCCAACGTCGCGTCACGTCGATCTACACCCCGGGCGACAGCCTCGGCCGTTGGCGCAAGCCCCCGCGTCCGCTTCCATCCGGCAGCGTGGGGCCCAAGTGGGACTTCGTTCACCCAACAGAAAAGCCGAGGAGACTTTGATGTACAGATCTTCTGACCAAGCGTGCTCCTTAGGCCCTCCGCCAAGATTCTCTTTGCCGTGACGGGCGAGATTGGCAACAGCTCGGGCAAGTTGGCCAGCGAGTCGGACCCTTGGTCCTCTTATTTTCTGGCCGTACTCCTGGTGGGGCTTTTCGGAAGTCTTGCGTCGATACAGGCCGGCCCGGCAACCGAGCCGGAGAAAAGCGTCCTCTTCCAATCTGACAATCCCGCCGGAACTCACTACCGCATTCCAGGGCTGGTCGTCACGCCCAAGGGCACGGTCCTAGCCTACGCGGAGGCACGCATCAACACGCGTAAGGACTTTGGCGAAATCGAAGTTCACCTGCGTCGTTCGACCGATGGTGGAAAAACGTGGGAACCTGGCCGGCACATCGCGCACCTTGGCACGCGGATCGAAGGAAATCCCCGCAAGAAAGAAGATGGCGCCTCGGAGCAGACGGTGCACAACCCCCTGGCCGTGGTGGATCGCAATTCCGGGGACATCGTCTTCCTCTATGGGGTCAACTATGATCACACTTTTGTCATGCGCAGCTCGGATGACGGCAAAACTTGGAGCAAGCCGGAGGAAATCACCGCGATCTTTGATGCCTATCGGGACAAATACGCTTGGACCGTGATCGCCACTGGCCCTGGCCATGGGATCCAGTTAAAGACCGGACGCATGGTTGTTCCGATCTGGCTAGCCTACGGCCAAAAGGGCGAGCATCGGCCGTCCGTGGCTGGAACGATCTTCAGCGATGACGCGGGCCGAACGTGGCAGCCCGGCCAGATCGCGGTGAACAATACGGAGGCCACGGTTGACCCGAGCGAGACCACGCTGACTGAATTGTCTGATGGTCGGGTCATGCTCGTGGTGCGCAGTGAATCGAAGCCCAATCGAAAACTTCTCACCTTCAGTGCCGACGGCGCAACCAATTGGACCGAGCCGGTGTTTCATCCTGATCTTCTCGAGCCCATCTGCATGGCCAGCATTATTTCCCATCCTGCCAAGCCCGGCACCCTGCTCTTTTGCAACCCCGATGTGGTGGCCCGCGATAAAGCAGGCGTGGAGATTCCCGCGAGAAAGGCAAAGCGCGAGAATCTCACCATCAAGCTGAGCCACGACGACGGCCAGACCTGGCCTGTGAGCAAGCTGCTTCAACCAGGGCAGTCTGCCTACTCCGACCTCGCCGTCCTGCCCGACGGCACGATTCTCTGCCTTTACGAAGGCGGCGACAAGCTGACCCTCGCGCGCTTTGGCCTCGATTGGGTCGAGGCCCCCGCTAAGCCCTAATCTCGCAATGAAATGAAAGACCTGATGTTCTGTCCATTCACCAAATATCACTGCCTACCCCTAGTCATACTTTATCAGCGCACTTCCGCTCGCCACTTCAACTTGTGGGCGATTCTTCCGCGGTGGTAAATAAATCTAACCATCTCATTCCGCTAGTCCGAGGGCTGAGACTGGCTACGTTTATAATAGTGTAATACCTCAACATCTCATGCTACCCACCCGCCTCCAATTCGTTTTCCTCGTCCTTTCGACCGTCGTGCACTCCGCGCAGGCCAGCCTCGTGGCGCATTGGAAACTCAATGACGGAAAGAACGGGCCCACCCAGGTAGTGGTGGACAGCTCGAACAGTGGCTTTAATGGCACCCTCGGGGCCAGCGACAAGGTGGGGGCGGAGGATGGAGACCCCGCGTGGGTTACCGTCGGCATGTCCACGGCCAAGTTGGACCCGGTCGCGAAGCTCGGAGCAGTGCTCCAATTCAACAATAGCGGCGGAGGCACCTTCGTTAACTTCAACACTCATGCCGCCCAGATTGGCCGTCTCGTCGATTACACCATCGCCCTGTGGGTGCGCCTGAAGAAATCTGATATCAAAGGCGGACCACAGTCCTTCATTAGTATCTCCGACAACACCGCTAAAAGCACCAGCGCGACCCTGTGCTCTGACGAATCACCCGACAAAGGCTCCCCGCGGTTCCTCTTCAGGGAGTCGGGTCTGCCCGTTGGGGCGGACCTTTTTCCGAAGACCAACCCACTCACCTCGGAGGAGTGGCATCATGTGGCCGTAACCGCGAGTTCCAGTGCTGGTGTCCGACTCTACGTGGACGGGAAGGAAGTGGCCGCCAAAACCGACGCCATAGTTACCTTGAGCAGCCTGACTGACGCCAACGACACGATCAACACGGTCATTCTCGGAGCCAACGATGATGAGAGGAAAGGCGTGCATTGGCGGCTCGCCGGCTGCCTCTCGGACGTGCAAATTTACGATCTCGCGCTCAACCCCAAGCAGATCACTTCTCTCGCTGATCCGAAAAACCTCGGCACCCCTGTGCCCTGACGCCGCGACCGCCTTTCCAACCTGAGACTGATTTTCACTATGGTTCGCTCCACCATGAGTTCAACAAGAAGTTCCCTCACGCCGCTGCCGCCGCACCCGCTTAACCGGTGCGCGGGGTTCACCCAGGACTACTCCTTTGAAAATAAGTAGTTCTATGGGCCGGAGGGTTCTCTAATGGTCAAAAAACCAGACCAGCGGGAATCCCTTGCCGACAAATTGAAATATAAATACTTTTCACAATGCAAACGCGTCTAATTATCTCACTGATCCTGCTGCTTGGTCCTCTGGCTGTCTACGGCGCTGACGCCCCTGCGACTCCGCCCTTCCTCGAGGAGCAAAGCCTCTTCGTGGAGCAAGGGGACGGCTTTGCCCTTTACCGCATCCCCGGGATTGTCGTCACGGCTAAAGGAACTGCGCTGGCTTATTGCGAGGCGCGCAAGTTTGCGGGAGGTGACCGAGGCGAAATCGAAATCCACCTGCGCCGCAGCACCGATGGAGGGAAAACGTGGGACAAGCCGGTGCAAGTCGCCCATCACGGGCCGCGCGTCCATCCGCGGAACCCGCACAAGCCGGATACTAAGCCGGATAAAGACATCAGCGGCCCTGACGAACAGACGGTCGACAATGCCGTGGCCATCGCTGGGAGGGATGGGATTGTTCACATGGTCTATTGCGTGGAATACATGAAGGCGTTTTACATCCGCAGCGAAGACGATGGACTAACTTGGTCGAAGCCCGTTGAGATCACCGAAGTTTTTGAAAAACTGCGGCCCAAACACGACTGGCAGGTCATTGCGACAGGTCCTGGGCATGGTATCCAGCTCCGAAGTGGACGGCTCTTGGTTCCATTTTGGATGACCTCTTATGCCCCATCGTCGATGCGGAGCACTGCCTCCACAATCTACAGCGATGATAATGGCAAGACTTGGCAGGTCGGCGATGTGGTCTCGGGAGCCAATGAGACGGCGGCGGTCGAGCTCTCCGATGGTCGAGTCATGTTGAGTTCGCGCAATGGTAAGAAAGAAAGACGCCGCATGATGACCTTCAGCCCGGATGGTGCCACCGGCTGGTCGGAACCCGTCTTTGCCTCGGAAATTTTGGAGCCCGGCTGCATGGCTGGTTTAACCAGCCACCCGGGAACGAAGGACACCCCAGGTCCGGTCCTGCTCCACTCCAACCCGCACACGACCGACACGGAAAAACAAGCCCGCGAGAACGTGAGTGTGAGTGCGAGTTTCGACGATGGCCAGACTTGGCCGGTGCGGCGGCTACTTAAGGCAGGCCCCAGTGCCTACAGCGACCTCGCCGTACTGCCCGATGGCACGATCCTTTGCTTTTACGAAAGCGGTGATCCTATTTCCGTGGTCAAGCGCAAACGCGCTTGGGCCTACTCGAGCCTGAAAGTTGCCAGATTCAATCTTTCGTGGTTGATGGATGGCAAGGCCGCCGCGAAAGAGACTGAGAGTCGCCCCGCCACCTCAGAAAACAACCAGTAGTAGAAAAAAGAGGAACAAGCCCCCAGGCTTTTCCGCGCCTTCGCTAGAGTCCTAACCTCGTATTTGGCTGCGAATCCCATTTTGGTTAGATCTTTTGACCAAGCCTAGTCTCTTGCCGTGGGAGCGGCCCTGCTACAAAATAGTTTTCGTACTTAATATACGATTTGGATAAAACTCTCGCCCTAGCCCCCCTTAAAAAAGCCACTCTATGAACGCCTCTAAGCAGCAACGTCCTTCGTCCCAACATCAAATTGAGAAATTTACCGGCTTGGTCGCCGCCCCTTTCACCCCGTTTCATGCGGATTTTGGCCTCAACCTCGACGTCATCCCCACCTACGCCGCGCTCCTTCGCGGCAGCGGGGTCTCGGCTGTGTTCGTCTGTGGTAGCACGGGCGAGGGGTTTTCGATGTCATTGGATGAGCGCATGCGCACGCTGGAGGCTTGGCTGGCGTGCGCGGGTACCGACCTCCAAGTCATCGCCCATGTAGGGCACAACTCTCTCCCCGATGCCTGTGCGCTCGCTCGGCACGCCTCTAAGGCTGGGGTTGCAGCTATTTCTGCCATGGCCCCGTCCTACTTCCGTCCGCAGGGCGTGTCCGAGTTGGTGGGTTGGTGCCAGGCTCTGGCAGCGGCCGGTGAGGTCACACCATTTTATTACTACCACATTCCTTCGATGTCTGGGGTCAACCTCCCCATGCTCGAATTTCTCATTGAAGGAGGAGTGAAAATACCCACCCTCGCCGGAATCAAATTCACCCACAACGACCTGCCTGAGTTTCTTGCCTGCACAGAATTCGCTGAGCACCGGTATGACATCCTCTTTGGCCGGGATGAGCTCCTCATCGAGGGACTCAAGCGCGGCGCTCTAGGTGCCGTTGGAAGCACCTACAACTATGCGGCCCCACTCTACCAGAACCTTATTGCCGAATTTCGCGGGGGCCGCCTCGCCGCCTCCCAAGAGCACCAAAATAAGGCCATTCGGATGATCGAAATCTGCAACGGCCTGGGTGTGACTCACTTGGCAGCCTCAAAAGCCATCATGAAAACCCTCGGGGTAGACTGTGGTCCTGTACGCCCGCCCTTGCTACCGCCCACCCCAGCCCAACAACTTACTCTCATCAGTCTCCTGGAGGAAATGGGCTTCTTCAATTTTGCCTGCAAGGCCTGAGTGGTGATCCCATTCTCTTATGCACGCTTGTTGCGAACTAGGCGTCATTTCTTTTATGGCCCATCAGTGTTCCTCGGGCCTCGGGTGGCAGGGGCTTAACCATTACTCTCCCACATGAGCTTCCGTTGCTTGCTGGTCTTTTGCAGCTTTCTCCCCGCCTTGCTCAAGCCTGTGGGAGCGGCAAATGAGGCCGGAGCCATGACCGCCTGGACTCCGCTTGCCGACCTGCCTTTTAAAGACGGCTTGGCCGGCCCCTACGTCGGGGTCTCAGGCGGCATGCTCATCGTAGCCGGCGGGGCCAACTTTCCACTCAAGCCCGGTGAGGATCTCTGGCATGCCAAAAAAGTCTGGCACACCAACGCCTATGTTCTACGCCTAGCCGATGGTCCCTCGGCCGCATGGAAAACCGGCTTCTCCCTCAGGCGTCCAGGCGGCTACGGGGCTGTGGTCACGACCAAATCTGGCATCGTCTGCCTCGGCGGCAATGATGCGACCACCACCTTCGCGGACTGCTTCCTGCTTTCCTGGGACTCGGCGGAGAGTCGTCTGGCGCAGATTTCTCTCCCAGCCCTGCCCCGTCCCTTAGCAAATGGCGCGGCCGCGCTTATCGGCAACACCGTTTACCTTGTCGGCGGCCAGACCGGGGAAGGGCTGGAAACGGCGACCACCACACTCTACGCCCTCGATCTTTCGAAAATGAAGGCCGGCGGAGCCGACTTTTTCTGGCAGGAGCTCCCCCCGCTGCCCGGTCTGGCTCGTGCTTTCAACCTGACCCTGGCCCAACACAACGGCTTCGAAGACTGTCTTTACGTCATGAGTGGCCGTCGCCAGTTGCCAAACGGCCAGAGCGAAGCCCTCCAAGATGTGTGGGAGTACTCGCCGAGCAAAAAGGCCTGGCGTGAACGCCACCCCTCCCCTCTCGCTCTCATGGCTGGAACGGGCGCACCCTTCGGGCCGTCCCACCTTCTCATTCTCTCCGGGGCCGATGCAGCCAATATGAACAAGGTGGACGAACTCAAGGATGCTCATCCAGGATTTCCGCATCAAGCCTGGGCTTATGACACGATCGCCGACAGTTGGGCACCCGCCGGAAAAACCCCAGCCAATCAGGTCTCGACGACCGCCGTCTCGCACG
>JBBAOD010000150.1:0-6524 GCA_040401635.1 Phycisphaerales bacterium
CGGCGACCGTAACGGATACGGCGACGGCTACGGCGACGGCGACGGCAGCGGCTACGGGACAGCGCAAAGCGGGAGAGCTAGACGATGACCACACTTGCAAAGGCAACCCCGCTGCAAGACGCACGGGCAAAACTTGAAGCAATGGAGTCGCACGCCAAGCGGCTGACTCTGTCGCTCGAATGTTTGCTGCTGTCTTGCAAAGACATCGCAGCAGTAAGCAAATGGTGGGATTCATCACACGTTGCGCTGACTGAATATCAAGCGGCAATCGACCGGCTGTATCCGTCAGAATCAGTTGGTTGGGTGGAAACCTGCAATTGCAGATTTTGCGGTGCCGCCGCTGCGAAAGCCCGCGCTGAAAGATTAACGCAAGCAGTCACTTCAATGACAGCGATGCAAGTTACGGAGAAAAAACAATGAAACCGGTTGCGTATCGTTTTAAGAGTCCAGCGACGGAAGGTTGGCTGCTGGGTTTAGAGCCGCCGGTTGGCAGTCGGTGGGAAATTGAGGGCTTGTACAGGATGCAAGTCAACGTCCCGCGCACACCGCTTGAAAAGGCAGCAAAAGAGATGCTGCGATGCGTGGACAGGATGTTGAGAGACGGCGAGTGGTACGCCGCGCAAGAAAGGGCCGACAACCTCCGCGCTGCCCTTGAGCAGGCCGAGCGCTGTAGCACTATCTCCAATGCAAGAGGCAGCACAAATGTTACGGGACAGAGCCGCAAAACAACGAAAGGACTGAAATGATCTGCCAGACCTGTAGCCAACTGTTTTGTCGGTGCTTCATGCCCATTCACAAGCGCCAGCCTGTAGGTGTTGAGTACCATCTGCTCAAAGACGACAAGGATGAGCGCATGGCGGCGACCGTTGCCGAGCGCCGTCTTGACCGCAAGGAAGCAGACCGCCGCTATTACCAAAGGACTAGAGATGCTCGAAAAAACAGTTGAGCGGTACTTGGTCGAGCAGGTCAAAGAACTCGGCGGCAAAGCCTACAAGTTCACCAGCCCCGGCACCTCGGGCGTCTCAGACCGCATTGTGGTGCTGCCGGGCAATCGGGTATGGTTCGTCGAATTGAAATCGCCCACGGGCCGATTGACCCCCCTGCAAGAGCATTTTGCGCGGGAGATCAAGGGCCTTCAAGGCAATTACGCTTGTCTCCACTCAAGAGAAGAAGTTCGCGAATGGCTTACTTACCTATACTCCCATTAGGCTACGAAATCAGCGTATGGCTTTTGGTCAACAACCGAATTCGCGTATACGCTTTGGCGATGCCGCTGATAGAACTGAACGAAGGAACAATGAAATGGGTGGAACTTTAAGACCGTACCAAGAAGAAGCAGCGGCGATGTTGTTGGCGAACCCGTTGGCGATGGTGCTTGCGCCAGTCGGCGCGGGTAAGACCTGCATCACGCTGACCGCCATCAGCCGCAGCGCGCTGCGTTTCTTGGTCGTCGCCCCGCTGCGGGTGGCCGACAACGTGTGGGCGCAGGAGGCCGCGCAGTGGGCTCCAGACTGCAAGGTTGCGGTGGCGACGGGCAAACCGCTTCAGCGGCTGGCGGCGCTCGCTTCGGACGCGCGCATTGTCGTCATCAACTACGACAATCTTGTGTGGCTGGCGGCGCAGAATTTGGCTTTTGACGGCATCGTGTTCGATGAACTGACCAAATTGAAAGACCCCGGCGGGCAGCGTTTCAAAGCGCTGCACCGGATCATTCAACAGTTTCAAATTCGATGGGGCTTGACCGCTTCGTTTACATCAAACGGGTTGGAGGATGTATTCGGGCAATGCAAGATCATCGACCAGACATTGCTGGGGCGCAGCAAAGGCGCGTTCTTGCAGACCTACTTCGTCTGCACAAACGCCGACTATGGCGAATGGAAACCGCGCCGGGGCGCGCTTGAGCGGGTCATGGAGCGCATCAAACCTGCCACCTTCGTGCTTGATCCGGGCAGTTACAAAGACAAGCTCCCGCAGTTGTGGGAAGTCAATGTCGATTGCGAAATGGATATGACGTACTACGACAAGATGAAGAAACAATTTGTCTTGGAGTTTCCCGACAAAGAAACCATTGCGGCAACGTCTGCGGCGGTTGTCACGGGCAAGTTACAGCAGATTGCGTCCGGGTTTGTTTACGGTAGCGATGGCGAAACGATTCGGTTAGAAAGTCACAAGTTCGACGCGCTTGACAACCTATTGGAAGAAAACCAGCACGCAAACACCATTGTTGTGTACCAGTACCAAGCCGAGCTAAAAGAGTTGCTGCGCCGCTACCCAAAGGCTGGCACGGTCAAGGACATCGAAGCGTGGAACCGGGGCGAGGTGCCGTTGCTGCTGATCCACCCCAAGTCTGCCGGGCACGGTCTCAACCTCCAGCATGGCGGGCATCACATTGTGTTCTTGTCGCTGCCGTGGTCGTTGGAACTGTACGAACAGACCCTCGGGCGCTTGTTGCGAAGCGGGCAAACCAAGGACGTTTGGTGCTACCGCTTGCTGACCCGCAAGACAATAGATTTGAAAATTTTGGACGCCCTCAACAGCAAAGCGTCTTTGAGTGAATTGGCAATGGAGGCACTATGCTGACTTGGCGCGAAATAATGCGGGCGATGCGGACGATGACTGAGCAGGAACTGACAACGGCGCTTGCCGAGGAGGTCAACGTCCACCGGCGGGTCTTTGTCGCGGAGCGTATACACCAACGGTTGTGTGCTGTTCGTGCTACTCGGGAACGTGATGAGCTTTTTGTTCTACTTGACAAGTTCAGAAATACATGATACCATGTTTCTACCGTAATGTAACGGTGTAAACAAAAGGTACAGTAAAGTGAAAACGAAACTTGACTACAAAACCCTTTCGACTCCCCTTCGCACGCGGTTTGGTTGCAAAGTTAACTGGCGCTACTACGGCACTTTGAAAGAAGCCGAGGAAGCGGCAGTGCTTGCAAGGCACAACGCCTTGATCGACGAACGTTTGGGGTATGACTTTGGCTTTTGCACCCCTGGCGAAATTCGGAAGATGGACGACGGGACGTTTGAGGTCTGCGTCTCGTAACTAGTTAGGAAGGTGCGCCGCGATGTGGCGCACCCGCCCGACCCGGCCCTGCCAGCCCTTGCCGAAGTAGCGCCAGCCAGGGATGGACTCGAGGAAGGCCAGCCGAGCGTCGAGGAACTTGTTGGTGACATCCTCGGTCTTGCGGGCAGCGGCGACCGTCACCGGCCCGATGCGCGAGTCAACTACCACCCCACAGACTTGCTGAAGCAGGCGCGAGGCCCGAGCCACGCCTGAGTTCACCGCACAGTCAAACACCGCGTAGTTGAGCCCCGAGGGCAGGTTGTTGCCCTGCACCGGCATCCAGTAGCGAGCGTAATAGAACGGCTTGACCTGCGCGACCGTTAGCGTTCGGATGGCATCCTTGGTGACCGGATGCCCGACCCACTCCTCCCACGCCTTGCGCGTGACCCCGAGGTTGGTTGCGCCCCCTGGGTCGCGGGGGTCGTCAACGTAACCCCCCTCGTCCCGAAGGACGTAGGTGAGGCAGTCGTCAAACGTCATTGCTTGATTTGGTCGGGCACCAGTACGCCGACGATGCCCGACAGCGACAGGCCGAAGGTGATGATCATGTCGGCCAAGGCCGGGGCAATCGGGATGCCAGCAGCGGTTACCAGCATGATGATGCCGCGCCACGTTGAGGCTTCTTTGAGACGGGACAGGAGATAGTTCTTCATTTGTCGGCCTTTGCGTCGAGTTTGTCGGAAATGTGTTTCAGCATCGCCCTGATGTCGGCAATATCGTTACGGTAGTCGTCGCGGATGACGTAGACCAGCGGGAGCCTGCGGATCTCGGCGTCGAGCATATTAACCTGTCGGTGCAAGTTCGTGATGACAAAGACCGACAGGAACCCGGCAATCGCGGCAACCGCGTTAATTACTGTCTGAACGTCCATCTCTCAGCGCGTTTTGGCTTTTGGGTTTCCGCTTGGGCAGCACGCTCAGACGGGTTTGCAGATCGTCCAAGAAGTCTAGCATACGGTCGCGGCTGACTTCAGCGGCGCGCGCTGCATCTCGACCCGCTTGTGTCTCATCGGCGCGTTTGGCGATCTCATCGAAGGCGTCTGCCTTCTGGCGGGCCTTGTTGACCGTATCCATCAGCCATTGGCGGTTTGACAGATCCTCGGGCGTGAACTTCGACGCATAGGTTGGATCGGTCGCCGCCGCCAGATTCGCGTTGTAGCGTTTCCACGCCAGTCGTTCGGTTGCGGACATTGTGGCCCGCTCGCCGCGCTCAACCTTACCCGCTGCCGAGGTCAACTCATTGACCGGCGGCACATAAGGCTCATCAGGGCGAATGCGCCGGTCAGCAGGCAGGGCGCGCTGGCGCGCAGCGGCAGAGGTAAGCCCGCTGCGGCTGAGTGCGTTCGTCGCTTCGCCGATACCCGCGCCAAGCGCGCCGGCAAGCCACGGCACACCAAAAGGCAACCCAACCGCGTAGCCCACCATTGCACTTGGGCTGGAGCGGACGATTCGCGTGCCTGCGGACGGCCCGCCAAACGTCGATACAGCGTTGGGGAAGTTGCCTGCGTACTGCCCAAGACCTCGCAGCGTGTCGGTGTACCGGCCCGGTTCCGACTCGGTAATTTTGGCAATCTTCAGTGGGTCGAACTTGCCTGTGTTGAAGTTAAGCGCGTTTTCCCAAGCGTAAGTTTTCGCCATCTCTCGACGGGCGGCTTTGAACTTGTCGATGTCCCTCGGGACTTTCATGTTGCGCTCGACAAGATCCTCAATGACGTTCGCAAACCCCTGAGAAAATTTGGCTGCGGTGTCGTCGTTTCTTTTCCACGCTGCTTGTGCTTCAGACCGCAAATTTTTGATGTCGCCCAATGCGTCCGCGCCTTTATACCCTTCGGTTTCCAAAAGGCTGCGAAGGTTTTCTAACTGAGCGTTAAAAGATGCCGCGACGGCGGGAGGTGATGCCCTTGGCGAAACCTTTAAATTTTTCAGCGCCGCATCCAATGCTCCGTCGCCTTTCAAAACACCCATTTGAGCAATTTGATCGTAAGGCCCGGCAACTTGCGGGCGGGCGCGAGAGGCGACGAACGGCGCGTCGCTGGTTAACGCCACGTTGTCAGGGATGGCTAAATCTTTGCGGGCAAGCTCATCAACCCTTACAAGGTTTTTCTCGGTGGCCGCAGCGTTTTGTTCCTGCGAGTTCTCACCTTTTATTGCAGCCCGAGCGCGGTTGCCCGTAGTCGGGTTGGACTGAACGGCAGGCTGAACAAGCCCGTTGGCAAACCCCCAATGCGCCGCGTCGATGCGCCCCGCCGCCTTGTAATCTGCCGTCGAAGCAGCGGCGGCTTTCTGAACCTTGCGCTCCAGCCCCGGCACAGGGCCGATCTCAGGGGCAATAGCGCGGGCTGCCGCCTCGGGCAGCGCCGTCGCCACCGTGGCGGCTTTGCCCGCCGCTTGGCGAATCGGTTTCGGCCCGAGCAGCAGGGCCGTATCGACCAAGTTCTGGACATCTGGTTCGGGGAGGCCAGTGGCTCTCGCCAGCGACGCTACCCCCATACTCAAGTTCTCGCCGATAAATTGAATCGCTTGCTGCGACGCCTCACCCTTGTACTCAGGCGTGTTGGTGACACCCGCCAGCCGCCCAAAGGGCTGCGCGAACACATCGCCCGCCTTTTGCGCGACGGCCCGGGCTTGTTCGGGCGACACCCCGCGCAGTCGACCAGCGTTGTAGTTGGCGTATTCGACCAAAGGCGCAACAACGCCGCCCAACGTCGTGTCTGCCAGCCCCGCAGCGGCGCGGCCAAGGGCCTTCACCGTGGAGCCTGTGCGTGGGCCGGGCACGCCGCTTGGAGCGGGTGCCGGGGGCTTAAACTGCGCCGCAGCTTCGCGCTCAGTTGCGCTCAGGATATCGGGCCGGGCAGGGTCGAGCGGAATCGCCTTAATCTTGTCGTCACGCGACATTGGGGGCAAGACGGTTGCGCCCATATCGCGTGCGTCCTGCACGTTCCGAGACGGCATGGTCTTGAAATCGTTGAACGCCCGATCACTCTGAAACTCAACCTGACTGCCGTCGCTTGCCGTGGTGATAAGCGACTTGGGCGCAACGCCAAATGTCTTCTGGATGGCAGCTTTGGTCGCGTCGTTTGCGCCCACATAGCTTTCATCTTGCGGTGCCCATTTTTCAAAAATGGCACGCTTCGTTGCTTCGTTCGCAGACTTATATGTCGGGTCCGCGTAAATCGTGGCGAGATCAGGCATCGTTATTTGTTCATGTTAAGAAGTGGATGCCCTGTATCAACAGCAGTCGATGTAGGCTTGCTTGCGGGCGCACCGCCGCCGGTAGCCGGGGGCCGAGCCGGGGCAGCGCCGTCCTCGTGTCGGCTTGAACGAATTTTGGTTTCAGCCCACCGCATGATTGCGTCAAAAGTTGCGTCCACCGCTTCCTTCGATTGACCCGGCGTACCCAAAGTTTTCATCATTTGCTGCAACTCGACGTTGCTGTTGAGTTGCTGAGAGGTAATT
>JBBAOD010000151.1:0-3253 GCA_040401635.1 Phycisphaerales bacterium
CGCCCTGGCAGATCGATTCCGATCCGCAAGCGCGCCCAATAGTTTGACCCCAGCTTGAGACCGATGTCGGTGAGCCCGTTGTGCCCGCCACTTGAGCCGTCCGGACGAAGCCGGATGGAGCCGCAGGGGAGGGCGAGATCATCGACGATCACCAAGAGATCCTTGGAAGCTTCGAGCTTGAAGAATTGCAGTGCCTCCAGGACAGAGCGTCCGGAGAGGTTCATGAAAGTAGTCGGCTTGAGAAGAATGCACTTCTCGCCACCGATCTCCACATCCGTCAACAGGCCGGCAAACTTGGACTTCGGTGCCGCGTCCGGCGCAAAGCGTCGGGCAAGGCGATCGATCACGCTGAAACCCACATTGTGGCGGGTTCCTGCGTATTCGCTTCCGGGGTTTCCAAGTCCGACGATGAGCTTCATAGTTCGCTCTCTGCTGGCGTATCGGAGTGTTCATGCTGCTCGCGACACGGTGTCTTGAGCCTCTGCAAACTTCATAGGCGCGATTACTTCTTCGCGTCGCCCTCTTCCTTCTTGGCGGTGAGCACTTCCGGCGTTCCGGTCTTCGCGTCCACGGCAGCGGCTTCGCCGACTGCAGCAGCCTCTTCCTTGACGATCTGCACGCGGATCACAGCAGCGTCCGCATCGGACACAGCGGTGATACCGGCTGGCAGCTTGAGCTGACCAACGGTGAGGGTCTCGCCCATCTGTGAGAGATCGATCTTGATCTCTTCCGGAATGTCGCGCACCTTGCACGACACTTCGATCTGCGGCATGTCGTGGATGATGATCGCGCCAGGCTTCTTGGCCGCATCAGGCGTACCAACGAAGGAGAGGTGCACCTTGACGGTGACGACCTCATCAAGATTGACGCGCGCCAAGTCAATGTGAATGACGTTGTCGCCGAGATAGCCGAACTGCAGGTCCTTCACAAGGACCGTGTCAGTTGCGCCGTCTTCAAACTTGAGCGCCAAGACGTGTGCGCCCTTCTTGAGGGCATAAATAGTGGCGTGCTCATTCAGGCTGATCGGCATCGGCGCGCTGCCGGCGACGAACAGGTTGGCAGGTAGTTCGCCTGCTGCGCGAAGGCGCTGAGCGAATCGCGAGCCGAGTTTGTCGCGCTTCTTCGCGACCAGTACCGGAGTCTCCTTGGACATGTTTGATGTCTCCTTTCGGGGATGGAGTGTGATGGTGGTGTCAGTAAACAGTGATGTGCGCCCGAACGGACGGGCGCCTCTTGAAATCGGAAGTCTGTTAGCGCTTCACGCCAATTCCATCGCGGAACATGGCGCTGACGCTTTGATCATGGTGAATACGGTGCACTGCTTCGCCCAGTAGCCGCGCAACGGAGCGGACCACCAGCTTGTGCTCAAGTGAACTCAGGCGTTCGCCGCCTGGAATGGTGTCAGTGATGGTGATGCGTTCAATGACCGGAGTATTGAGCCGGGTAAAGGCTTGACCAACCAGCACGGCGTGCGTGCAAGCGCATTCACATGCGGTGGCGCCTTCGTCCATGACCACGCGCGCGGCTTCGGCAACAGTGCCGGCAGTAGAAATCATGTCGTCAAACATCAGGACTCGTCGGCCCTTTACTTCACCGATCAAATTCTTGACGCTGACCTTGGAGCCGCTTTGGCGGCGCTTATCAATGATGGCCATGTCGTAGCCAAGCAGGTTGGCGAACATGTTGGCCACCTTGACATTGCCGACATCGGGGCTCACCACCACGCATTCACCAAGTTGGTCGCGCAGGGCGAGGTAATGCTCGGCAAGTACCGGGGCGGCGGTGAGGTGGTCCACCGGAATGTCAAAGAAGCCCTGAATCTGCGCGGCATGCAAATCAACGCACAGGACGCGGTCGCAGCCGGCGCCAGTAATCAAGTTGGCCACCAGTTTGGCAGTAATCGGCACGCGCCCTTCGTCCTTGCGATCTTGACGGGCGTAGCCAAAGTACGGAATGACCGCGGTAATTCGCCGGGCGCTGGCGCGGCGTAGGCAATCGATATAGACCAAGAGCTCCATCAAGCTGTCATTGACTGGCGCCGATGTGCTGGCAACGACATAGCAGTCACGACCGCGCACATCTTCGGCAAGCTTGACGAGCAGTTCACCGTCTGGGAACTGCACGGTCTCTGCTTGGCCAAGCGGCAACTCAATGTGGTCGCACATCTTCTGCGCAAGCTCGCGCCCGCTCCGTGATGCAAAGATCTTGAGATTGTCGCGATCCGTGGTGCTCATGCTCGTACTCCGGCGTTGGTGGACGAACGACTTTCAAGAATTCGGCTGACTTCAGCAAGTTGTTCGAGCGTATTCACGCTGAGGACATCTTCAGCTGGCACGGCATCCACCACACTCACGCGCTTGCCGTCGCGGAGCAGCAATTCGAATACATCGGTGATGTAATACTCGCCGCTGGCATTCTGATTGGTCACGCGCTTGAGCGCGTCAAAGAGATCAGCAGTGCGGAAGCAGTAGTAGGAGGGATTGATTTCGCAGATGGCGAGTTGCTCTGGTGAAGCATCCTTCTGCTCCACGATCCGTGCGAAATTCCCGTTGGAATCACGCTGAATGCGGCCATATCCTTGGGGATCGGCAATCACTGCAGTGGCAAGCGTTGCGCTCGCGCCGGTGTTGCGATGGGTGTCAAGCAGCACTTGCAAGGTGTGCGGACGGATCAGCGGACCGTCGCCGCACAAGACCAGCGTCTCTTCGCCGAGCAAGCCCTTCTCAAAGAGCGGTCGCGCCATATCAACGGCGTGACCAGTGCCCAGTTGCGGCATCTGCATGACAAATTCAGTGTGTGCTCGTCCAGCGAAATGCGCGCGCACAAGATCGGCGCCATGGCCGATCACCAACACGACTGGTGTGCATCCAACCGAACGTGCTGCATCAACAACGGCTTCCACCATGGGTCGGCCAGCCGCGTGGTGCATGACCTTCGGCAGATCACTCTTCATGCGCGTGCCCTTGCCGGCGGCAAGGACGATCACGCTGCGAGAGTAGGAGGCTGTGTGTGTATGGATGCTCATCGATTGGCATTTCAAGACCATCGATGAAGCCGAAGGAACTGGCCCGCCAGGATTCGAACCTGGGCAAGCAGGATCAAAACCTGCTGTGCTACCGTTACACCACGGGCCAGTAGCGAAGTCGATGGTATGTGGGTGTTCGTCGTGCGCGGGGCGCGTGCAGCGGAGGAAGCGTTCGACGCGACGGATAATGAACACGGGATGCGCGCGGTGAAGAAAGGGATTGGTACA
>JBBAOD010000151.1:3263-6489 GCA_040401635.1 Phycisphaerales bacterium
GCAGGATCAAAACCTGCTGTGCTACCGTTACACCACGGGCCATTAGCGTCATCAATGATAGGTCGGGTTAGATGGTCGTATCAGGTGCGCGAGGCGCTTCTCCAGGGGTTCGTCAGTCCATTCCCGTTACGCGCTCATAAATGAGCATCGCGCGGGGTGCCAAACAATCTGGCGCGGACCGGGATCACCCTGGCCGCGGCACTCTCGAGGCTGGAGCAGGCGGTCATGCCGCAAATGCCTGCACCATGCGGCGCCTGACCCGTGTCAGTCACCGACGGCCCATTGCTGAGAGACGGGAAAGTGTAGCGGATGTGACGATTTCTGTGCTCATGGCGCACGAATCTCTATCCTCTGTCCCCATGAGCACCACGAACTCCGTGTCCCCCAAGCCCTCCCTGAACACCACGAACACGCTGGTTTCGCTCAATCCCGCCACTGGCGCGTCCGCAGGCACGGTGGAGACCATAAATCCGGCTGATATCGGACACATCGTTGCGCGCGCTCGGGCGGCGCAGCCGGCCTGGGCGGCCATGGGCCTGGAAGCCCGCGTCGCCCGGATTCGCGCCGCAGTTCCGGATCTTAAGGCCGCGGCTGACCGGATGGGCGAACTGATCACGCTCGAAATGGGGAAGCCGCTCGCCGAAGCCAAGGGCGAGGTGCACTACGCCGTCGACATCCTGGGTGAAGAGCTGGATGAAATGCTGCAAGCGCTGCGCACTGAAACGCTGACCGATGCGCGCACCGTCACGGCACTTCATCATGATCCCTTTGGAGTCTGCGCGGCAATCACTCCGTGGAACTTTCCGATTCTCATGCCGCAGCAGTGTGTGATGCCGGCACTTGCAGCAGGCAACACCGTGGTATTGAAGCCGAGCGAAGAGACTCCACTCTGTGCGGCGCTTTGGGCGGAAGTACTTGGGCGGCACTTACCGGCGGATGTTCTGCAGGTCGCGCAGGGCGCTGGCGATGTTGGCCGTGCGCTTGTCCTGAGTGATGTTGATCTCATCGTGTTCACTGGCAGTCGCGCCACGGGGATTCGCATCATGCAGGATGCCGCCCTTGGCTTAAAGCGCGTGATTCTTGAACTGGGCGGCAAGGACCCGTTGGTCGTCCTCGCTGACGCTGATCTTGACGCAGCGGCTGCATTTGCTGTGCAAAACAGCTTTCGAAACGCGGGGCAGGTGTGCGTCAGCACGGAGCGCATTTATGTCCAACGCGCAGTCGCTGATGCATTTGTCGAGCGCGTCGTTGCGGGCACGCGCGCATTGATCCAAGGCGACGGAATGCGTGAAGACACGATCATTGGCCCGATGGTCAATGCCAAGCAAAAGGAAAAAGTAGTTGCGCAAATCTCCAGCGCAGTGCGTGCCGGCGCGCGCGTCTTGGCAGGCGGGCATGACGCGCCGGGTAACTTTATTCAGCCCACCGTTCTGGTTGATGTAGACCACACCATGGACATCATGCGTGACGAAACATTTGGCCCGGTGGCATGCATCATGCGCTTTGATACCGATGCCGATGCAGTTCGGCTTTCCAATGATTCGCCCTATGGACTTGGCGCGGCGGTCTTCGGTGCCGCGGCGCACGCGGAGTTGGTGGGTCGGCAGTTGACCGCAGGCATGATTGGAATCAACAAGGGATGTGGCGGCGCGCACGGAACACCGTGGGTCGGTGCGCGCAACTCTGGTTATGGATTCCATAGCGGCAAAGCAGGGCATCGACAGTTCGCACAGGTGCGCGCCGTCAGTCATCCTGCGCCCGTCATTGCCCCATGATTTCGTCTGCTTGGCCCAGGATGAACCGAATTCGAACCATGGCTCCTGGCTCCAGTGGCACCTTCGCGGCATGTGCAGCCACCCGCAGGTTGGCGCGGGTTCCTTCGCCGCCGCCCTCTGCCTCAAGAACGATGCTGCAGTCGAAATACCGGTCGCCGTGGATGAGAACTTCGCGCGAGTGGGTGATTTGCGCAGGATGGATACCAACAAAGGGGAGCATGGGAAGGGAGAATAGTCACTTCGATGGCGCGACCGATCACCCCTGAACTTGTTCTCACCGGATACCTGCGCGGTGCGTTTCCGATGTGCGAGCCCGAATCCGGGCGCGTGGAGTGGTTCACGTGTGACCCACGCGCGCTCGTTCCGCTTGACGATCGATTCCGTGTGGCGCAATCGCTGTCACGCGTGGTCCGTAGCGGGCGATTCCAAGTGCGGGTGGATACGGCGTTCGAACAGGTGATGGCCAATTGCGCGAGCGACCGCGGCCCGGACAATCGCAACTGGATCGGGCCGGAAATTACTGAGGTTTATTGCGAACTGCACCGGCTTGGATTTGCGCATTCCGTGGAAGCCTGGCGCGATGGTCAACTTGTCGGCGGGCTCTATGGAGTGGCACTCAAGGGCGCGTTCTTTGGTGAGAGCATGTTTAGTATGCGCGGCGTTGGCACCGATGCGAGCAAGGTGTGCTTGGTGCACTTGGTTGATCGCCTGCGTCGAGGTGGATTTCTGGTCTGCGATAGTCAGTACGCCAACGACCACATGGCTCGGTTTGGGGTGTATGAAGTCTCGGCAAAGGAATACCTATCGCTTCTTGAGGACGCGGTCGAGACGGATGCCCGTTGGGATGTGGAAGGCGATCCGTTACAGGGTCGCTGAAGCGCGCACTGCTGGAGTGGCAACTTCACGCAGGGCGGAGCTGCGTGCGATGACGGTGAGCGCAGCCAGTCGGGTCCGTGCGTTGCTTCGTCCACCCAGCGACATCATTCGCGGAACGAACATCGCTGTCGTACGGCTTGGGGCCGATGGCTCAGTGATGTTCATGCGAATAGGTGTTTTGGCTGAGAGCATGGTGGGTTCCGAAGGATAGCCCTGTCTTCCGTACAGTCAATTGCTTCAGTTGCAACTTCTGTCGAGAGAAGGTGTTACGGCGGCAATAATCGTCGCAGCAGCCCTGAATTCGTTGATTATCAGACGTTGAACAGGAAGTGCGCCACATCGCCGTCATGCATGACGTAGCTCTTGCCTTCACTGCGCATGCGTCCGGCTTCGCGAATCAACTTCTCGTTGCCGTGCTTTTCAAGGTCTGCCACTGAGTAGATCTCGGCGCGAATAAAGCCGCGTTCAAAGTCGGTGTGAATCACGCCGGCGGCTTGCGGGGCAGTGGAGCCCTTCAAGATCGTCCAGGCGCGAATTTCCTTAGGGCCAGCAGTGAAGTAACTCTGCAGACCAAG
>JBBAOD010000152.1:0-6408 GCA_040401635.1 Phycisphaerales bacterium
GTCGATGTTCCGCGAAAGTCCACAGCGGGATGTTGGTGCCAGCGCCACTGCGCACTGCTGCCACGTCCTGTGCCAGTCGTTCAAGGTCAGAGGATTCCGGGAGGTCACGCAGGTGCTCCGCCATCGTTTGGTAGTCGGGCAGATAGTTGTCGGTGCTGACCACGCACTCGGAAAGCCTGCGTGCCAGTGTTGACTTTCCAGCAGCCACCGCGCCGGTGACGCCGATCACTGTTCGCTGGCCGCGAGCGCGTACCACTGCCAGAATCGCTTCGGCGGCATCTGCAAATGTGACGGTGCGCGGAGTAGGAATCACAGTGGCAGGATAGGGTGGCGACGGGTCCGCTATCCGTATGCTGCATCCGCACCGCACGTGGCGGGAGCAACCGCCTGCCGGAGCACACATGCAGCAATACATTGGAATTCTTGGTGTCGTCGCCATTCTGTTCATCGGCTGGCTGTGTTCCACCAATCGCCGCGCCATCAATCGCCGCACCATTATTGTTGGGGTGGGGTTTCAATTTGCGGTCGCATTTCTCTTGCTCCGGTTTCCGCCGATCGCTGCGCTGTTCACGCTCTTTGCCAGAGCAGTGACGCGGGTGATCTCATTTGCAGATGAAGGCACTCGCTTCATCTTTGGAAACGCAGCCGATGCGTCGGGCGCGTGGGGATTCATTTTTGTAGTGCAAGTGTTGCCGGTGATCATCTTCTTTGCATCGCTGATGGCGGTCCTTTATCACTTGGGAGTGATGCAGCGCGTTGTTGCAGTGTTGGCGTCAATCATTCAGCGTGCGCTTGGTATCACTGGCTCAGAGGCACTTTCGGCCGCCGCGAATATCTTCCTCGGGCAGACTGAAGCACCGCTCACCGTGAAGCCGTTTATCGCCGGCATGACACGCTCGCAGATCATGTGCGTCATGGTGGGCGGGTTTGCAACAATCGCCGGAAGTGTGATGGCTGCGTACATCGTGCTCATTGGCGGACAAGATGAAGGTGCGCGCGTCGTTGTTGCCACGCACTTTATGACCGCCAGCGTTATGTCTGCATTTGCAGGCATTGTGATGGCCAAGCTGATGCTGCCAGAAACAGAAATCCCGCGCAAGGAGTCCATTGCGGATCTGCATACCCTGCCGCGCACCACCGCCAATGTCATGGATGCTGCAGCAGAAGGCGCTACCGATGGCTTGAAATTAGCACTCAATGTCGCGGCCATGCTGGTGGCCTTTGTCGCGCTGATTGCACTGCTCAACTGGCCGCTGGCTGCTCTGAGCGAAGTCAATGTCGACTGGCTGCCGATCGCCCAGTGGCGTCAATCCATGGGTATTCCCGTACTTTCATTCCAGAACATCTTGGGTGTGGTGCTGCAGCCGCTTGCCTGGCTCATGGGCGCTGGTGCGGAGGCGCGTACGGTTGGTTCGCTGATGGGCGAGCAAGTGATCGCCACCGAGTTTGTTGCGTATGTTGACCTGGCCAATCAAGTGAAGGCACACACGATCTCGCCGCGTGCGGAGACCATTGCTACCTACGCCCTGTGCGGGTTCGCCAATCTTCCATCGATCGCGATTCAGATTGGTGGGCTGAGTGCGATGGCGCCAAGTCGGCGTGCAGACTTTGCGAAGATTGCGCCGCGCGCCATGGTGGCCGGTGCGTTGGCGTGTTGGATGACTGGTGCGATCGCTGGTGTGTTGGTGCCGATGTAGTCCGTTCAATTTATTTGTTGACCGCCACTCCGCTATGAACAACGCCACTACCAATAGCCACCTTGAAGTGATCTGCGGACCAATGTTCGCAGGCAAGACCACCGAGTTGATGAGTCGAGTGGCCCAGGCGCATGCGGCCGGATTGCGTGCAGTTGCGGTGAAGCCAACGCGCGACACCCGCTACGGCCACAGTGAACTTGTGACCCACACTGGGTTGCGCCTTCCAGCGCTCGCCGTGGATCGCATCGCCGACGCTTTAGAGCACGTGCACGATTTTGTAGCCATTGATGAGATTCACTTCTTCGCCGAAGAGGCAGTGGCGCCCATCCAAGCACTGCTTGCCCGCGGAACGCACGTCGTAGTTGCCGGCTGCGATATCGACCATTTTGGCGAGGTATTTGCGCCGTTTGATGCACTCATCCCCATGGCGGGCACGGTGACTCGCATCGCTGGCACCTGCGCCCGCTGCGGTGCTCCGTCCACTCACAGCGAGCGGATATCAGCGGTGACGGATCGAATCATTGTGGGTGGCATTGGAGACTTCCATGCAACCTGCGCCGCGTGCTTTCGACCCAGCGTGCGACCACCGACCGAGTCATAATCACCATGCCACACATCCACGAACACATTGATTTCACCGTCGCCATTTTTGTCGTGCACGCCGGCAAGGTGCTAGTGATCCATCACAAGAAGCTTGATCGCTGGCTGCCGCTTGGGGGGCACATCGAGTTGGACGAAGACCCCGAGCAGGCCGCGCTGCGCGAGACGCAAGAAGAAAGCGGCTTAGAAGTGGAGCTGATCGGCGAGCGCCCACCGACCACTGGCCCCGGTACCCGTGCGCTGATTGCGCCGCGATTCCTAGACATTCACCGCATCAGCGAAACGCATGAACACATTGGCATGATCTATTTCGCGCGACCCAAGATAGGGCAGGGCAAGGTAGGACAAGGCAAGGCAGGGCAGGTCACCCTTGCGCCCGCTGAGCATCACCAAATCCGCTGGTGCGATTCGCAGGAGTTAGAGGCACTTGAGCCAGCAATGAGCGATGCGGTGAAGTTCTATTGCCGCACTGCGATTCAGGAAGTGTGAGCCGCACTTTTCGCCGTCTGCGCCCGCGATGCCTTGATGATCGTCGCTGCTGCCTTCGGATTCTTGCAGCACTCAAGTAGCGCCGCAAGCATGAGCGGCGCCACAATGGTGGCATCCGATTCAATGACAAACATCGGTGTCTTCTCAGTGAGCTTGTCCCAAGTGATCTTCTCATTGGGCGTTGCGCCGGAGTAACTGCCGTAACTGGTAGTGCTGTCAGAGATCTGGCAGAAGTACGCCCACGGCTTCACCGGCTGCTGCAGGTCGTACTTAATGCTGGGCACAACGCAAATCGGGAAGTCTCCAGAAATGCCGCCGCCGATTTGGAAGAATCCAACGCCCTTGCCCTTGGAAAGCACCTTGTAATCGTCGTAGAGCTGACCCATGTATTCAATGCCGCTCTTCACAATGTTTGCACTGCAATCGTTGAACTTCACATGCGATGCAAAGATGTTTCCGAACGTGGAATCTTCGTGACCCGGAACAACCATCGGTAGCTTTGCCTTCGCTGCGGCCAGTAGCCAGCACTCTTCAGGGTTGCCTTGGTACTTGCTCTTTGGGATCGAGAGGATCAGTTCATAGAAGTACTCATGCCAGAAGCGTCGGTCGCCGTTCTTGCTGGCCTTCTTCCACATGGGCACAAGGATCTTCTCAACCGCACGGAACGCTTCGTCTTCCGGGATGCTGGTGTCCGTCACGCGGCGCATGCGCTGCTTGAGGATCTTGGTGTCATCCTTCTTTGTGAAGTAGCGATAGTCGGGGAAGTCCTTGTAGCCGTGATGCGCTACCAAGCGAAAGAGTGACTCCTCCAGATTGGCGCCGGTCACGCTGAGGCCGTGCACCAGACCCGCACGGATTGCTGGCGCAAGGGTGATGCCCAGCTGCGCAGAACTCATGGCGCCAGCCACCGCCCAGTACATCTTGCCACCGCTACCCACGTGGTCCCAGTAGGAGTACAACGCATCGCGCGTGGCGCGGGCGTTGAAGTTGCGATAGTTGTTGGCAACGAACTCAAGTACGGGGAGGGTCGGCGTTGGCATGGGGGACAGAATGTACCGGAGGCGGGGTGTCGACCGTGCCTCGTCCTACTACAGCGAATGCCATATCCTGCGTTCGCAATGCCCACCAAGCAGCCCGCCAAGCCGCCATTCGTCCCCGCTGGTTTCGACCCCGATGCCGCCGCTACCGGCGACGGTCTCTTCGGTCTTGCCATCGGACCGAACGACGCGCGGATCGTGGTGATCCCGGTGCCGTTTGATGCCACCACCAGTTACGGTGCTGGCACCGCCGCCGGTCCCGCGCACGTGATGGAGGCGAGCAAGCAGGTTGATCTGCAAGACATTCAGTTTGGCGCAGTCTGGCAGGCTGGCATCGCCATGCTTCCCATTCCCAAGGACATCGCCGCGCTTTCAAAGAAGGCGCGCCGAGTGGCCGAGCCGATCATCAAGGTTGGCGGCGCGGTGCCAAGTAACAAGGCGAAAGCAAAGGCGCATGCCAAGGCGCTCGCAACAGTGAACGCAGCGAGCGAACGCGTGCACGGTTACGTTGCGCGCGAAGCCGAGCGCATCCTGGACCGCGGTGCCATTCCGGCGGTGCTCGGCGGCGACCACTCCAGCCCGTTCGGTTTGATTGCTGAACTCTCGCTGCGCCATCCAGGCATGGGAATCCTGCAGATTGACGCGCACGCGGACCTGCGTGATTCGTTCGAAGGTTTCACGTGGAGCCACGCCAGCATCTTCCACAATGTGATGACGCGTCTGCCCGGCGTCAAGAAGTTGGTGCAGGTAGGAATCAGAGATTTCGGCCAGCGCGAAGCGGAGTTCATTGAGAATTCCAAGGGCCGCGTCACCACGTTCTTTGACCAACGCATGCGCGATCGTCAATTCAACGGCGCCACATGGAGCGCAGTGTGCAAAGACATCATCGCCGCGCTTCCGCATGAGGTGTATATCTCCTTTGATATCGATGGCCTGACCAGCGAGCATTGCCCGCAAACAGGTACGCCGGTCCCCGGCGGTCTCACATTCCCCGAGGTGTGTCACCTGCTAGAGATGCTTGCCAAGACCGGCCGCCGCGTGATCGGATTTGATCTTTGCGAAGTCACTCCGAGTACATCCGGCGATGAATGGAATGGCAGCGTTGGCGCGCGCGTCTTATACAAGTTGATGGGATGCACACTGCTCAACGACTTTCGGCGCGAAGTAAAGAAAGCGCGCGCCGCCCGCTAGCGTTAGCCGGTTACGCTGACTCGATCGCCTCGCTCGTTCTCCCGCTCGTTCTCCCGCTCGTTCTCATCGCGCCCGTTAGCGCTGCCCTGCGCGCGACTTCTTCCCAGCGGCCTTCTTGGGCGCGCCGTCATCTGGAAAGCGCGCTTGCACCATCCCTCGGACGGTGTCGCGGTACAACGCGCGCTCCGCAGGAACGCCCGCCTTGTCGAGCGCCGCGTTGAAGTCATCAAGCATGCTCTTGGCGGTCTTGGCGTCTGGCGCATCCGCAAACGCGGCTTCCACCACGGCCATGGCGTACGGATTGCGCGTCAATCCGGCGGCCAAGAATTTGCCGCACTCCTTGGCGCGTTGCTCCGCGGGCAACGCGTCCCACGCGCGACGCATCACCATGGTGTCCACCAATGACTCTAGCCCCACAGTGGCGCCCCATGCCACGGTTTGGTGGAAGATCATCGGGCGCCGACCACCCTTGTCGTCGTAGTTCCATCCGGCGTGCACACCGGTGACTTCATCGCCACCAGTGGCATACTGCCCGCCCTTGCACGTGTATGTGCGAGCCTTTGCATCGAAGTCCATCTGCACCATCGCACAGTGACCGGGCTGCCCGGCGGTGGATGCGGGCACGCCGCAAATGCGCTCGGTGCGCGCGCCGATGTTTCCCATGGTGCCGCACACGCCGCCATCTTTCCACATCATTTGAATGCTGCCGTAACTGTACGGAAACGGGCTCAACCGCCGCGCGCTCTGCATGTCAAATTGCTGCGCGATGTCGCCGATGTATTCGCCGTAGGTGCGCATCTCGCCGGTATCACGAAACTTC
This sequence comes from Phycisphaerales bacterium, assembly GCA_040401635.1. Classification (GTDB taxonomy): domain Bacteria; phylum Planctomycetota; class Phycisphaerae; order Phycisphaerales; family SM1A02; genus UBA966. The sequence continues at coordinate 5,835 of JBBAOD010000152.1, forward strand.
GCCCAGATTTCTTCGCGCTCACGGAGCGGCTGATCATCGGCTGCCAGCATCAGCAACACCGGCCACGGCGCATTGAGCGGAAAGCGCGGCCATGCACGGTCCGCGCGCACATCGTCGCGGAATTTCCACCGGTCGTTCCGGATGAACCACGCCATCGATTCCGCAGGTGTCGGCGCTGCATCACGCTCGGCCGGCATGCGTCCCTTCGCCCGGTACGCAGACTGAAACATCTCATGCGCCGCAGCAATCCGCTTGCGAAGTTCAGCGTCACTCACGGCGTTCGTTGAGTTCCAGCCCACCGCGCCGTCGCCGCACTCGAGCCGAACGCTCTGCCCATGCGCCTCCATGTACGCATTGAATTCGCGCTGCAGCGCAGCCGATGCGATCACGTCTGCAGCGACCAATGGACGCGCAATCTTCCGCGTGACCTCAACTGCTTTACCGCGTGGTTTCGCAACGCCCTTGTCGTCATACTCAAGCGGCGGTAGTTCCTTCGCCTTCACATCCACTTCAATCGGCGCGTGGTCTTCCAAGAAGTTGACCATGTGATCGTCGCGGTCAAGCGTGCGCTGCC
>JBBAOD010000153.1:0-5536 GCA_040401635.1 Phycisphaerales bacterium
CTTTGTGGTGATTGGCGCGTGCGCGTTTGTGGGAGCCATGGGGCGCGTCAGTATGGATGTGCCGCCCTTCATGATCGTGGAAGGAAATCCTGCGGAGGTGCGCGGCCACAACCACATCGCCATGGCGCGCCGCGGCTTCACAGAGACGGATATTGAGGCTATGAAGGAGGCGTACAAGCGCCTGTTCCGCGACCGGGGCGGCAGCCATGCCGAGAAGGTCAGCGGTCTTATGGCCAAGTACCCCGGGGTGCGATCCGTGGAGATCTTGGTGAATGCCGTGAATGCGCAAGCGCGCGGCGTGCACGGTCGATCCCTTGAAACCCAGCGCCTTGACGACCGTCGCGGCAGCCGGGACTGACTATCGCGGCCAGAAAGTCGATTGGTGGTGCCGCGTGTCGCGGACTGTCCCATGGTGTAGCTCTTCCGCCAGCACCCCCCCGGCGGCTATGCTTCCTTAAATGAACGCCTCTCCGCGACACGAAATGGTTGACGAGATCATGGAGCGCGCTGAGACGGCGCTGCGCCGATCGCAATGGTTTGAGGCGGAACGACTGGCGCACCGCGCCATGGAAATTTCACGGAGCAAGGAAGACTTTGGCCTGCTCGCCCGCGTGATCCTTCCGCTGCAAGAAGCGCGCCGGCAAAGAATTCAAGAAGCGCTTGGCAACAAGAAGCTCACCATTCTGCAGGCCGACATTACCGAAGACATGCCGCTCACTCCGGGCTGCTACTTGGTGCAACCTCCCACCGTCGGTGCCGATGCTCGCCGGCTCCGACTGGCTGCACTGCGCCGCGAAATTCCGGTGGCGGTCATGTGTCGCGAGCCGCTCTCGATGCTGCGCCTCTGCCCAGTGGTGGCCATCGGGCAGATGACCATTCGTGCGCGCATTGACCCACCGAAGAACTGGGACAAGCCGGATCACAAGTGGTTCGTTGGGGCCATGGAACAACTTGGCGATGCTGCCATTGAGATGCTCGACACCGGACTGGAACTTGATCGACAGATTGATTTCCTAATGGCTGCGCTCGACTCCGTGCCAGACCATGAGAAATTGCATCAAGCGCTTGAGGCACTCTGCAAGCAAGCCTCCAAGGGATTTGTGCGTAGCAATCGGCCGCGCATGGATGAACTGGATGCTGATGTTGAGGCAGCCGGACCCGAGCTTGAAGCCGAACTGGGGCTCACTCGGAAGAAGTCGCAGTCGCCCGACGAAGACTGACGCAGCGCGCGGCAGCCGTCATTCAGCACATTCAGCGCCATCATTCAGCGCCAAGAAAGCCCCTCAAACAGGCTGTTGAGGTTGGTAGCGCCATCGACGCCAACAATCACCATGTCTTCCACGCGCACTCCGCCGTGGGCGCGTCCGTACAAGCCCGGCTCCACCGTGAGGGCGTCGCCAGTCACCAGCACAGGCCCCTTGACATCAAGGAGCGGCGGTTCATGAACATCAAGCCCAATGCCGAGGCCAGTGCCATGCGTCATGCCGCACCACGTGTCAGGCGCATCCGCTGGGGGCATTCCACTGGCAAATCCGTGGGCATGAATCACGCCGAGTGTCGCGCGATGCACGTCTTCACCGGTGACGCCCGTTCGTACCGCGGCAATCGCTGCACGCTTCGCCTCCAGGACGGTGCTGTGCATGCGTGCGACCTCTGGGTGCACATCGCCATGCACCACGGTGCGGGTGCAATCGCCGTTGTAGAAGGTCTTCTGGCAGCGCGGAAAGATGTCCACGATCACCGGCTGGCCGGTTCGTAGTTCACCGTGCCCGTGCTCATGGCAATCCGCGCCCTGCGCGCCGCAAGCCACAATGGACGGCGGATTGCTGAACCCCAGCTTCAGGAGGTGCACATCAATCATGAACCGCAGGTGTTCCGCAGAAAGGCGCTCGCCGTGGTGATGCAAGACGCCGTTCGCATCAGCATTGGCATGCGCCACCGTCTCACACGCCATTCGCATGGCGTCTTCAGTTGCGCGCTGCGCACTCTGTAGCCATTCCACTTCCTGCGTGTCCTTCGCGCGGCGCGAAAGGACCCCCATACCGGCGTCGTATTCAAGCGCAATTCCAGCCTGCCGCAAGTGATCGGCAAAGATGAGTGGCAGCGTGCGGTCAGCAATGACCAGCGTGATCTGCTGACGGCGCAGGCATTCCGCCACGGCTTGCGCGGTGGCAGTTTCGCGGTCGCCAGACAATCCACCCGCAGGCTACAAGTCCCGTGGGCATGACACCGCGTCGGCCCGGGCGTGCTGCCGCGCGCGACCCATCTCAATATCCCGCACGATGAACACACGATGCGCCGGCTTGCCGTCCTGCAGAAAGTCAATGCATGCCGCCGGATCACCCACGGCAAAGCGCACCGCGTGAAACAGGCTCTTATTCACTGCAGGAATGCCGGCGATAAGTCGGGCGGTAGACATGGTGAAATTTAGCGTGACAGTGCTCGGTACTGCAGTCGGCGCGGCGGAGCATCAGCAGCCAGCCCCATACGACGATGCCGATCCGCTTCATACGCAGAGTAATTACCGTTGTAAAAGAAGACCTTACTGTCGCCTTCGAAGGCCAGAATATGCGTTGCCACACGGTCAAGGAACCAGCGATCATGGCTGATCACCACCACGCAACCCACAAAGCTTTCCATGCCGTCTTCAAGCGCACGCATCGTGTTGACATCGATGTCATTGGTCGGCTCATCAAGCAGAATGACATTGGCTCCCTCCTTCAGCATGCGCGCCAGATGCACGCGATTACGCTCTCCGCCCGAAAGGCTGCCAACAATCTTTGATTGATCGGTACCCGTGAAACCAAAGCGCGCGACATACGCACGGCTATTGGTTTCCACGCCGCCAAGCATCATCTTCTCTTCGCCACCAGAGATGGCTTCCCAGAGATTCTTGTCGTTCGGCAGCGTCTCGCGGCTCTGCTCAACATAGGCAAGCTTGACACTCTGGCCAACGCGCATCTCGCCGGAGTCGGGCTGCTCGGTGCCGATGATCATGCGGAACAGCGTGGTCTTTCCTGCGCCGTTTGGCCCAATGATTCCCACGATGGCGCCGGCTGGAATGGTGAAATTGACATCATCCAAGAGCACCTTCTCACCGTATGCCTTGCACAGACCCTTGGCTTCAACCACCAATGTGCCCAGACGCGGACCCGCGGGGATGAAGATTTCCACCTCGGCGGCGCGTTCCTTCTGGTTCTGACCAGCAAGTTGTTCATAGCGCTCAACACGCGCCTTGTTCTTGGCCATGCGCCCCTGAGGATTACGACCGATCCACTCCAGTTCGCGCGCCAATGCCTTCTGCCGAGTGGACGCGTGCTTCTCTTCGACTTCCAAGCGCTTCTTCTTCTGCTCAAGCCAACCGGTGTAGTTGCCCTTGTAAGCAATGCACTGGCCGCGATCGAGCTCAAGGATCCATCCGGCAACGTTGTCCAGGAAGTATCGATCATGCGTCACAGCAATGATGGTTCCCTCAAAGCGCTGCAAATGTTGCTCAAGCCACGTGACACTTTCCGCATCCAAGTGGTTGGTTGGTTCGTCAAGCAGCAAAATGTCGGGCTTGGTGAGTAGCAGCGTGCACAGCGCAACGCGACGGCGCTCGCCACCAGAGAGCGTGTTGCACGCCTGATCAGCTGGCGGGCATCGCAACGCTTCCATGGCCATTTCCAACTGACTATCAATGGTCCATGCTTCGCGACGGTCCAACTCTTCTTGCACCGTTGCCTGCTTCGTCATCAACTTGTCCATCTGCTCCGGCGTCATGTCCTCGCCGAACTTGGCGTTGATCTCGTCGTACTGCCGGAGCAAGTCAAAGGTCACCTTGGCACCATCGCGCACCACTTCCATCACGGTGCGCGTGTCATCAATCAGTGGTTCCTGTTCGAGGTAACCGATCGTGTAGCCATTGGCTGCCATGATCTTTCCCTCATAATTCTTGTCGAGCCCTGCCAGGATCTTCAGGAGCGTGCTCTTGCCGCTACCGTTGAGACCCAAGACGCCGATCTTTGCTCCGTAGTAGTACGAAATCGAAACATCGGTCAGGATCTTCTTGCGATCGATCTCCTTCGATACATTGAGCATCGAGTAGATGACTTGCGTTTCGTTCTTTGGACCGGTTTTCTGTGGTGCTGCCATGGGGTACTCCGCTCAATGGGGGGAACCGCGGATTGTACGCAGCCTGTGCAAGTACCTTGTCACTATGGCAACCCTGGTTGAATGGCTGCGCGCAAACACCAACGGCAGGCTGCGGCGCATCCTGATCGGCGGCGTTGGCGGCAGCATCACGCTGGCGGGGATTGCGCTCTTGGTGCTCCCCGGTCCCGGAATTCCGCTGGTGCTTGCCGGCCTTGGTGTTCTCAGCCTGGAATTTGCCATTGCGCGTACCTGGGTGGAGGCGCTGAAGCGACACGCCGAGGGCGCCGGGGTGCCAAAGCAGGCCCTGTGGATCCTGCCGATTGCAGGAATCATCATTTCGATTGCCTTCACACTGACCCCTGCCTACGTTGGGGTGGTGCACGGCAACAACACGTGGGCGGTGGTCCGCAAGCCCAGCTTTAGCTGGGCGTATTCCTATTCATCGATCGATGAGTTACGGAATGCCGCAGCAGACGACCCGGCGGCGGCGGAAATACTGGCGCGCTCTGGTCTTGATGCAGCAAAGCGATAAGCGCTCAGCGAATCACTTGCCCGGCACCGCACTCTGAAGGTAGCGCTTCAGAAACTCCAATCGCTTTGCGGATCCATACGCCGTCTCCGCCGAGCCGTGTCCCGCTCCCGGGACCACTACCAATTCATGATCTTTACCGGCGCGTACCAGCGCTGCCGAAACTTGCAGCGTGCTGGCTGGGTCCACGTTCTCGTCAAGTTCACCAACGATCAACATCAGCTTGCCTTGCAATTTCGCAGCGTCCACCACATTGGAACTCCGTTGGTAACTCTCGTCGACCGGCCACCCCATCCACAATTCGTTCCACCAAATCTTGTCCATCCGATTGTCATGACATCCGCAGTCGGCAACGGCCACTGAATACACATTCGGAAAGTCCAGCAGTGCCCGCATCGCACTCTGACCGCCAGCGCTGCCTCCATAAATTCCCACGCGCGAAAGATCCATCCACGGTCGCGTGGCCGCTGCTGCATGAAGCCACGCCACATGATCAGGCAAACCTGCGTCCTTGAGGTTTTTCCAGCAGACATCATGGAACGCTTTGCCACGCCAGTTGGTGCCCATGCCATCCACCTGCACCACCACAAACCCCGCTTGGGTGAGGTTGCGCTCGCTGCTCCAGACGGCAAATGCTTTGGGAACGAAGTAGTCGTGCGGACCGGCATAAATATCTTCCAACACCGCGCGCGGTGATGAATCGTTGGCACTTCCACACGGCCGCCAAATGACGCCGTACACCTGTGTGGCACCATCACGCCCAACGGAGGCGCATCGCTCCGGCCATGTCCACCCGGCGGCAACCATTGCCGAAGCATCCGCGCGGCCAAGTTCCGTCACCAACCTCCCATCCGCGCCGCGGCGCAATTCATG
>JBBAOD010000153.1:5546-6403 GCA_040401635.1 Phycisphaerales bacterium
CCATGTGTCTACATAGAACGCGCGATCCGGGCTCCATTCCAGCACATGCGTACCGTCCCCCTGCGTCAGACGCACCACCTCTCCACCATCCATCGATACCCGAACGAAGTGTTCGTAGTACGGGTCTTGCGCCGGATCGATTCCCATGACGCGCAACACCAGCGTGCGCGTGGCTTCGTCAACGGAATCCACCGCGCGCACCATCCATGAACCGCGCGTCACCTGCCGCTTGACATTGCCATGCGCCACGTCAATCACATAGATGTGATTGAAGCCATCACGTTCACTCATCCACAGCAATTCATCATCGCCGATCCAGTGCGTCCAGATCTTGTTTGGGTAATCAATGAACGTCGGCGAAGTCTCTTCCGCCACGATCCGAACTGTCCCAGTGGCCGCATCAATCGCTAACTGGCGAAACACCTGATGCCCGCGCTGGTTGTAAGTGAAGAAGAAAGTCGCGCCGTCTGCCGACCATCGACATTCCTCAATAGACCATGGGTTTTTGAAGAGTTCACGGGATACCTGCACCTCATGACCACCACCCGCAAAGAGCCGCGGCCAGCGCTGTTCAATCTGATCGCCCGGTTTCAAGTACTGAATGGTGCGCATTCGTGGCTCAACCTGGTCGATCGGCGAACTCTCAATCAAGTGCACGGGATGGTCCTGCGCCGCCACTCGTTCAAATGCCACGACATGACCGAAGCCCGGAGCCCAAAGCGTGGGTTCGCCATAGTTGGCCGCAGCCGCGGGCAGTACCGGCGGAGATGGTGGCAATACGGGCTGCGCGAGCGGGCGTTCCGCGGACGCTTGCGGTACCTGCGCTCCAGCGGGTACTGACGAGACCGGCGCGGGCA
>JBBAOD010000154.1:0-1780 GCA_040401635.1 Phycisphaerales bacterium
GCCAAGATCATTCCCGAAGGTGTAAAGCTGCACGCAGCCGAACCGGATGCGTGGCGCGCACTGGCACGAGCACGCTTTGAATCAAACGATATCGCTGGCGGCCGCGAGGCCAGTCTGCAAGTACTGAAACTCGATCCCACGTGTGCGCTGAGCCATCACAATTTGGCACTGGCTGCACTGCGAACAGGCGACCTCGCGGGCGCCAGCAGTTGGGTGCGCCGCGGCTTGACGTTGGCACGCGCCGATGAAGGACTGCGCAGGTTGCGCTCACGCGTACTCCTGACGCGCGTTCGTAGCCTTGCGAAACAGTGCACCCGGATCTTCCGGCGCAGTTAGCGCAGCGAGAAGACAACAACCGAAAACGACCGACGGGCGCCACCTTCAAGTGGCGCCCGTCGTGATTGTTTCAGCAGTGTGCTGCGTGTTTCCGATTAGGAAAGCAGGCTGGCGTACGGAATCAGTGCCATGAAGCGCGCGCGCTTGATGGCCTGAGCGACGCGTGACTGATCGCGGGCGGAGAGGCCGGCTCGCTTGCGGGAGATGATCTTGCCGTTGGAAGTGAGCACGCGACGCAGGTCGTCAATGTTCTTGTAGTCGATGGTGAGCTTCTGCTTGGCAGAACGCTCGCCGGGGGCGACGGCGACGGCGCCGAAGGCTGGTGGTTGGTTCTCGCGGTCGCGGGAGCCGTATGAGGAGCCGCCATCGCGATCGCCACGGTCGCCGCGATCACCACGGTCGCCGCGATCGCGATCCCGCGAGCCAGAACCGTAAGAGGCGGAAGATCCGTAACCGTTACCTGAAGATTCGTTTGACATAGATGCTCGTTCCGACTGGGTGCAGTGTCCTGACAGCACGCGCTGTCAGCTCGCCTTGGCTTCTCGGAGTAGGAGCCCCCGGAATGAACCGGGGGCGGCGAGAGTCACGCAGTGTAGCCCAAACCCTGCAATTTCACGCACGACGGGGGCATTTCAACGGGCTTGAACCCCCAATTCCTGTGTAAATACCGCCGCGGAGGGCACAAAAGTAACGTCCCACCGAGGTTACACTCGCTTTCGTGTCCGAGCACTCGCACGCCGAACGACTGTCGCGTCGGATCGAACTGAGCGCGGAGGAACTCTCACTCCTGCTTGGTCCTGACCGATTTGCGCCCACACCCGCCCACGAAGCGACGGTGCAGGATGTCGCAGCAGAAGAACCTGCGAGCCTCCCTTCACTCGTCATCACGGAGTCAGTGGCGGTGCATGCCGTTGCAGTTCCGACCGGCGCACCGCGCTGCGTCGGCGATACTGACTTGGTGCAGGCGATACTTTCGGGCGCCCCCAACTTTGAACAACTCGCACTGCGCGCCATTCGCGAACGCACCGGCGAGGAGCTTGCGCGCATCATCACCGGCAGCGCTGCGGATGCAATGGTGGCCACTGGCACCGGAACCATGATCGACGAAGGTCGCGCATTTGTTGCGCCGCTTGCTCCGGATGCGCGCGCTGCGTGGGCACTTTGGCTGAAGCGATGGCTGGAACTGGCTGCCATGGTTGCAGCGCACGCGCCGCGTGGTCTTTGGGATGACCCCACCGGATTTCCATCGTGGCCCCGCTTGCGCCAGCAGGTAGCGCATCGCATTGCAGCGGCGCGCCTGCGCCGTGAGTCGCTCACTGTTTCACTGTTGCGCATTGAGGATGTGGAACTCTGGAATCGCCGGTCACAAATACTCCTGGATAATCCCTTCATGGCCCGGATCGCTACTGCACTTGATGCGGCAGTGTTTCCGGGGGACGAACTC
>JBBAOD010000154.1:1790-6361 GCA_040401635.1 Phycisphaerales bacterium
GATGACGGCGGATTCGTGCTGGTTTCCCTGCGTGAATCAGCAACGCAAGAACTTGCCGCCGCACTCCGCGCTGAAATTGCTCGCCTTCCTGGTGATGGGCCACGGTCACTCGTCGTCCATGTGGGAGTGGCGGCCGCGCCGTGGGATGCAACCGATCCTGATTCGCTCCTTGAGCTTGCCGCCCGACGCGCCGCAGCAAGTTCCAATCAGGGCTGACCAGTGAAGGTTGTCATTCTTTCCGACCTACACCTTGGCCTCCGGGCCGCGCCCAAGCCAGCAGAACTGATCGCAGCACTTGAAGGCGCGCACGAAGTCATCCTGAACGGCGATGCTGCGGAGTCAGCATCAAGTACGTTCGGCGTACGCGGCGAAGACTTTCTGGCAGAACTTCGCGAACGTCTCGCGCGTGTCAGTAGCACTGTACTTCGGATCGAAGGGAATCATGACCCTGCCACCGGGGAACTTTCCGCATTGCGCGCTAACGGCCGCGTGCTCATCACCCACGGGCATGCATTTCACCCAGCCATCGCGCCGTGGTCCGCGGCAGCTCACCATGTTGCCGCCGAATTTTCGCGCGCGTTTCACGCAGCTGCCGGATGCGCAGAACCAGAACGCACCCTGCTTGCCGCACGCGCCGCCGCTGTTGCAGAACGCGGGTTCGATAGTGCGGCTTCACCGCTCACGGTGCTACGCCGCATGGCGGCTCGACCCTGGGTATTTCCCGTCGTGATCGGCTACTGGCGCATGTTTCCAGAATTGTCGACACGCTTTCTGGAACGCGCCGGCGCAGCCGCACAGGAACGGGGCGAACCAGTTCCACAAGCGATTGTTGCCGGGCACTCGCATCGAGCCGGCGCATGGCTGGTCCGGGGCAAACTTGTACTGAACACGGGAAGTTTCACGCTTCCGGGACAGCCTCATGTCGTCACTGTTTCTGACGACATTATCTCGCTGACGCCGCTCACGCGCGTTGCTGGCGAATGGCGTCAGGATGCATCTGCGCGCAGGACCTGGGTGATTGACGAAATCGCACGCTCCACCGCGGCGCCATCGACCCCCGTTTCATAGCCCGCAGACTCCAACATGGCCAACAATGCGTCGGTGTCGACATTGCCGCGCGCGCCGGGCGCGTACGGGCATCCACCAAGACCACCGGCGCTTGCATCAAAGCTGCGAACGCCAAGCTGCAGTGCCATGCGCGCATTGTCCAACGCACGACCATTGGTGTTGTGGAGATGGAGTGTTGTTCGCGCGGCGGGCAGGACGCTGGCAAGCTCTGCATATAAGCGCGCAATATCTTCTGGCTCTGCAACGCCCAGCGTTTCTCCAAGGTCAATCTCATCGGCACCAAGCGCAAGCATCTGTTCAACCACCCGACGCACTGCTGATGGCGCAACCGCTCCGTCATACGGACACCGCACCACGCAACTGACGTACGCACGCACCGGAATACGCGCTGCATGCGCTGCGCGCACCACCGGAACAAACCGAGCTACTACTTCGGCAATGGTGCCGCCTGTGTTTGCTGCGCTAAATCCCTCACTGGCCGCTGCAAAGATTGCCACCTTGTCCACACGGGCCGCCAGCGCGGCGTCCATACCGCGTTCATTGGGAACCAATGCGCTGTACACGGTGCCCGGGCGACGCTGAATCCGAGCAAAGACGTCCGCCGCGTCTCCCAATTGCGGCACCCACTTTGGGCTCACAAAGCTAGAAACTTCAATTTCAGGGAACCCGGCCGCGGAGAGTAAATCGACGAACGCCACCTTAGCAGCGGTCGAAACCAAGCGCTTCTCATTCTGCAATCCATCGCGCGGACCCACCTCGGTCAGGCGAATGAACCCGAGCGCATCGGCCGAAGCACCAGTCATTCGGATTTGCCTCGGCGCTGCTCCGTTGCCGCACGCTGCTGATCGCGCGATGCACCATTGCCGCGAGTCACCGCATCGTCGCGCCAGATCCGCACCAAGAACGGAGTGAACACTGCAATCAGCGCCACCGTGAGCACCACTGCACCCACAAACAACACCACCTCAGGCGAGATGCGCATCCCCACCTCTGAGCGCTGACCATCTTTACCAGTCACCGGCGTTGTTTCAATCGGGTCACTCTCCTGCAGATACGCAGCAATCATGTTGCCTCCGTTCGTTCTGGAAGAAATCGAAGGCCAGCCTGCACCGTCGCAGTGGCGCGGCCACCTTCAGCAGGCACCAACAACACCGTTCCCGGCTCCGTATGCGCCGTACGCACCATGGCAAAGGCAACGCTCGCTGCACCCAACATCGGTGCCAGTGTGCTGCTGGTCACCGCTCCCACTGGATTACCAGGCTCACCGTCCGCACCGCGCTCAAAGACCGGCGATCCCGATGTTGGTAACGCATCTTCCGTCATGCGCAGCGCTACTAATCGCTGCTTGGGCTTGCCCAAACTCTCCATGCGCGCCACCACTTCCTGCCCGGGATAGCACCCCTTCTTGAAGCTGGTTCGTGCGTTCAAAATGCCTGTTTCGTGCGGCAAATTTTCTGGACCAAAGTCAACATGATGAAGCGGTGTTCCGGCTTCGATGCGTGCAATGTTGTAGGCATGCCATCCGGCCGGACGCGCGCGACGGCGGCCGATCTCTTGAACATCATGTTGGGAAACCAACGCGTCCCATGCACGCCCGATCGCCTCGCGGGGAAGAAATATCTCAACACCCGGCGACCCGCACTGATCACGCCGCGCCAGCACCGCAGCAGCACCCGCGAGCGTGCATGAAACACAACGTGCATCGTGATTCAGCGCCTCTAACGCGGCATCTTCGACGCCTGCATTTGAAAGTAACGCAGCGCCCTCCGGCCCGTGAACTGCCAGACGACCCCATAACGCTGACTCATCGGTGATCTGTACATCTTCTGCAAACAAGAACGAATGCAGTGTGGCAACTGTTCGAGCAGCATCATGAATATCAACATCAACCAGTGTCAATGGCGGCATGCCGTCAACATCGGGCACGTGAACAAAGAGTAAATCAGCCTCAATACGACCCTTTCGATTGAGCCAGAAACCCGCGCGCACATCGCCACCGGCCATGTCCTTGAGTTCCTGCGTCACCATTCGATTGAGAAAGTCCACTCGATCCGCGCCGCGCACTGCAATGGTGCCGCGATGCGCCATGTCCAGCACCGCCGCGCTGCGCCGGAATGCTGCGTACTCGAGTTCAAGTAGTCCATACCCCGCGACAATTTCCGGAGGCTCGATTGACGTCGGCGCGGTGGGTGCAGATCCCGCGGTTGGCGCGGCTGGCGAAGTCGGTTCCACCTGCGCCGCGGCGCCCACGCCGTAAGGCATCCACTCAACTTCCACGGGCGCGCCGCCCAAGCGGACGCTTTCAACGCGTGCGTAGCGCTCATGCTCTTGTTGGAGTGGATTGATAGGCATCCCGAAAGCATAGTTCGCCTACCATTTCCGTCTCGCTGCGAAACAGATTCGCACGTATTTACCTGTCATCGCGCGCTCCGAGGTTTGCACCGTCCCGCCCACCAGAACGAACGCCGCTCAGTGATCGAAAGACCCCAACACCATGACTCTTGATATTGAACTCTTCCGTCGCCTCTGCGAAACCCCCGGCATTCCTGGTCGCGAAGAGCGCGTGCGTGCGGTGATTGAGAAGACCGTACTCGGCAAATCGGGCGGCGGACTGTTTGACACGTCCCACGTCGATGCCATGGGCTCGCTGATCTGCACGCGCAACGCCACCAAGGGCGGCGGCAGTCGCGGTGCCAAGCCAACCACTGTGCTGCTTGCTGCGCACATGGATGAGATTGGCTTCTACGTTCGACACGTTGATGACAACGGATTCATCTGGCTGAACGCCGCTGGTGGATTTGACACCCGCAATCTCTTTGCCAGCCGCGTCACCGTAGTCACCGACAGCGGCGATATCCACGGCGTGATGAATCCCGGCGGCAAGCCGATCCATATTTCCAACGATGCCGAACGCACCAAGGTGCCTGGCGTTGAAGAGTTCTTCGTTGACCTTGGCATGACTGTAGCGGACGTCAAGAAGCGCGTGAAGGTGGGCGACTATGTGGTGCTCAACCAACCGTTCATGGAAACGCCGCTCAAGATCGTCAGCAAGGCGCTCGACAATCGTATGGCTTGCTTCGTTGCCATTGAAGCGCTCCGGCACATGCATCGCAAGAACATCAAGCATGCCGCGAACATTGTGGTTGCCTTCTGCACGCAAGAAGAAGTTGGCCTGCGCGGCGCCACCACGGCTGCAAATCAGGTGGGCGCCGATATCGGCGTTGGTTTGGATGTCAATCTCGCCTGCGATACCCCCGGCGTTCCAGACTCTCAGCGCGTCACCAAGCACGGCGATGGCGCTGCAGTGATGATTCAAGACAGCAGCATGATCAGCGATTACACGCTGGTGCAAGAGATTTGCGCCGTTGCCAAGAAGCACCGCATTCCGCACCAACGCGCCATCCTGCCGCGCGGTGGTCAAGACGGCGCGGCCATTCAACGCTCTGGTCGCGGCGCACGTTGCGTAGCACTCGGCGCCGGCACGCGCTACATCCACACCAGTA
>JBBAOD010000155.1:0-5316 GCA_040401635.1 Phycisphaerales bacterium
CACACGGAGTTCCGCGTGCTTGCGCGCGATGTCGATGGCACCGCCCTACTTCTTGCCCGCCCCTTGACTGGCCGCACCAATCAGATCCGCATTCATCTTTGGCATCTTGGTTTCCCGATCGTCGGCGACGCGGCCTATCTGGCTGATGGCGTTGTTGGGGAAACCCAAACCCTCGCCGTGGGCGACGCCCCGCTCTGCCTGCACGCGCAGCGGATTACGTTCACCCATCCGCTGACCAATGAGCGCGTGACGTTTGAGGCGGAGCCGCCGGGGTGGGCGACTGTGTAAATCGTCCACTTGGTGGATGATTTTCGTCCACCAAGTGGTTGATTTACCGGAAGTCGTTAGTAAACTTTGAATATGCTGAAACGCAACATCCTTCCCGCCGTCAAGGCTGCGCTGACTGACACGCCAGTAGTGCTTCTGCATGGTGCAAGGCAAGTTGGCAAGACAACGTTGGCACACGCGATTGCGAATGGGCGTCCGCGTCGCGAATACAAATCTCTTGATGATGGATCCGAACTCTCCGCGGCGTTGACTAATCCCGACGGATATGTGCGCGGGCTTGGCGGTCCGGTGGTCCTAGACGAAGTGCAGCGGGCTCCGGAACTGTTTCGCACGATCAAGGCCGCAGTCGATCGCAATGGGATCGCCGGTCAATACCTATTGACAGGCTCCGCCAACGTCATGCTACTGCCGCGCCTGTCAGAATCGCTCGCGGGACGAGTCGAAGTCATCACCCTTTGGCCGTTCTCGCAAGGCGAAATAGAAGGAACGGTCGAATCGTTTGTAGATAGGGCGTTTAGCGCCTCACGTATGCAATGGCAAGCGCCCACTAGTAAGTCACGGCCACTCACTGATCGCATTGTTCGCGGTGGATTTCCAGAACCAATGAGCCGTGCTGACACTTCACGCCGCCGCGCTTGGTATGGCGCCTATCTCGAGACAACCTTGCGCCGCGATATTCGAGATTTGGCTAACATTGATAGCTTTCTTGAGTTACCACGATTGCTTTCACTCATTTCACATCGCACAAGTGGCCTGCTGAATTTTGCTGATTTGTCCCGAGGAATTTCAATTCCGCAAACCACTCTCAAGAGATATTTCACGCTGCTTCAGGCATCGTTTCTTGTGGTCACGATTCCAGCATGGACGACCAACCGCGGCTTACGCCAGACCAAGGCTTCTAAAATATTCATTTCTGATACGGGCCTTGCGTGTCATCTCCTTGGGGCTGACTCTAACACCATTCGCACCGATGGACGCATTCGCGGAATGCTGATGGAGAATTTTGTAGCCATGGAATTGCTCAAGCAAATTGGCTGGAGCAAGACTCGTCCATCTGCGCATCACTTTCGCTCAAGCAGTGGCCAAGAAGTGGACTTTGTCCTTGAGGATCAGGCAGGACGCATTGTTGGGATTGAAGTGAAGTCGTCGAAGTCAGTCGGCGCTGATGACTTTCGTGGGCTTCGCGTGCTGCGCGAACTTGCTGGAAAGAAATTCGTGCGCGGCATTGTTCTTCACGATGGCGATTCAACCGTTCACTTTGACCAAGAATTTGTCAGTGTCCCCATTTCAGCACTGTGGACGGATTGACTCAGCCATCCGCTGCCTAAGCAGCGCGTGACGCCGCAGGTATGGGCGACGAGTTAATCCGCCCTACGCTGCGGCACACGGCGCACCAGCGCCAGGCCGCCGACGAGCAGCACCACGATCCCCGCGGCCCCCCAAAGCACGCGGTCCACCAGGTCACGCGCCACACGTTCGACGCTTGCTGCAGCGGCGGGCAAGCGATCTGACTGCACCAAGCCACTGCTTGCCTCGATGAGTTTGCGCGCCTCGGCGGCGGATGTGCCAGCCTCGCGGACGAGGGACTGAAGGTCGGCGATGGAGAGCGACTTGCCTTCGGAAGGCGTGTTGTCAAACCGCGCTACCAGTCCGTCGATGGCGGCGATCACCTTCTGCAGCTCCGCGGATAGTGCGCGTGCCTCGGCGATGGTTCCGCGCGCCTCCGCAAGCACCGGAGTGAGCGTGCGCTCCTGTTCGGAAAGGCTGGAAATGATGGCTTCGCGCTCCTTGGCCACGCCGCCCAAGATGGCCTCGCGCTGCGCAGCTACCTGGATCGAGATGCTCTGCGTCAGCCGGAGCGCGGTCATCTCCGCCTGCTGCCCCAGCACGTACGGATAACGTGACGAGTACCACAACGCGCGTTCGCCAAGCAGGCGCGCATCGTCAACAGCGACGGAGACCTCATTGAGCTCCTCCAAGAGCCCGCCTGCATCGGCGCGCTCAGCAAGCGTCAGCTGGTTGCGGTCAGAGGCAAAGTCTGCCAAGCGCACGAATGACACGATGCTCTGGTCCGGATGTCGCGCGATCCACGCGTCGACCAGCGCGCGCAGGCGTGCGAGCTCGGCGACCTTCAGATGATCGGCTGCCTGTTCCCACAGCGCATCGCGCGCGTTGGCCAGTTGCTTGGCGCCGGCAAGGCCCGCCTCGAGCGGGATGCCAACGCCCGCCCAGTGGTGCTCGAGCGCCCACGTCTCAAGCGAGCACAGCACCAGCATGTCCATGATGGCGACGCTTGGATTTGGACCAACCGCCACGTCGAGCGAGGCGCCCATGCCGTTACGGAGGAAGGCCTGCGTGACCCACATGCACTGCATGTCGCTGCCGCAGGCACGCTGCATTTCAAAGGCCATGGCGCCGAGCGCGGAGTTCCAATCATCAGACATGCTCATCACCGCCGACTGCAGCGCGAACGCCTGCGCGGTATCGATGGCGCTCAGCGAGGAGTTGTTCGGCGTGACGGTGTGGCGGCCGCCGCCGACGCATCCAGTCAGTGGGACGATCCAGAAGAGATTGAGGGCAACCGCCATGCATCGCAAGCACCCAAATTCAATGCGAAGCTGCGGTTTCATGCGGCTAATGTAACAGGCGATCCGGAAACACCCGCCGGCTTGTCGGCAAGACAGCCAATAGCTTGAGCACAAATTTCCTTGCCATAAACCCCAGTCCCTCCCTGCGAAACCATTTCCAGCTTTGGTGCCGGTTGAGCAGCAACTGGTGAACAGGCATCCGTTGCGGACACACCATATGCATGGTGGCCGGGTAGTCCGTGTTCCGCGGAACCGGATGACGGAGCGTGGTTCCGGACTGGAAGTAGTTCCGGATGGCCAGAGCGAGGTCGTTGCCGATGTACTTGGTGTAATCGCTCCAGATGATCGGTCGAGTGTCCGCTTCAAAGTAATACCGTTTGCCATCCCGCTGGGACAGCAGGCAGCCAAGGTTAGAGAAGCCATTGAGCCCCAGTGCATGGCCGATGGCCTGCAGTTCGTCGAAGACTTCGGCGGGGACTTCGCTGAGTTGCCGATACCGCCGCATGGACGAAGGGCCGAAGGGACCGGAGACCGTGGCTTGGATCGTGGCGTGGCCAAAGTGGACTAACTGCCCTGCTTGGTAGAAGCCGGAGAGGTCAAGCAACTGACCTTCGATCTTCTCTTGGACCAAGACCGGAAAGCTGATTGGTGCGGCACCGAGTTGCTTCAGTTCGTCCTCGGTGCGGCATTCATACACCCCCTCGCCGGCGCCCGAAGCATCCACCTTCACCAGCAAGGGGTAGCCCAGCGCCCGGCCGCACTCGGGCAGATCGTCCGGATGATGTGCGACGCGAAACGCGGGCGAGTTAATCCGGTGGGCGTGCAGGGCCTGGGCCAGGCGGATCTTGGAGTAGAGATGACTGAAATGCTCGACGCCGCAGATAGGCAACAGTTTGAGCTTCAGCCCATCCGGGATGTCGGCGCCGAGGATGAGGCCGATGGTCGCGTCGTCCGCAGGGATAACTAGATCATAGGGTTTCTGAATGGCGGCCAGCGCAGCGGGCAAGAGCGCGGAGGCGCCGGGCACGTAGTGCAGTCGGACGGACTTGCCGGGCCATATGGGCAAAGGGCGGCTCGCAATGACATCCACCTCGAAACCCGCCCGGACCAGCATGCCGGGAATCGATTGCATGAGGCGTACGTTTTTGCCGAACAACAAAGCTTGATAGGTACGCGCGGAACCGGTCATGAACAGGCATTCACCTTTCCAATGCCGCGGGCGGGTAAGCACGCTGGGCCGAGGGTTAGGGTTGTGGTCAACGTCATGAGGAGACGCTGCCTCGCTCGTACCAGCCCTTGGAGTTGTTAACGATATGTACCACCAACAGCATGACGGGCACTTCAATCAAGACGCCAACAACGGTAGCGAGTGCCGCCCCGGAGTTAAATACAAACAGACTGATGGCAGCAGCAACCGCGAGTTCAAAGAAATTAGACGCCCCAATCAAGGCCGACGGGCACGCCACGCTGTGCTTCTCACCCACCGCGCGATTCAGCCAGTATGCCAATGCGGAGTTGAAGAACACCTGAATCAGAATCGGCACCGCTAGCAGACCGATGACCAATGGCTGCTTCAAAATGGCCTCGCCTTGGAATGCAAACAGCAGCACCAACGTCAATAGCAAAGCAGCAATCGACCACGGGCCAATCCTGTCCATGGCCGCATCGAAGGCAGACTGCCCCTTGCGCATCAACGACGTGCGCAGGACCTGCGCGATGATCACCGGAATGACGATGTACAGCGCGAGCGAGATCAGCAACGTAGCCCAAGGCACGGTGATCGCTGACATGCCGAGTAACAATGCCACTAGCGGCGCAAATGCCACCAACATGATGCTGTCGTTCAGCGCCACTTGAGACAACGTAAACAGCGGGTCGCCACCAGTCAAACGGCTCCACACAAACACCATGGCGGTGCAGGGAGCGGCCGCCAGCAAAATCAACCGGCGATGTAACTGTCAATCTGATCCGGAGGCAGCATTGGTGCAAACCTGTGGCGAATGAACAGCCAGGCAAGAAACGCCATGGAAAATGGTTTCACCAACCAATTGATGAACAGCGTGACCCCAATACCCTTGACGTGTTTACGAACTTCACCGAGCGCCGAGAAGTCCACCTTCACCAGCATCGGAATGATCATGACTCAGATCAGCACACCGACCGGCAAGTTGACTTGCGCAACCTCCATGCGGCCAATCGCCTGGAACACATTGGGTAGAAACTGCCCCACCGCAATGCCCGCCACAATGCATAAGAACACCCACACCGTCAGATAGCGCTCAAAGACGCTCATTGGTGCAACCGGGTTCTGATTGGCGGTCGCTTCACATTGAACACTCATCATGGACGTTCCTCTTCAACTGTTGGACAAAGCACGTGCGCTCGTTTGCAATGATGCAGGTTCCAGCATTTCGGCAGGCAATTGGCACATGAGTTCAAG
>JBBAOD010000155.1:5326-6286 GCA_040401635.1 Phycisphaerales bacterium
TGTTTGATGGCATGCATGGTGTGGCGAAACGCTTCTAACTTTTCTTCATCCGTGCCGGTTCCCGCTGATGGATCAGGGTAACCCCAATGCGCAGTGCATGGGTGGCCAGGCCACACTGGGCATACTTCATCGGCTGCGTTGCCGCAGACCGTGATGATCAAGTCCATGATGGGTGCATCACGCGCTGCAAACACATTCCAGCTTTAACTATGTAATCCTTCGATCGGAATTCCTGCCGCTTGGAGTACTTGAAGGCCCAAGGGGTTGGGCCTTTGATGTTCCCGCGGGCTGCTGCCTGCTGAGTAGGCTCGGAAACGGCCGTTACCAAGAGCATTGAGCAACGCCTCCGCCAAGATGCTGCGCGCGGAGTTGTGCGTGCAAAGGAACAGAATGTTGAGTGGCTTGGAATCGATTGACATCGTGCGAGGATTGGGCAGCCAGAGGTGTGGTGTTTACTGCGCCGAAGTCGTTCGTTGCGGAGGATGGTCCGAGACCACGCAGCGTATGACCAACATGACTGCGGCGGTAGCCGGAGCGCCGGTGCGTGGAATGAGCGTAATAATGCCCTGGCACCGCCCCTTGCGGTGCAGGTGCTGCGTGGCCATCAGTTGATAGATAAATCTCAATTCACCGAATCACTCACCGCACCACACATATCGCCGCCTGGAATCGCGCGCCCTCTGGGGTCAGGAGCGGCAACCAAGTGGCACCAGCATCGGGCGAATATTCCGCGCCGGAGCCGGGTTCTTCAGCAGTCATCGGGCGTCCCGCCCATGTCATGGCGCGTATTGATGAGAGGCTGTCAATCCCCTCCGGCATCGCTTGCACAGATACCGAAAGTACTTCGCGCCCGGAAGGCGGCAGAATTCCATTCACGGTGATCAAACGCGTTGCTGATGGAACGCCCACCTGCTCGCCGGCAGGTCCGTACGGCTGCATGATCGCTTGACGATCAACCAC
>JBBAOD010000156.1:0-6215 GCA_040401635.1 Phycisphaerales bacterium
TATAAAAAGCCGCTACAAGAAACACGGTAAATAAAAAACCTCCTCCTGACTCATTCCTAGCCTGTTTTTGTGTCATCCTCTCTGTATTTCAACACTGCCACCCCTCCCCTGAACCTGTAGGACTTGGAGATGTACGGCGTCAACTTCGCAGGCTGCGCCTCAAAGAGTTCAGTGAACTCTCCGCCCACGGCAAAGCCCGGGATGGTGGACGGATCAATAGCGCAGTGCGGTGCTGCCCAGTGCTCCACCTTCACACCAGGACGCGCCCACGTCTCATCCGTCGAAACGCCGTTGGCAGCAGATGTACTCGCCGTTGTGCCACGCGCAACGCCAGCGCCTGACTCCAGCTTGCGGTTGACCTGCGCCACTTGCTGCTCAATATCCGCGAGCTTCGCGGACATACCCTGCTGCGCGAGTTCCATCCGCGTCTTCTGCACCATGGAAAGCCAGACGCTTCCGAGCGTTGCAAGGAGCACAACCAAGAACACGAAGTCTTTGATTCCAAATCGATTCTGCATGGATTACCTCTGAGTTGGGGCAGCGTAGCGGAACGGCTGCGCATTCGGCCCTGCGTCCGCGCACCCGTTCGCACGTTATTGACGCGTACTCACCAACGCGAACGCGTAGCGGTTGGGTCAAAGCGCGCCCGCAGCGAGTCGCCGATGAAATTCAGTGCCACCAAAGTCAGTGCAATCAGCGCACACGGCGCCGCGAGTAGCCACCAACGGCTAGTCACCAGATTGACCTCCGAAAGGCCAGCGCTTGCCAGGTTGCCCCAACTCGGCACCGGCTCGCGCACGCCAATACCAAGGAAACTCAGGAAGCTTTCGCTCAAGATCGCCGAGGGCACGGTCAACGTGGCGTACACCACCATTGAACCGACCAAATTCGGCAAGATATGCACACGGAATTGCCGGAGCGGCGGAACGCCCACCGCGCGACACGACTCCATAAATGGCTGCGCGCGCAGGCTCAACACTTGTCCGCGAATCACGCGTGACATGGTCAGCCAACTGGTTCCACCAATCGCCACCAACAGCACTGCCAATCCCACAAACTGCGAAGCCCCGGGTGACAGTGTGGTACCCACACGGCCGACAATTCCATCGACGGCAACTGCCAGAAGCACCACGAGCAAGATCGAAGGCAGCCCGTACAGAACATCCACCGTCCGCATCAGCATTGCATCGGATCGCCCGCCCGCAAATCCTGCCAGCGAACCCCACAGCGTGCCGATCACTACCGCCACTGCCGCCGCGGATAGACCGATCGCCATACTAAAGATGCCACCCGCCAAGACGCGCGCCAGCACGTCGCGGCCAAGTGCATCGGTACCAAGGACTCGCCCCGGCACATACGCCGTGCTTGCCGCCACGCGCTCAATGCGAGCTGCATCATCGGCTGGTAATGAATGCCAGTACGGCGGCAACAAATTCAATTCAAGGTTAGAGGCCGCATAGCGCGGAGCGTCAATCTTCCCGACACGCACGGAACCGAAACTCCATGGTGCGGCAAACACACACAGGCCCACCACGAACGCGAGGGTCCACCAACCAACGCGAGCCCAACGACGCTGTGAAAGTTCCACCCTTGCAGTCTACGAATTTCAGGGCTTCGTGGCAGCGGGTTGCTCCGGACGAGGCTTGCCACGGCGTTCACCTCCGCCACCGCCCTCTCCAAACATCCCACGTTCTTGAATC
Source organism: Phycisphaerales bacterium (assembly GCA_040401635.1). Classification (GTDB taxonomy): domain Bacteria; phylum Planctomycetota; class Phycisphaerae; order Phycisphaerales; family SM1A02; genus UBA966. Next base: position 1,701 of record JBBAOD010000156.1, read on the forward strand.
GGCTGGCCATTCTTCACAGCGTCAGTGCGTTCGACAACCCGGGCGTCGGTATTGCGCTGCTCTTTCACCAAATCGTCACGCATAGCCTTCATTTGCTCATCAAGGGCCACCAACTCTTGGGCGCGCGCTTTGAGATCGACATCCACCTGTACACGAACCTTCGCGGCAATCTGCACACCGAGCGCCGCTACCTTGGCTGCGTCGCCCGCCGTTTGAGCGGCGCGGTATGCGTCACCAAGCGTGCGCAACTCCAGTTGCAACCGTACATCTTCCACGCGAATGGCATAGAGATCCGGGTTACGCTCCTTCAGAACTGCCAACGCCACCAACCGACGAGCACTCTGCCGCATCGCTTGCGACATTTCATCGGGCGACTTGGTGCATTGCTCAGCTAACTGTGTGGCAAGCTCAGGCGAAACATCGCGTGCCACGGCGATGACGCGGTCAATCATTTCCTGAGGCATCGGACCATCGGGGCGCCAACGCATGGCGTCGCCACGTCGTGGCTCGCTTGGCTGCTTCTGCACTGCGTCATCCTTCGGCGCGCTCACGCTGTCATCCGCCCAAGACATCATGCCAAACACCAACGCTGCACAGCACGCGGCGATAGTCAACAGCGATCTGCGCGGATTGCATGCATTGCTCCGCGTCAACATGACGCCACTCATCGCTGACCTCCGGCGGCAAGCAGCTCATCCAATTCAACGGTGACATCATCCACTGAGCGACCAGTCGTCAAGCCGATGGCGCTCGCATCGAATGCGCTCCCTCCATCAGTGGCGCCAAGCGCTGTGTCGCTATCAATGAACGCCACCAGAAGCGCCTCTGATCCACTCATCGGCGTGAGTTCAACGGCGCGCGCAGTCATGATGTTGGGCGCACGCGGCGGCGTACCACCAAAGACAAAGATTGCCACTGATCCAGCCAACATCACGATCGCTGCAGCAGCCAACGCCCAACGCCGCGTTCGTGCACCCACAAATGCCAGCGTTGCGGGCAACTGTTCCGAATGCAATTCCGTGACACTGCGCGCAAAGACTCGATCAGCCAGCCCCGGACGCTCCGCAGCGTAGGAAGCGGCCGACAAGTCAAGACGAGTGGCGATCGCGTTCAGCGCGTCGTCAGCAGGCAGGCCATGCCGGTCGTGCCGGTCAGACAGATCATGTCGATCATGGGAATCATGGGAATCATGGGAATCGTTGTGGATGTCACTCATTGCTTGTTCCTCCTATCGAACGCCCGCCACCCGGCGCGCATTGCACTGCGGGAAGTCCCGCGGGTCGGATAATCCGGTAAATCACTGCCTGCACCCCATTCATGGTCGACCCTCCGGGGTTCGACCCGCCTCAGCCGCCGTGCCCTCCAGGAATCCACGCAATTTTGCCAGCGCCCGGTGATGCCGAGCAAGCAAGGTTCCGAGCGGTTCCCCAAGGTGTAAAGCCATCTCTTTGAAGCTCATACCCCCGACATGGCGGAGGTCAATCACTTCCCGGTCGGATGCGGAAAGCCGCTCCACGGCGGCTCGGAGCGCCCCGATTTCCTCGACCCCGGCTCGCCCGGCGTTCGGATCCGGAGCGGCGCCCGCAAGGCCCTCAAGCACCTCGTTTGCCCCGGCGGGCTTGGCGTGGCGGCGCTTGCGTCGGGCGTCGTCGCGCAGGCGATTCACGGCAATCCGAAACAGCCAACTCTCAAATCGCCCGCCCTCAACGTAATCAACCAATTTGGCTGCAATCGTGCAAAACACGGACTGGGTGATCTCTTCGGCGAGTTCTGGATCAGCCCCCTGCGAGCGCAGCAATCCGTACACCCGACCCGAGTATTCGCCCACCACGATGCGCCACGCAGCATCGTCGCCACCCGCAGCACGGGCAAGAACCGCTGCTGATACTGGACCATCATCTGGCATTGCCGTGGATGAACGCGCTCCCCGCCGCTCCCTTGCATCGGCCTCGGTCACCCGGGCATATCTCCATAGTCCGCGCCGCTGTCCGAACGACCCGCATACTCAACACCCCGCGCTGATCCATGCTGCACCAAGTTGCGGAACGCCGTGGAACTGCTGTCCCACAGGAGTTCCACGGTTCCAGTTGGACCGTTTCGCTGCTTGGCAACAATCACTTCCGCCACATTGGCTTTCGCTTGATTGGCTTCCACCCAGTTGGGATCCTGCTTGTGGTAGTACGCCTCGCGGTGCAACATCATCACCACGTCCGCGTCCTGCTCAATGGATCCTGATTCACGGAGATCGCTCATGCGCGGGCGATGACCCTCGCGGCCTTCCGCTTGACGATTGAGCTGGCTCAGGCAGACCACCGGAACATCAAGTTCGCGCGCCATTGCCTTGACGCCACGAGAGATTTCACTCACTTCCACCTGGCGACTCTCAACGCGCGTGCCAGAACTCATCAACTGCAGGTAGTCGATCACCACCGCGCCGATGCCATGCTTCTCCTTCATGCGCCGCGCCTTGGAGCGCATCTGTAAAAGCGTCAAACCGGGCGTGTCGTCAATGAAAATTGGCGAATTCTTCAGGCCTTCGCACGCACCCATGATGCGCCGCCATTCCTCGCGAGACAGCATGTTTTTACGGAGTTTCTGCCCGTCCACCCCACCCTTCGCGCACAAGATGCGCTGCACGAGTTGCTGCTTACCCATTTCCAAACTGAAGAAAGCCACTCCATTAGAAGCAGCTGCCATGTTCTCTGCCATGTTGAGGGCAAATGCAGTCTTACCCATCGATGGGCGCGCCGCCAAGATGATCATCTCGCCGCGCTGCAGGCCACTGAGCATCTCATCAAGTTCATCGAAACCGGTCGGTACACCCGTGACGTGCTTGCCTTCATTCTGCTCAAGCGTCCGGATGGTTTCATCTAACAATTCGCGCAAAGTGGAAGCGGCGCGCGCTTCACGGCGCTGCGCGATCGCAAAGATGCGTGACTCTGCTTCACCAAGCGTGATGACCGGATCTTGCCGTGACTGATGCGCATCAACCAAAATTTCCCCGGCGGCGCGAATCAGTTCGCGCAGCGTGGCCTTCTCGCGAACAATGCGCGCGTACTCGGCTGCATTGGCGGCGGTAGCAACGCCTTCGGCCAAGTCCATCAGGTACGCCGCACCGCCAACATCATCAAGAACACCATGATCCTTGAGTCGTTGCACCAGTGAGACGATTTCCATGGTCGCCGTCGCGTCGTACAGCGCCACCATGTGTTGGAAAATCGTGCCGTGTCCAGCCTTGGCAAAGTCATCTGGCTGGCTGACAATTCCAATCACATCAGCGATCATCTTTGGATCGACGATCATTGCCCCCAACAAACTCATCTCCGCTTCCGGCGCGGCCGGCGGCAATGCTGAGAACAGCCGAGCTACCTCGGTGGGATCGGAAACCGTTCTGCGTACCGCGTCGCGGCGACGAGAGGAACGATCGCCAGGGCGACCGTTGAAACCTGACTGATCTTCCATGCGAGCTGCTCCTCAGATGCGCGTTTGAACGCGCGGTGCGCGTCGGATTACTCGGCTCCGGATGCGCTACCAGCGAGCACTGGAACTGCCGACTCTTGGTCGACGCATTGCTTCATCAATCGCCCCACACGGAAACGTGCGGTGCGCTTGGCGGGCACCATCACGCGCTCAAGCGTCTTTGGATTTTGCGCCACGCGCTCGGCGCGCTCGCGCACATCAAAGATGCCAAAGTCGCGGAATTCAAGCCGATTACCCTTGCCGAGCTCATTGATGACTTCATCAAGAAACCCCTGAACCACTTGACGCACATCTTGTCGCTTGAGCCCAGACTGTTCGGCAAGCCGTTCAATCAGTTCTTTCTTGGTGACCGTGGACATGGGGTGACTCCTCGTGATGTGCGGTCTCGGGGCTTCACCGCCCAACGAGCGAGCGCAGTATGCGCCGAATGACGCATCGAGTCAAGACGTTGCAGGGCGCAAGTGTCCGCAGATTAAAGGGTTGTGCAACATTGCAGATGACAATCTTATCCCCCAAATATCCACCGGAATGCAATGGTTATGGGCGCACTGGACTGGGTACAACGCCAGACAGCGCCGCCCGGACCCCTGCTTCGCCACCCAAATACGCCATTCCGGCGCGAACAACCAGCCATTCCACCCCGCCCGGCTCACGAACAAGCCGAGACAGCTTGGCCCAATCCTTCCCCGAGCAAATGACCGCCGCGCGCGTGGCGCGAGCCCGCGCCGCGATCGTCTCAACATCCTGGACAGAAAATGCGTGATGGTCGCGAAACCGGAAATCGCCCGCGATGCGTCCGCCATGTGCTGCCACATCGGCAACAAACGCCTCCGGTCGCGCGAGCGCCGTCGCCACCACTACATGCGCGCCATCAAGCGCGGCTAATGGCATATCCCGACCGCCAGCGCCAAACCGCTCCACTCGCATCCACGCATGACGCGTCCACGCCGCTGGAGGCGCGCCATGCAAACGCTCGATCTGCGCTGCAAGGATGGGATCGATACACGTTGCGCGCGTCACAATCACCATGCTGGC
>JBBAOD010000157.1:0-6212 GCA_040401635.1 Phycisphaerales bacterium
GCGATTCCGAAAGAACACCAATGAAATCATTCCTATTCAGTCGTATGTGCATGTCGGTTCTGGTTGCAGCTCTTGCAACGGCATGCGCCTCGCGCGTCGTAGCCGCCAGTCAGACGGGGGCGGCCGCGGCGGTTCCGGTTGCTTCGGCTGTTCAGACGGCCTCAGTATCCGCGTCCGCTGCCGATGCGTGGCCGCGCATCTTTGAATCGGGTGGATTCACTGTCACGGTCTACCCACCGACATTGGAGTCGTGGGATGCCCGCACCTTGGCCGGTACATGCGCGTTCTCACGCGGGCCAGTTGGCGGCAAGACCCTGACCTACGGAACATTTTCGTTCACAGCGTCCACGGAAGTCAATCGAATGACCCGCATGGTGGAGTTGACGCGCCTCACGGTGACCGGAGTTTCTCTGCCGGAAGACCCTGCCGCCGAGGCCGCCATGCAAGCGGCGATGCAGGCCAAGGGTGGTGCTCGATCCGTGATGGTTTCGCTTGATCGCTTGGAGGCAGCGGTGCCGACCATGGCAACGGCGCCGCGTGTGCAAGCTGCACCGCTGCGTAATGCTCCGCCGGCGATCACCATTGCTTCAGTACCGACCGTCTTAGTGTTGGTGCAAGGAAAGCCCGCACTGCAGGAGATTCCAGGAACGAAACTGGAGCGCGTGATCAACACGCAGATGCTTCTTGCGCGTGACAGTGCGCGCGTGTGGTGGTTGAAGATCGCCGATGGATGGATGACTGCAAAGACGCTCGCCGGTCCGTGGACTGTTGGCGATGCTGCGGGGAATGCAGATCTTGCCACTGCCGCCACGTGGGCTGCTACGCAACCATCGGTGAATTTGCTTGCGGGGGCACCCGCACCGCCCGCTATTCCAGTGGTATCGCTCGCAACATCAGTTCCCAGCATTGTGGTTTCGACGCAGCCAGCGGAAGTCATCGTCACTGACGGCGCGCCGAAGTGGGAGGCTCTTGGCAGCAGTGGCCTGGAGTTTGTTTCCAACACCAGCGGCAACATCTTTCGAGTGACATCCAGCGGTATCCACTTTGTTCTTATCTCTGGGCGATGGTTCGGTGCGCCATCGATGCAGGGTCCCTGGGCGTATTGGGCTGCTGCGGATCTTCCGGCGGCTTTCCACATGATCCCAACTGATAGCGCGAAGGAGAACGTGCTCGCTTCGGTACCCGGCACTGCACAGTCACAAGAAGCGATGGTCGCCAACGCCATTCCACAAATGGCGCGTGTTCCCCGCACGCAGACCATGCCGAAGCCGCAGATTGTTGGCGGCACTCCGGTGATGGTGGCCGTTGCCGATACCACGCTGCAAGCCGTATCCAACGCATCGGTTCCGACGTTTATGGTTTCGCCAACTTCGTGGTACGCCATCAAGGACGGTGTGTGGTTTGCATCGAACGCACTTGATGGATCATGGATTGTGGCAACATGGGTTCCGCCAGCGATCTATTCGATTCCTGCAACCAGTCCGTACTACAACGTGACGTTCGTGCGCATCTACGGCAGCACTGCGGAGTTTGTCTTGGTGGGTTACACCCCCGGATACTTCGGCGCGTATGTGCAAGACGAAGTGGTGGTGTACGGAACGGGCTATGTGTACGACCCGTACATCGGCGATACCTGGGTTGCTGCACCGCTGACCTACGGATACGCAACCAATCCTGCCTACAACCCGTGGATGGGCTGGGGCATGGCATACGGCATGGGCTGGGCCATGGATGATGATTACTACTACTACCGACCGTATCCATATTGGGGCCCATACGCGGGTGCCTACGGGCCGCACGGCTATGCAGCGTGGGGTCCGGGTGGTTGGGCTGCTACTACTGGCAACGTCTATCAACATTGGGGTGATGTCAACGCAGTGACGCGCACCAGTGCGGGCTACAACGCGTGGACCGGTCGTGCGTGGGAACGCAGTACGGCATCGGCGTACAACTCATCGACGGGCGCGCGCGCCGCGGGGCAGCGTGGCTATGTTGACAATGCGTACACCGGTCAGTGGGCGGAGGGCGCACGCGCTGCGGGTTATAACCCGGAAACGGGTAACTACGCGGCTGGTCGAACGGCGGAAGCTGGCGGACCGAACGGCAACACCGTGGAGGCGGGCAAAGTAACGGCGGGCAACACCGCCACCGGAAATCAAGTCACCGCGGCGGGCGTAAAGACCGACAACGGCACGTGGGGTGTTGCACATACGGATGGCAACACCACCGTGGCCACGGGCAACAATGTGTATTCAACGCGTGATGGTCAGGTGTACCGAGACCAAAGCGGCTCCGGCGGATCATGGGAGAAGTACAGCAATGGACAATGGAGCGCCGCTACCAACGCGGGCGCAGTCTCTGAGCTGAACCAGCAGCGCGCCACACGAACGGACGGCGACTGGCGTTCTTCGATGTCTGACCGCTGGCAGCAGGGCGGTGATGGATTTAACGGCAACCGCGGCGGCGCGGGGAATGCAGGGAACGACGGCTATCGCGGCGGCGGCAACTCCGGCAACTCCGGCAACGCATGGGCCGGCAATGGCGGCGATCGTGGCGATGACTTCGATGGCGCTGGAAATCGCGGCGGTGGAAGTTCTAACTACGGTCGATACGGCCGCTCCGGTGGCGGTGGGCGATCGTTTGGTGGTGGCGGTCGTTCCGGTGGCGGTGGCCGCCGCTGAGAACTACGCGCGGCGATCCAGAGCGATCGCCGCGCTGCGGTTCACAGACCCATGATCGAATAGCCGGCATCAACATAGATGCACTGGCCAGTGATGCCCTTGGAGAGATCGCTGACAAGGAAGAGTGCGGTGTCGCCGACTTCTTCGCCGGTGATGTTGCGCTGCAGTGGGGCTTTCTTCTCAACCCATCCGAGGATTTCGCCGAAGCCGCCAACAGCCATGGCGCTGAGCGTCTTGAGCGGTCCACCGCTGATGACGTTGGCGCGGATCTGCTTGGCGCCAAGTTCCATGGCGATGTAACGGTTGGTGGCTTCAAGCGCTGCCTTTGCAACACCCATCACGTTGTAGCCAGGGACGGCCTTCTCGGCGCCGTAGTAACTGAGCGCAATCATTGCACCACCGTTGGGCATCAGGTCTGCGGCGCGCACGGCCATGGCCTGGTACGTGAAGGCACTGATGTCCATGGCCTGCGTAAATACTTCGCGCGGCGTGGCGCAGAACTTGCCCTTCTCGAGCCAGCTCTTGTCAGCAAAGGCGATCGAGTGAACGACGAAATCGATAGTGCCCCAGTCAGCCTTGAGCTTGGCGAACACAGCATCAAGATCGGCATCGCTGCCGGCATTCATCGGCATGAGCCATGGGTCAGTGAGGCCCAGTTCGGTGAGGGCATTGCGGCAGCGGCGTTCCATCTTCTCGCCGGGCAGGTGCGTGAATGCGCACTGCGCGCCGGCCTTAAGAAGGCTCTCAGTGATGAATGTTGCGTAGCTGCGATCGTTGGCGATGCCGACGATGAGACCCTTCTTGCCTTGCATCAGTCCTGCTGTATTCATGGGGCGTGAAGCGTAGCCGGAGTTAGGTGGATGCGGCGGTGGGGAGGGCAGGGAGGCCGTCCATAAATCGCCACGGCGTGGAATCGGCCATGTCTGCAGGCGGAACCAGCGCGTCGCGCACGCGGGCAACTAGTTCATCCATCGCGGCGCCGGTGTGCGCGCTGATGGCAAGGTCGGCGCTGTTGCGCTCCGGGCAGGTGTGCGCATCAGCGCGGTCCGATTGGTTGAGCACTCGCATGCGGAGCGCAGTGGTGGCGCCCGCAATGGCGTGCCAACCGAGTCCCGGAGCGGTCAGTTCAATCACCATATCCGCGCACGCAAGGGCACGCGCGGCAAGTTCCGCAGCGGCGCGTTCGATGGGATCCATGTCGGGGCGCACGCCTGGGGTGTCAAACCAATCGACCACGAGGCCAGCAAGATCAATGCGTGCAGCGACCGCATCGCGCGTGGTTCCCGGGGTGTGGTGCGCAATGGCAACCGCCCGACCAGCGAGCGCGTTGAGCAGCGTGCTCTTGCCGGCGTTGGTTGGTCCGGTGACTACCACCCGCGCGGGAGTGATCAGGCGACGAAGCCGAAGGTCGCGCGGTGATGGGAGTGACACGGTGGCGGCCGCGAAATCCGGCTTGGTGTGCAAGCGCCAGCGCGCAGGTTGTGCGGATAGCAGGTCAACGGCAAGCGGACTGGCTGCACGGGCGAGTGTGTTGAGCATGGCGCAATCAATGCGGTCGGCGGCTTCGGGCCACGCAGCGTGTGCGGACTCGTGAGCCGATGGCGCGCGCGCGCCGAGCTCTGCGAGCCGATCATCAAGCAATTCGCGAATGCGCGTTCCACCATGCGGCATGAGGAGCGCGTGTTGATTACTGGTGCGTGCAATCACGCCATCATCAATCGATCCAAAGCGGCGCCAGGCAACTTCGCCCGTGCGTGGAGCCTCTTTGCCGGTGAGTTTGCGCAGCACGTTTTCTATGAGGTGTGCATCGCCATCAAGGTGGGCGACCGCGATCGCCCCAGGGGTATGGGCCGTCGACCACCACCATGCAGGCGACGCAATGCTCATTCCGCCTCAGCAGCAGCACGAACCGTGACCAAGATGCCGCGCAGGACCAGGTCCGGCACAACACGTGTCACAAGATCGCTGTCAGAGAAGAGCGTTTCTGCATCACCACCGGTGGCGATCACCAACGGAAACGCGCGGTAATTGGCGGCGTATCGCTCCACAAGTGCTTGCGTCAATCCGCGCATGCCTTCAAATACGCCAAGTTGCATGGCGTCCACCGTGTTGCGTCCGAACGCATCATCGTCGGATGGCCGCGCAAAGCGAATCTTTGGAAGTTGCGCAGTGTGCGCGTGGAGCGCATCAAGTTGCATTTGTGCACCGGGCGCAATAGCGCCGCCATGGAAGACGCCCTCGCCATCAACAAAGTCCACCGTGATGGCTGTGCCCGCATCGATGACAATCACGGCCTGCTTCACCGCTGCATAGGCGGCGGCAGCTGCAAGGAGTCGATCTTGACCAGGCTTTGCATCTTCATCGATGCAGCGACCGATGGGCACTTCAAGATCACGCCCCAGGCGCCAGATGTCGGTGTGAAGTTCAGCCGCCAACCTGGTCTCGATAGCGGAAGCGACCGCATCATTCACGCTGGCGATGACAATCTCGCCATCGCCGTCGGACTCCAACTTGTGGCCCCACTGCTCCACCGCCGCGGTGATGACCGCGCCGATATCGCCGTTGACGATGTGTTGGACAACATGGAGGTCGTCACCATGGAAGTGACCGACCGCGGTGCGCGTGTTACCGACGCTGATGGCAAGGAGGAAAGACATTCGTGGAAAGTATAGAAACTGTGCGCATATGCAGTTTCCGCGCGGCGCAGGTACGCGACGCACACGCACTACGTGCCTGCTACCCCGTATTTACCGTGGCGATGTTGGATTCAGAATCAACTGATGAATCCGCGCATGCATCGCCGCGAACAGGGCGCGGCACACTGGTCCAGTTTCGCCGTTTGCAATCCGCACGCCATCAAGTTCGGTCACCGCGCTGACAAGGCGTCGGCTGGACTGCACGAGCACTTCGTCCGCTTCGCAGAGTTCGTGTTCATGAACGCGCCGCACTTCAACAGGAATTCCTGCGTCGCGCGCGGCTTCAAGCATCCAGCAGCGCATGGTGCCATGCAGCACTGGCGCGGCAGTGTCATCCAGTGGGCAGGTGATCAGCGTTCCGCCGCGAACGATGCCAACGTTGGTGTACGCGCCTTCGCTCACCAAGCCGTCGCGAATCAGGATGCACTCTTCGGCACCCGCACTCTGTGCTTCAATCAATGCCAAGATGTTTCCAGCCAGCGCAATGGTTTTAATTTCACAGCGATGCCAGCGCATGTCCGGACGAACAATGGCGCGCAGTGTTTCCGGTGCGTGGAACTCTGCAAGCGGTGCACTGCGAGAGGCCAGTGCGACGACGGTTGGAACCAGTCCAGGTACGGGCATGTGCGCACGCGCAATGCCCGCGCCGCGCGTGATCTGTATGTAGATGCCTGCGTCTGTCAGGGCGTTACCTTCAAGGAGTGCAGCGCAGATATCGACGAGCGTCCGTGCGTCAAAGCCAACAATCCCGGTGAGTTCCAAACTTCGCGCAAGCCTTGCCTGATGAAGGTCAAGTGCCACGCCAACGCCACCAAAGAACCGCACCAGCTCATAG
>JBBAOD010000158.1:0-2186 GCA_040401635.1 Phycisphaerales bacterium
CATTCGACCCGACGAAGTTCTGAAGGCCGTGTTTGCGCATTGTGCCGGCGAAGAAGGCGTGGAACGATCGCGAATCGCCACCGCACTACGCGCCGCGCAACTGGAAACCGCTAGCAAGATGCGTATTGGAGACCTTCGCGCCGAGCGCATCAGCCGATAGACTGCTTGCTTCATGTCCTTGAAAGATGCCAAGATGGATTACGTTGAGTTCACGCACCCAGGCGGATGCTTGGTGGCCAAGATCATCACCCCCAGCGTTGGGCAAAATGAAGCGCCGTTGATTCGCGAGCAAGTGCTCGCCGAGTTCAGCAAAGCGACACGCGGGCGTTACTTCATTCTTGACTTGTCACACGTGTCACTCGTCACCAGTTTGGGGCTCGGCATGTGCGTGGACCTGCGCAACTGCGCGGAGAAGGCCGGCTTGAAGCCCGCCGTCTTTGGACTGAACCGCCACCTCCTTGATCTCTTTCGCTTGATGCGAATCGAGCGGCTCTTCAACATCCTGTCCACGCGGCAAGAGTTTGACTCGGCCATCGGGAAGTAGATCGATGCGCTTTACGGCCATGAATCGGATGTAACTCATGACGACCATGACGACCAGCAAACCAATGAACCCCATGCAATCATCTGCATCGCCTCGCGCCCCGCGCGCCACGCGCATGATGGCTTGGGCTGGCATGGCAACCCTGGCTGCCCTGGCCATGGCGCCCGCCGGCTGCTACCGCAACGTGGTAGGGACCACCGGCACCGGCGCCGACCATTACGACGTGCAGGAGCCCAACATCGAAAAGGGCGAGAGCGTCTGGTCAGAACCAAAACCCACCGAGAAGGTGCCGAACCGTTACTCGGGCACCACACTGCAGAAAAACACGCGTCCGGTGCCACAGCCGCTCGCACCGAAGTCGCCGCCGCAGTAATAGCCGCATTTCTAGCGGTCCCTGCAGCCACCGCCCCGCCCTTTCCCGCCTATCATTTCCGACCTACCTATGGGCATCGAAGCAGCACTACCCGTCGACAGCATTCTCACCACCCAGTTGCAGCGCGTGGTGAATTGGTCCCGCCGCTCCAGCGTTTGGCCTATGCCATTTGCTACCGCGTGTTGCGGCATTGAACTGATGGCCACCGCCTGCAGCCGATTTGACCTCGCGCGCTTCGGCGCCGAAGTGATGCGCTTCAGCCCGCGTCAGTGCGACTTGATGATCGTTGCCGGTCGTGTCAGCGTGAAGACCCTGCCAGTCTTGCAGCGGATCTACATGCAGATGGCCGAACCGAAGTGGGTGATCTCCATGGGCGCGTGCGCGAGCACCGGTGGTGTGTTCGATACCTACGCCGTAGTGCAGGGCGTTGACCAGTACTTGCCGGTTGATGTCTATATTCCGGGTTGCCCGCCGCGACCAGAGATGCTCATTGAAGGCATCATGGCCATCCAGCGCGTGATCGACAACGATCAGATTCCGCGCGACCCAAACGGCAAGCGACTGCCGCTGCAGATTGCGCTGCAGCCCAACTATCGCCCGCGCGTGCAGCCTGCGCCGGTCACGATCGGCGCGACCTAAGTCGACCAACTAAAGACGACCACCGCTGCCGGAGTGCTTCTTCAGACACTCCCGTTGCAGCGGAAATTTCTCGCCATTTGCGACCACGCAGGCGGTGCTGGATCAACTCCGCATCTTGCGGCCGCGTGCGCATGAGTTCATTCATGATGCCCACCAGTTCAGCGCGTTCATCGTGCTGCGGCGGTTCCGTCCACGCTTCCGCAACGCCCGCAAATTTGGCCACTGTGGCTGCAAATCGCGCCGCGCGACGTCGATGCCGAGCCACTGCTCGATTCACGACCTGAGCGACAAAGCTCCACGCCTCTGGCTTGCTTCGCATGGCAAAGGAGCCCTTGGCCGCCGCGTAATCCACGCGCCGAAGCGTGGTGGAAAAGACGTCGTCGGCATCCACGCCGGGCGATCGACCCACTTCCGCGCCAATCCTTCGCCGCAACGCCGACTCATTTTGCAGCATGAATTGTGCGATTTGCTCGCGGTCCGACGCATTCGAAGCGCCTGACTCCGAGTTCCCAATCGACCCGTCCATGTTGTTCGGTTCCATGCCGAAACTGTGCGATGCGTAGTCGCACTACTCAAGAAGTATCGCCCGCGGAGGACATTCGAAGTTCTTATCGGGCTGCTGAGTCGCCG
>JBBAOD010000158.1:2196-6205 GCA_040401635.1 Phycisphaerales bacterium
GGCTGCACCTGTCGCCGGGGAAACTGCGCTGGTGGCTGCGGAGGCAGATGACGATGCGCGCAACTTCAGCGCGAGCGCCACCACTACCACCTGCAATACCGCTGTTCCAAGCGTGGAAATGACCACCTGCGGCCGCGTCCAATCGCCGATCGTGAGATACAAGCACACGTTGGCGACGGCAAACAGGCTCCACGTCAGCGCAGTGGCGCCATCGGCCCGGCCGCGCCGTGCGATCGCAAACAATTTCACCACGGTGGCAGCGGGAAAGATGATTGTGGGCACCCAGCCAACCATCGAAAGAATCTGCTGCAGTGATGATGGGTCCGTTTCGGTCATCGCAATGCTCCTGTGAAGTCCGAAATGCGCTGCATGCCCTTGCGGAGGAGCGCCTCCTCCGCTGCAAAGGTGATGCGAATGTGATCTGCAGCGCAGTCGCCAAAGTCGCCGCCTGGTACCAGCGCTACATGCGCTTCCAAGAGGAGCGCTTCAGCAAAGCTCTGCGCGTTGGTGATGGCGCGTCCGCCTGCCGATGTCAAGCCTTTGCATGCGGCGATCGACGGGAACGAATAGAACGCGCCCGTGGAACGCACCGATCGAAAGCGCGGTATGGCGCGCACTAGTTCATCAACAACCGCCGCGCGCCGCGCAAAGGCGACGCGCATTTCCTCAACCTGCGCGGTACTGCGCGGCGACAACGCCTCGACGATCGCTGGCATAAAGAACGCCGGAATATTGTTGGTCATCTGTCCCTGCAACTTGATGAGTTCTTGAATGAACCCACTGCTGCCAGGCGCACAGACGTAACCGATGCGCCAACCGGTCATCGCGAAAGCCTTGCTCATGCCGTTCAGGGTGATAGTGCGTTCAGCCATCGCGGGCAGGCTGCCAGGCGAGAAATGCTGCAAGCCGGGCTGAATTTCCGGATACACCAGCTTCTCGTAAATCTCATCACTCACTAACACTGCGCTGGGATGACGCGCGATCACCTCACAGAGGGCGCGAATTTCATCGGGCGTGTAGGTGATTCCGCACGGATTGGATGGACTATTGAGGATCACTGCCACCGTGCGCGGCGTCATAGCGGCGGCCAATTCTTCAGGCAGCACCTTGAATCCGCGCTCCATGGCGCCTGCTACTTCAACACATCGTCCACCAGCAAGTTCAATGAGCGGGCGGTAGCTCACCCATGCTGGCGTTGGCAGAACGACTTCATCGCCCGGATCGATGAGCGTCTGCAGAACCAGGTACAGCGCGTGCTTGGCACCAGCGGTAATCGAAATGTGTTCGGCTTTGCACGGGATGCCGTTCTCGCTCCGCAGTTTCCCTGCGACCGCATTTCGCGCCTCAATGGTGCCTGGAGTGGCCACGTACTTAGTCAATCCCGCGCGGAGACCTTCGATGGCGGCCTCTTTAATGTTGTTGGGCGTGTCGAAATCCGGTTCCCCGGTTCCGAAGGCAACTACATCAGCGCCCTCCTTCTTGAGTGCCGCTGCGCGAGCAGCGACAGCCAAGGTGGAACTCTCTTTCATACGATGAACGCGCGAGGAAACCTTCATAAGATCAACATCCTATAGCGCACAAATGCTGCTCGCTCAAGGCGTACACTCCCCAAATGCACTACGACGCCCACCAACCCGTACTAAGCGACCTCGAGGCGCGGATCACAACCATCCGCGACTCTCTTTAACTACCCAACAAAGGTCTTAGAGCGTGAACGATTGACAGCCAAGATGGAATCCCCGGAATTCTGGGGTGACCAACGTTCGGCACAGAAAACCATCGATCAACTGAAAATCGTGCGCGCGCAGATTGAGCCGCTCGAGTTGGTGATGCGCAAATTTGAAGATGCCACCGTCGGCTATGACATGGCCAAGGAAGGCAACGATGCCGAACTCCTTGCCGAGGTGGATGAATCAATCCACCAGATGGTTGCGGACATGGACAAAGTGGAGGCGCAGAGTCTGCTCTCTGAGAAGCACGACCATCGCAACTGCTTCATCACCATTCAGGCTGGCGTGGGTGGCACCGAGGCCAACGACTGGGCCGAGATGCTGGAGCGCATGTACCTGTACTGGTGGAACACCATGGGCTTCAAAGTGGAAGAGATGCACCGACTTCCCGGCAGCGAAGTGGGGCTTGCCGAAGTGGTGTATCGCCTCAGCGGTCCGTTCGTCTACGGATACATGAACTGCGAACGTGGCACGCACCGCCTTGCACGCGTCAGTCCGTTCAATGCTGAAGGTAAACGACAGACCAGCTTTGCAACATTGGACGTCACTCCAGAATTTGAAGACAACGGATTGACCATTCCGGACAAGGATCTGGAAATCATCGCCTTCGTCCGCGCCAGTGGTCCGGGTGGGCAGAACGTCAACAAGGTGGCAAGTGCCATCCGAGTGACGCATATTCCTACTGGTTTACAAGTGGTGGCAAGTACCTTCCGCGACCAATTGCAGAACAAGGCGCAGGCGCTGGCGGTGATGCGTTCCAAGCTGGAAGCACTGGAAGAGGAGCGTCGTCAAGCTGAATTGGACGCCGCTGTGGGCGGCAAGGTTGACCGCGGCTGGGGCACGCAAATTCGTTTCTATGTCTTCTATGACAACCGTGTCAAAGACCACCGAACTGGCTTTGAAATGATGATCCCGCAGCGGGTCTTGGATGGCGACATCGGCGGCTTCATTGACGCGGAATTGAAGCGCCGCCGCGCTGAGCGTGAGGAAGCACCTGTATGAACCCGCGTCCCGCTGCTGATCGCGCCGCGGGATCGCGTTGGATATTGATCGGTGGATTGGCCGGTGGACTGTTTGGCGTTGCGGTGATGGCACGCTTGATGCCACAGCACAGAATGATCGACTACCCAGGCGTGGACCAAGTGATTCGGTCCGTAAGCCCGATTGCAACCGCAGCACTGTTTGTTAGCGGCGGCCTGGTCGTAGGGATTGCGGGCTCCATGGCTCGCAAACGAAGCGCCCTGCTGCCCTTTCTTTCGGGGCTCTCCTTTTCGGCACTGATGGCGTTCGTACTTATCTTCTGGATGTATGCCGAAGTGAACGAGAGCGATGTGGGCCGCACTGACCTCGCGGGCAGTCAGGAGGCGATCGCTGCTGCACTTCATGTCTCGGTGGATGATCGACTTGCTGCGGCGGCACAGTTGGGCGCACGATCCGGCGCCGCGCCGGATGATGAGTGGCTCGCTGCCGCACGAACCTTTGAGGTTGACTTTCGTGGAACAATCGCGCTCGCGCTCCTGAATACCAAGGGAGAGATTGAACCCGGCTCAACCGTTCCACCAGAACAGGCTGATCGACTGAAATCCGACCTCGGAGGCATCGCCGCAGCCGCGCGCGCCGGCGACCGAGCAATGACTGCTCACGGAACGCATGTCATCATGGCCACGCCGGCATCAGGCGGTCGCGTATTGGTGGCGATGATGGATGCCACCGCCCTTGTGCAGTCCATCAGCGCTGGAATTGCGCCTGACCTTGCGCTCACGGTCAACATCAGCGGCCCAGGAAGTGAACGGGTCATCATCGAAGGTTCGGCGCAGGCAGTGGCCATTCTCGAGCCTCCGGCGGAGTGCACCTTCGGAACCGCTGGACTGCTGTGGACGGTGCAACTCCGCCCAACCAGCGGATGGATTGATAGCCACCACCACCGTGCCAACACCATTATCTTGCTTCTCGGAGCGGTTGCGTCGTTCGCGTGCGCTCTGGCGATCCGTTCCATATCCACCGAAATCGACGCCCGCGAGTTTGCAGATCGTGCGGCGCACGGCGCTTCGGCGCGTGCACGCATCAGCGCACATGCGCGTGACGCTATTTCTCAAGAAGCGAGCCATGTGATTCGGGCACGCCTTCGTGAGACGGCACGCGCACTTGACGCCGCCACTGATTCACGCGGCAGTGATGTTTCACGCACAGAAGCACTGCAACGGATTGGTGCCAGCCTCACCCACGCGGAAACCGAAGTAGCCGCCTTGCTTGAAGCAACGCCGCACACCCGAGTAGCA
>JBBAOD010000159.1:0-6195 GCA_040401635.1 Phycisphaerales bacterium
CGGGGCAGGGGTTAGTGTGCTGTAGTCCCACGACCCAGTGGTTTCGCCGGTGATTGTTGGGTTCTTCTCAACAAAGCTTGCCGGGGCAGATGCCTTGGTGGAGAACTGCCCCTCGGCAACGTAGCCGTTGGCAAAGCTCAGCGAGTACTGATAGACGGCAGCGCTCGCGCCGCTCGTCAGCAGGGCAGCAGTGGCAGCAGGGGCGAAGAGTGCGGGAGTACGGAGCGTGGAACGAAGGCTCATGGGTCGGGTCTCTATCAAGTGGAGTGGATGAATGAAACGAGTGGCAACAATGCCGCGTCAACCGCAGAGGCGAAATTTCGCACTCACATGGATCACGCCAATAACCATAAATGAGTCCCGTTCCTCCCGGACCATTTTCAGCTCGGTCGGCGGGGGCGCCGCTTTCGGGCTCCGGCGAGGGCCAGGAGTGCGCATGCACCCGGACCCGGGACGGTCACTACCGACGAGTAGCCCGGCAGCTGGCGGGTTGATTCGTTGCCGTTCGACCAGAGGCCAAGCGGCGAGTAGGGCGGCGGAAAGCCGTTCAGGTAGCTGTAGATGTTGTACGCAGTGCCGGTGGCGGCGGTCAGGGCGGAGCCCGTCAGCATGTTGTCGAACTCGCCCGCGGTGTTCGTGCCCAGGTTGAACTGAAACATGATGCTCGTCACGGAGCGGCTCACGCCGCCGATCGACTGCACCGCGCCTGCCACGATCACGTTGTCTGTGTAGACATCGCTGCCGCTGCCATCAAGGCGAATGCTCCAGTCGGTGAGATCCGTCTCATGGACGACCCCGCTGGTCAGGTTGGTCGACCAGTTCACGACCACGTGCGTTACCTGCGGCGAGGAAGCCGTGTAGGGCGTGGTGAGCGTGTAAGTGGTGGTGTAAACACCGGCGTTGGCGCTGGCAGCAAGGGCCAGGCCGAAGCCAAGCGGGGCGACAATTCCGGAACGACAAGTGGAATGGTGGTTGGTGCGCATGGGATTCTCTGTCTTACTACTACGCAATCCACGGGTGGAACCCATCACCCGAACCCGAAATTAGTCCCGTTCCTCCCGTTCCTCCCGTTCCCCCCGGACTAATTTCGTTGGCGGGGTCGCCGTAAACTCGGGATAACTATGCGCATCGCTATCTCTGGAAGCCACTCGGTAGGGAAGTCGACGGTCGTTAATGACTGGGTCGCGCAGTTCCCTGGATTCAGGCGGGAGGAAGAGCCGTTCCGAGCACTGGCTCTGCATGGCCCCTATGAGATTCTCTTCCGGGACGCTTCCACCAAGCTGCACAACGGGATCCAGCTCTACTACAACATCAGCCGGATTCATCGCTACTCCCGTTTCACCGACGACGTGATCTTTGACCGTGCGCCGGTCGACTACTTGGCCTACTCCCAGTACACCGCCAACAAGCGCACCACCGATATCGACGACGCGTTCGTTGCGTCTATGGTGCCTGCCGTACGGGAGTCCCTGGACCATCTTGATCTCCTGGCGTTTGTTCCAAAGAGCGCCGCATGGCCCGTGGAGATGGAAGCCGACGGCGTTCGACCCATCGACCATGAGTACCGCGATGAAGTGGACGCGATATTCAAGCAGATCTATCGCGACGGACGCTACGGAGTCATGCCCAAGGCGAATGGCCCGCACCTGGTGGAATTGGTCGGGTCACGCCAGCAGCGCGTGGAGCAGTTGCAGGCAGCCATCGCGCAGGTCAGGCAGGGTCGGGAGTCATCGGCGCTTGACTCTCAGTAGAATCCCGGACATGCCTACTCCCACCACTCCTAACGACCCCATCACGCTCGCTCTGGATGAAGCGTCCAGCCAAGTGGACATTCGGGGGTGCAGGGTGCTGGTGGTCGATGACAACCAGCAGAACACTGAATTGGTGCAGGCGTACCTGGAGTCCCTGCCCGTAGAGATCGCCACCGCGGTGGATGGGTTGGACGCCATGGCACAGGCCGAGCGCTTCAAGCCGGATCTGGTGCTTCTGGATGTCATGATGCCCAAGATGTCAGGCTTTGAAGTCTGCCAAAAGATCCAGCAGAACCCGGACCTGCGCGACACCGTCATCATCATGGTCACCGCGCTTCACGAAGTGGGTGACTTTGAACGCGCCGTCGAGTGCGGCTGCGATGACTTCCTCACCAAGCCGGTCAACAAGCTGGAACTAGTGACCCGCGTACGCAGCCTCCTGCGCGTGAGCGTCTTGAAGCGCATGCTTGGAGATCTTAAGCGCGGTCGTGCCTGAATCAAGCGGGCTGCGCCTGACTGGAACGCCATCCGGCTGCTTGATGGCTGTTTACAGCGGAGGCTGCTGCCACACTTTGATGTTCGCCCACTCAGCTTGCATCAGTGCGCTGGAATTGTTCTGCTGATACACGCCGCACTTAAAGTAGTAAGTTGCCGGGCCACGGTCCGGTGCGGACCGAACCAATATCCCATTGAGATAGGCCGAAACGGTATGCGCATTCGCATCATGGATCACATTCACGTGAATCCACGTGTCATGAATGTTGTTCATGATGGGCGTGGTGTAGTAGCACAACGAACCGTTGTAGACCCGTAATTGGCAAGAAGTGGACGAGGTGCTTCCGCCGAACACTTGCATCACGGCGACACCAGTAGTGCCAGTAGGCACAAAGAGATCACCTTCAAATTGCCAGACTCCGCTGGTGTAATTATTGTTGATGCGCATCTCGGTGCGCGGTTGCGTGGTGCTGCCCGATTGGAATGGTTGATCGTTGCTGTACACCTTGAAATCATGGATGCCATTGGTCAGTGAATAGCGATCGCTTAACTGCAAATCCCACGGAAACTGGATGTAGTGGGTGAACGGCACTTGGGTGAAACCATCCGTTGGTGTGGGTGTTTCGCATGGACCCCACGCTTGCAGCACCGCCGCAAGATCACTGCCATCGGTGGTGCCGTCGCCATTCAAGTCATACGCCGATGGCTGTCCCCATGAGTTCAAGGTGGATGACAGGTCGCCTCCATCCACGACCCCATCGCCATTGCCGTCCGCAGGGCAGTTGGCAAACGTCGCCGCGCTACAGGCTGCCGCAATCGCGAGAGGAACACAGATGAGTTTCCGTACGTTTTTGTTCATTGATAACTACGCCAGCCGTGCAATTCCGCCCCTCGTAGGTGTGGAGAACGCCGTCCCCCCATTCCGTACGGATCGTTCGTGGCGCGGTTCGATAGGAACCGAGATTTGCGCTGCTTTGCGGACCCTGACGCGCTTGTTGCAAGATCGCCAGGGTGGTCGCCCCTGACTTTCAAGCCATCCGGGTCAGTCCGCCGATGCCACTTACGCGGCGGAGCCGCACTGCGCCCGATCGTCGGGCGAATCGCATTCTGAGGCAGGACGCCCAAACGACCTCCGTGAGGCCCCCGATGTCTGATGCCTTCACCGACCGTATGACCAAGAGCCAAGTGGTGGAGCAGATCCGCCGCTTCAATATCTCCGCGCCGCGCGAGTGGCTTGAATCATTCAGCTTCAGCGCGCTGCAGGGATACTTGGATCGCTTGCGATCAGCTGTCTAAGTCAATCACCTTCATCGAAACCAGGTCCTGCACGTCAATCAGACCGAGCGGTCTGCCATGTGCATCAACCACTGGAATTTCATCCAGTCGGCGTTCGCGCACCAATTGCACGGCGTCGCGCACCAATGCGTCCGACGAGAGTGAACTGGGGCGGGCAGTCATGACCTCGGACACCTTCTTGGTGAGAAGCGCGGCACCGAGTTCGTTGACGCGGCGGCGCAAGTCGCCGTCAGTAAAGATGCCAGAGAGTCGGCCGTCTTGGTCAACCACCACCAGCGCACCCGCGCGTCGTCCGTCGCCCGTGGTGCGCAGCGCGTCTGCAACGGTGCAATCTTCGCGCACGGTGCTCAGGGTGTCACCAACACGGAATCGAAGCACTTCGGTCACGCTCTTCAAGCCAGCGCCAAGCGAACCGCCGGGATGACGGCGATGGAAATCATCGGCTGCAAAGTTGCGGCGGCGGCTCACCGCCAGTGCCAACGCATCGCCCATAGCCAACATGGCGGTGGTGCTTGCGGTGGGTGCCAGGTTCAGCGGGCATGCTTCCACCACGTCGCCGATGGCCAGATGCACATCGCAGAGCCGCGCCAAGTGTGACTGGTGATTGCAACTGATGCCCACGCGACGGATCCCGTCAGTGCGCAGGATGGCGGCCAGGTTGACCAGTTCTTCAGTGCCGCCGGAGTAGCTGATGAGGACCGCCACATCGCCAGCGCGGAGTCTCCCCAGGTCGCCGTGGACGGCCTCGCTTGGATGCATGAAGTGCGCGGGCAGTCCGAGGCTTGACATGGTGGCTGCGATCTTGGCGCCCACCAGACCGCTCTTACCCATGCCGGAGACCATGACGTGGCCGGTGCAGGCGTCGAGCAGGGTGACGGCGTTGCGCCAGTGTTCGGCATCCTCGCCGGCGGCGCGGGCGGCGGTGCGGCGAACGGCCTCAGCCTCGGCGAGCATTGCCTCTGAAATGAAGGCAGTTTCTTCGCGTTCGGTGGCTGCCTGAGAGGGTTCTGCCTTCGGGGATCCGGTCATGCGCCGAGTTTACCCGCGCCGCGCGGTACGCTTCCCGCAATGGCGTTCCAGGACGATTATCAAGTGCGGCTCGACAGTTTTCAGGGTCCCATGGACCTGCTCCTCTTCCTGATCCGTCGGGCGGAGGTGGATATTGCTGATATTCCGATTCGGCAACTCACTGAGCAATACTTTGCGTTCCTGAAGGAGCTGCACACCATTGACATTGATGTTGCTGGCGAGTTCCTGGTGATGGCTGCCACGCTGGTGGAAATTAAGAGCCGAACGCTGACGCCTGCAAGCGCGCGCGGTCCGGGCGAAGGCGGCGAGGGCGGGGCGCTGGATGACACTGACCCGCGCTTTGAGCTGGTGAAGCAGTTGCTTGCGTATCAGAAGTACCGCACCGCTGCGGATGAACTTTCGCGCCTGCGCCAGGAGTTTGCGCAGCGTTGGTCGGTATCCGGTCGCGGCGCCACGCTCCCTGAGGAGCCCGAGCGCGAGTACGACATGGAAGACGTCCACATGATGGACTTGATTGAGGCCTACGAGCGGATCGTTGCGGGCATTGATCTTTCCAAGGTGGGCGACCACCGCGTGGAGTACGACGACACGCCGATTTCATTGCATCAGTCCGACTTGGTGGACCGTCTTGATCATGCACCCGAGAAGCGAATGACGCTGCAAGACATCTTCAAAGGTCGAAGCCGCGGTGAGGCGATCGGTTTGTTCCTTGCGATGCTTGAGCTCGCCCGCGAGCAGAAGATCGGCATCATGCAGGACAAGATCAACGGGACGATTGAGATTGAGTTGAACCTCTCGTAAAGCCGCGCGCTACACGTCACTCATTAATCACACGCAAGAACGTCAGGCCAAGGTCTGCAAGCTTCTTCTCGCCCACGCCCTTGATCTCCGCAAATTCATTGAGTGACTGCGGCTTTCGAGCCGCCATCTCCATCAACGTTGCATCACTAAAGATCACGTACGGCGGCACGCCGCGCGTAGTAGCAAGTTCGCGCCGCAACGTGCGCAATCGATCAAAGAGTGATGCATCCACTTCATGCGCGCCGTGCACCGCCGCAGCCGTTGCATGCTTGCGCCCACGCCCACGCGGCGGCGCGCGCAGTGCCACTTCCATTTCGCCACGCAGGGCGCGATGCCCCTCAACCGTCAGCACCAATACCGGGTGTTCATCATCAGTCCGCGCCAGCAATCCGCGCTCCACCAACTGAAAGATGTAATTGGTCAGCGTCTTCTTGTCATCATCCTTAAGCGCCCCGTACGTTGGCAGCGAAGCATGCCCGCGCCGCGCCACTTCCTCGGTCTCCGCGCCGCGCACCACATCCGCAACATATGAAGCGCCGTAGCGCTGGCCAGTGCGCACGACGGCGCTCAGCAGTTTGCGAGCCACGGTGGTGGAATCGGTGGCCATGCGCACTTCTTGCATGCACACGTCACACGCGCCGCAACCGTTGGCATCGCCGGCGCGGCTTTCGCGCGCAATCGGCTCGTAACGCTGCCCGAAATGCTCCACAAGCCATCGATGCCGACACACCGCGCCGCTTGCCATGCGCTGCATCGCTTCAAGTTGCACGCGGCCTTGCGCCACGGACGCATCAAGCGCCTCGTACGCCTCGGCGTCCGCGCC
>JBBAOD010000160.1:0-6175 GCA_040401635.1 Phycisphaerales bacterium
GCATCAATCTGAATAGCTGCAAAGCGAGCCTTGGCAATCGCAATAGCGGCTTGATCAGTTGAGTTCTTTGCAGTCAAGCCATCACCGTTGATGTTCTCTTCTACATTCTTCAGCGCGGGCTGGAAGAGTTCCATCTCCAGTGTCATAAAATCCTTCATGAGTGCGGCGGCTTCAGTACCCAGCTCACGCGTTCGCTTCTTAGCGGCACTGGCGCGGGCCTTTGCGCCGACTTCAGCCTTACCTGACTCATCAATGCGGTCGGCAAGGAACTTGTTGGTATCGGCGATTTCCGCGTTTCCCTTGGTTGCCATGTCGACGATACGAACCGTGCTTCGGTACGGCTCCGCTTCGCGGTCATCACTACTTGCATCCACGCGCAGCGTCTGCGCGGCATCCAGCTTGCTACGCGCGTCAATCATCAACGGAAGCGCAGCCGATGGAGTGCTAGTGGCAGCCTTGGCGCGGAGCGTCTGAATATCAATGTCAAGCGATTCCGCGCTCGATTCCTTCTCATTGATTGCTGCATCAAGTGGCTGCAGCGCCGTACGTGCAGCATCCGCGCGGTCGGTTTCTGCTGCAACACTTTCGTCAAACGCAGACTTGGCGCCTTGCGAAGCCTTGGTGCGGGCAGCTGCTTCTTCCGTCGCTTGCAGATCCCCGGACGCATCAATGGAACGGATGGCGGCGAGTCGTTCGGCAATGCCACTGGTGATTGCGGACTTCAATTGCGAAATCCGCTCAAGGTCCATGAGGTCAAGCATCATGGCATCGCGGCGCATGCGGATGGCAAGTGTCTTGGCTTCTTTGCGTTGCGAATCACTGCCCGCAGCGGAGGTGACTTCGGTGGCAAGTGCGCGCAATTCTTTCGCGGCGTCAGCGGGTGCAAGGAGTCCCTGAGCCAGTTCCTTCGCTTCGCCGCCCTCCACGGGCAGCGACTTGGATACCGCATCGGGGGAGTAGGTGATGCGGCTGGAAATCCCACGCGCCTTCGCGGTGACTTGGGTCATCTTCTTGGCGCCTTGCTCGGCCGGCGACGGAGTATGCAAACCGTTGCACGCTGGCAGCGCAGTGGACATCAGGAGGGTGGCGGCGGCAAGAATGCGTGCTCGGTTCATGGTTCGAATCTCGTGAGTAGCGCCAATGAGGCGCGCGTGTGCGTTTAACAAGCGTAAGTGTGACGGTGAATCGGGAATTTACCCGCTTGATGCATCGGGCGATAACGGGGGGCGGTCAGCGGTCCGGACCGTCAACGGTCGGCACCACTTTGTCGACCGCATCAAGCTTGGGAGCGACGTATTTCACCGGATATTCCGGCCTTGGCTGGTACATGGAACGAATCCAGTCAAGGGTGTCTTGCAGCAGTTGCGGGGTGGTGGTGCTGAGGACTGGTCGCCAACCCTTGACATCCGGATGCGGGTAACGCGCCGACGATCGTGTCATGGCGTACTGGATAAGCAACGAATTGGGCGGATCCTCAAAGTTGATCACCGGCTTCCCGTCCACCTTGAAGTTGAGCAGCGTCAGCAGGTTGGTGTAACGAATGCGCTGATCCTTGGCATTGCCCGTGTACAGGAAGAATCGTCCCGCATCCACGCCGCCGTGGCAGCGACTGGTAGCGCAGTTTGAGATGAGCCACGAGTTGTGAACGCGGGTCCGGAACTTGGCCACTGAAGTTGGGTCTTCTTCCACTTCAATGTAGTTGTAGAGATCACGTGCCTTGAGATCAAACATCAGTCGAGCAATCTCCACTGAACTCTTTGAATAGAGCGCGTTTCGTTCTTGAGTGGTTGCGGGCACCAGGGCGCTTGACCCGTAGCGAAGAATGAGTTGCCGAACGCCTTCCGGAGACACCGTCAATCGCGGTGGATCTTTGAAGTCAATCTCATAGACGCGCACCAAGTTCACATCTTCGTTGGAGAGCAGATCCTTCGGAAGCATCTCACGCGTGGTGGGCGCGCCGCGGGGCGCTGGCTTGGCAGAGGTACCGCCTGCGTCCGCGGCCTGTGTATGTTCGGCTGCGGCTGCGGCGGCAGCGGCATCAGCGGCCTTGTTTGCAGCCTTTTTCTGGCTGATTCCCTTCGATTCTTTGACCGCCAACTCCAGCTTCACTCGGGCGTTGATTTCGCGCAACATCTCGCGCGCTTCTTCAACATCGCCGTCGCGCAGGAGCGCCTCCAGCTCAGTGATGGCCAGGTCAAGCCGATCTTGATCAGCAAGCCAACGGGCAAGGCCGAGTCTTCGTCCATGTTCTTCGGGCGCGATGGCTGCTTTGATGCGCGCGTACCGCGTCTCAAACTCCAACTCCAACATGACCCGGTAGACCTTCTCGCGCGGAACACGACCGCGCACACTGTCGACTTGGAACTCAACTTCTTCAAGTGAGTCCTTGAGGATTTCACCACGCACAATGGTTCCATCACGCAGTTGCACCAAGCCGCGTTGACCGGGCTTGGGATGGACCAATTCAATGATGTCAAGCACCTTCGCCTTATTGAAGGTGCGCGTCTCAAGTCCGTCCGTGACGGTGATGATGAGGTCCGTTTCGCTCACCACCGTTCCGCCGAATTCTTTCCAGCGATCGATGAAGATCCAGACTTGGTGAATCGGCTCGGGCTCGGTGCCGGGCGTTGGTGGGCCAACAAGTTCTTCGCTGGGTACGGGTAACCCGGTGAGCGGCGCGGGCGGGGTGCTCGCCGCGGGCACCGCTGGGGCATCGTTCGCTGGCGTCGTCTGCGTGGCGACCGCTGGTGCCGCGGGCGCATCCACCACCGGCGCCGTCTGTGTGACCACCGCCGGCGCCGCAGGGGCGGGCGCAGTCTGCATAAGCAGGGCGGCGATAGCAGTCAGTAGTGGCATTCGGGGGATTGTCGCACGAATGGTTCGTTTCCGCCGGGGTCCCGGTTGCCAGGGGGTACCGGGATAGGGCTCGTTCCGGACATTGAGCCCAACCCCCGCGGCAACTACGCTCCGCGGCTCCCGTTGGCGGCACGTGCTGCTGCCATTGGGGGCTTCGGCTGTTCCGCGTTGCGCAGTGCGCAGCCGAGCGGCGTCGCTCGTCACCCTGAGGCGCCTTGCGCCCCGAAAGGATTGTCATGAAGCTTGGAGTCATGTCAGCGCTCTTTGCCGGCCGCACCCTTGAAGATGTGTGCGATTACATCGCTGACATTGGCCTCGGCGCCATTGAACTCCCCGTGGGCGCGTGGCCCGGCAAGCCGTACTTTGATCCAAAGAAGGTGCTCGGCAGCAAGAAGGAGCAGGAGCGCATCAACTCCCTGCTCAAAGATCACGGTCTGATCTGCTCCGCGTTGGCAGTGCATGGCAATCCGGTGCACCCAGAGAAGGGGTTCGCCAAGAAGCATCACGATGACTTTGTCACGGCCGTTGAACTGGCACCAAAGCTCGGTACCGACATTGTCATCACCTTCAGCGGTTGCCCCGGCGGCAGCAAGCAAGACCGAACACCCAACTGGGTCACCTGCCCATGGCCGAACGATTTCTTAGAGATCCAGAAGTATCAGTGGGGCACCGTGTTGGTTCCGTACTGGGCTGCGCAAGCGAAATTTGCTGCCAAGCACGGCGTTCGCATCGCCTGGGAACCACATCCTGGCTTCACCGTTTACAACGGCGAGACACTCATCAAACTCAGTGAACTGGCGCAGAAGAAGGCCGGAATCAAGGGCAAGCCGATCTTGGGTGCCAACCTGGATCCGTCGCACTTGTTCTGGCAAGGTTGCGATCCCGTCTTGGCCGCTCGACAACTCGGCGAGGCAGGGCTGCTCTTCCATGTGCATGCCAAGGACACCGAACTTGATCGTCACCAAGGTCCACTCAATGGATACTTAGACGCCAAGCCGTACAGCGATCTCAAGGGCCGCGCATGGAATTTCCGCGCGTGCGGTTGGGGCCACGGCACCGATTTCTGGCGTCCGTTCATCAGCATGCTTCGTCGCCATGGCTATGACCATGTGCTCTCCATTGAGCATGAAGATGCCATGATGTCTATCGATGAAGGCTTCGAACGCGCCGTTGCATTCCTGCAAGAGTGCATCGTTGAGGAGAAGCCCGCAAATCCGTGGTGGTTCTGACGGATCCGGCTTAGTCCGGCAGTGGCGTGGTTCGAACATCGTTGGCGCGGCTGATGTCCACGGTCCAACTCACTGTCGTGGCCTTGGGGCCGCGTGCGGAGGCTGGCACCGTGAGGTCCCAGCGCAGGATGCCCTGCGTCATCCGTCCGTCCACGTAGCGCTTGTCAGTGCTGAGGGCCGGCGCAACATTGCTGACCTTCACGTCAATCTTCTCATTGAGGCTGATCGGTCGGCGGTCATAGAGTTCCACGTTGACCTCACGACCGCTGCCGTTATCAAGCGTAATGCGATCGTTCCACGTGGTCACTGTTGATCCACCAAACAAGCCGCTGCTTCCGGTGTTCTTGGAAAGCACCTCACGGGTAGCGCGGAGAGCGCGGTCTGGGCCGAAGAAGACTTTGAATTCATCCTTGGGCGCAACGGACGGCATGGCGGTGTCGCCGATGAAATCACCGCCCATGAAGACCTGCGCATTTCCCGGCAACAGTTGGAACGCGCTGCTGTTGGTCATGTCGCCGCGTAGGAACACGCTCTCAGAAACGATCGGCGCCGCGACGTACATGAACTTGGTAGTTGGCTCAAAGGCACCAATGCGAGTGCGCTGCTTTTTGGACGCGTCGGTTGGAATGGTGACTGGGCGCGGAATTTCAAAGGACACGGCCGTTCCGGTTTCTTGAACCGTGGCGGCTGCTGAGAATTCCTCAAGCTGTTTACGAACTGCGCTGTCGGATTTTTCAAAGCGTGATTCCATGGCCATTGCCATGGGTGCCGACGGAGCCGCGTCATAGACAGCGGTGCTGGCTGGCGCACCGGCACTCACCGGCGGCATAGGCACCACCACATCCACGTACCACGGATCCACTGCTGGTGGGCTTGATGCGCGCGTTGGCTGCGCGGTGGAGAGTGCGAGCTTCACATCTTTCCAGTCTTCACCGGTGCGCTGTGAAACCAGCGCGTCATACTCCACGGTGACGCCAGTGCGGTCACCCGCAGCGCGCACGGCGTAGGCAGGCTCCCACGTGGCATTTCCTACTAGGTAGGTGAGTTCCACATCTACGCTGCATGACTCCGGAATAGCCATCAGCACCAATGCGCTGCGCTCGGTGCGATCAGCGCCGCCGAGTGACTCAAGTTGCTGATTTGCTACTTGCAGTTCGCGCGTCAGCATTTCGTTTCGCTCGTTCTGTTCACGCGCAACGCCAAGAATGCGTTCCTTTTCAGTGTGAACAAATTCAAGTTGCTTGGCGACGGCGGCCAGATCGACCGCCTGTGTGGCGCCATCGGCGGTTGCTGAGGCGGTTGCGCGGACGCCAATCTGATCAATGAGTTTGTCGTGTTGCGCTAGGAGGGCACGGTCTTGCTTCAGAAACTCAATTTTCCGCAGGAGCTCTTGGACCTTCTCTGCCAGTGCAATCCCCTCAGGGGAACTGGAGAATGCAACGCGCGGGGTCTGTGAGTACTCCACGGCCAGCAGTTTGGGTGCACTCTTCAGTGTTGCTCCAGCAGCTGCATTCACCTTCGCCTGCAACGATCCTGCTTGCACTTCAACCGGAAGGTTAGAGATGCGCAGTGACCACAGTCCTTGCTTGAATTCGCGCTGCACCGTGCGGGTGACGGCGGCGCGGCCGGGATACAAGGTGACCGCGCGAATGCTGCCATTGTCAGACGCGTTCTGCATGGCGACATCTGGGTCGATGGCCACGGTTGACTGTGCCAACGCAGAGGGCGCGCCCGCCAGAACGGCGAGGGATGTGGCAATGAAGAGTGTGTGCAAGGTGTGCTGGTACATGGTGGTGTCCGGTGGAGTTCGTATGCGATGTCAGTCGGGCAGCGCAGTGATTTCAATGTCCTTGGCGCGCGTCGCTTGCACGGTCCATGTCACTGGGAGCGCTGCGGGGCCGCGTGCCGATGCTGGCACTGAAATGTCCCAACGCAAGATGCCGGTCTTCTGCGGTCCAGCGGCGTACAGGGCATCTTTGGAAAGTGGCGATGAAAGATCGGCGATCTTGATTTCCACCTTCTCATTGCGGCTGACAGCACGGCGGTCAAGCAGTTCAACGGCAATATCGCGGCCGGTGCCGTTATCAAGC
>JBBAOD010000161.1:0-6154 GCA_040401635.1 Phycisphaerales bacterium
CGAGTGTACGCAGTGTGGCAACGGCAGCGGGGATTTCCGCCGCAAGTTCCGTAGCGAGCATTCCCGCAGTACCGCCAGCGCGAGCAGACCAGTGTTCTCCGGCAATGGCGTGTGCCTGCACCGCGAGACGTGCGCAGTTGTAGAGGCCCAGTGAATCTCCGTACTGCGCCACCAAACCAGCAATGACGCCGGATAGAACATCACCGCTCCCGCCGATCGCCAGTGCATCATTGCCGTGCGTGCATGTCCAAGTGCGGGCTCCGTCGGACACGACCGTCCCGTGGCCCTTCAAGACCACAATGCATCCAAGCCGTTGCGCCAAACGCTCCGCTGCAGCAGGACGCGCCACTGGATCAATCGGATCGACAGTGAGATGCAGCGCATCCGCAAGGCGGGCAAATTCACCGGGGTGCGGAGTCATAATGATGGGAGCGCGCAAGTCAAGATCAAAGCGCGGAGTGGCGGCGAGGCAGTTGAGCGCGTCGGCATCAACGATCACCGGGCGATTGTCATCCTGAGCGAGTACGCGAATCACTACTTGTGCTTCGGCAAATCCAGTTCCCATTCCGGGGCCGATCACCAAGACATCGGCACGGCGCGCCTGGGTGTCGAGTGCTGCGGCGACTGCGTGCGGGACGAGGTGACCATCGCTATCCACTGCGAGCGGAATTCCGGTGGCGGAGGGATTTGCTGCAAGAATGGCTGGCAACAGTGGCTCGGGTGCTGCGGCGATGCATAGCGCTGCACCCGCACGCAATGCGCCCAGTGATGCCAATACCACGCTGCCAAGCATGGTGATCGGATGCGCAGCATGACCGCCGATCACGCAGACCGTGCCGAATGTTCCTTTGTGACCGGCGGGGTCACGCGCGGGCAGCGCTGGAAGTGCATCACTCGAAGTGTTCATCGCGCGGCTCCCTTGTGGTTACCGATGGGTTTGCCGTCAATCGATTGCACTTCGATCGCAGTGTCTCCCATCAGGTCAACAATGCGCGCGAGGTCGGTATCGATGGACGCGCCGTCCGCTGCACTCAGCCCAGTCAGTACATGCGATGCGTCAAAGCGTGGTCCGCGTGCTGATAGCACCGCATCAAAGTCAACCCATTTACCGTCAATCATTGCTTGGGTCCACATGTGCCACCCGTAGGAATTACGAATGGCGCCGGACTCTGCAACGTAAAGAAGTCCGGAGGCCACGCGCGCGGGGATTCCCTGCGTTCGGAGAAGAGCGCACAACAACACCGCGTGCTCAGTGCAATCACCAGAGCGAGATTTCAATGCCTCGCTCGCTGTAGCAAATCCACTGGCAAGATTCTTGTTGGTGATGTAACGATTGACCGCTGATCGCAACGCTTCGGCACGCGCAAGCGGAAGCGGCGCGCATCCCTCCAGCGACTTCTGGGCGAGGCCGCGAATGGCAGGGTCATCGCTATCGGCCATGACGCTTGCGCGAGTGAATCGAGCGTCGGAAGCGTCGGCTACGGGCGCCATGGAACTGGAATCCGCATCAATCGAGAGTTGCGCGGCGCCGGCAGCCGTGCGCACAAAGACCTGTGCCCCCGCGCTGGGAAGATCCGCAAGGACGCTGTCTTTGGCGGTCACCAGCAATTCGGCGCGTCGCGATTCGCTGAGGGCGCGCGCGTTGTTGGTGAGCGGGATGAATGTTCGTGCCATGATCTCGACCGGCGCGGCGGCCGCGGTAGCAATGGCGCGTGTTGTCAGCCGTGACTCCAAGATTCCAACACCAAGGTCGGTTCGGCTTTGCACGAGTACGCCATCGGATGACATGAATTCCGATGAGGGACGTTCGATCAGTGAAGTCTTGGTGCTCCACTCCGTCAGGCGCACGGTCCGGCCATCGACTTCGGTATCCGCAGTTCCCTTGAGCACGCTTTCCACCTGCACCGCATCCGGACCGCTCTCTGGGTCCAGCGTGATATAGCGCAACTCCTTGGCGCCGGACGCGAGCCTGCGCCGAACAAATTCGTCGGCGGCGTAGGGAGGCAGCCATCCAGCAGCGGGTAGCGGATGGCGCTGCACCGTGCGACGCCCCGACTGTTCGTCGGCAATTTCCATGTCGTCCGCAGCGAATGTCCATGTGCATCGCACCGGTGCGGCGCCGGATGTCTTGGCGATTTCCGCGCGCACCGGAACGCCACGCGTGGTCTCTTCAAACATCGTTCGAGTGCGAAGCGTGACGCCCTGCCCCATGCGCCCAACGTTCATCTCTGTCTCGGTCATGCTGCGGATGGTGTTCTGGTTGCGTTCGACCCATTCATGAAACCAACCGCACGGCTTGCCGCCGAGCGAGAGCAGATACCAGCGATCTTCAAGCGTCTGCGCGGCAACGGATGGCGCGGCGGGTGCGGGCGCAGCGGGCGCTGGCGCGACGGGCGCAACAGTCACCGGCGGCGCGATCAACCACGCTGCCACAAAGGCATGCGCTCGCGTGGCCAATGCCAACGCGAGCACCACGCACAGCAGTGGCGCGCACTTACTGATGACGCATGAGCGGGAAGAGAATGACATCGCGAATCGACTCCGAATTGGTCATGAGCATCACCAGGCGATCGATACCCATACCCATTCCGCCCGCGGGCGGCATGCCCACGCGCAGACTCTCCACGAAATCATGATCAAGCGTGCGGAACGTGCTCTCTTCGTCATCGGCGCCAGCAAGCTGCTCAGTAAACTTGGAAAGTTGAATGTCGGGATCGTTGAGTTCCGTATACGCCGGTCCGATTTCCATACCGGCGATGAACAAGTCCCAGCGTTCCGCAATCTCTGGGTGCGCGCGGTTTGGGCGCGTCAACGGACTGATGGCGCTTGGATAGTCAAGCACGAAAGTTGGTCGCGCCGGATCAATCAGTGCCTCGGCCTTCTCCTCAAAGAGATGATTGACGAGCAGCCAATGATCAAGCGTGGCGGCCTTATCAATGTGATGAGCGATTCCGGCGGCACGCACCTTTGCCTCATCGCGCATGTCAAAGCCGAACGCACGCATGAAGAGTTCTTCGTAACGCACGCGCTCAAACGGCGCGCGATAGTCAATCTGTAGCGCCCCAAATGGAAGCACTGGACCAGCACCGCGCTCCGGGCACTGCGCCATGGCGCACGCCACGTGATGCACCAGACTCTCCACCATCTCCAACATGGTCATGTAATCACCGAAAGCCTGGTACGCCTCCATAGCGGTGAATTCCGGGTTGTGGCTGCGATCAACGCCTTCGTTGCGGAAGTTGCGATTGATTTCAAAGACCTTGCGCATGCCGCCCACCATGAGTCGCTTCAGATAGAGCTCCGGCGCAACGCGCAAAAAGAGCTGCATATCAAGGGCATTATGCGTGGTCACAAACGGACGCGCCGCCGCGCCGCCGGCAATCGGCTGCATCATCGGGGTCTCTACCTCCAGATAGCCGCGCGCCTCCATGAAGCGGCGCACCAAGCTGACAATCTGCGAGCGCTTCTCAAAGGTTCGCACCGTCTCCGGATTTGCGAACATATCCATGTAACGCTTGCGATAGCGAATCTCTGCGTCTTCAAGGCCGTGCCACTTTCCGGGCGGCGGAGCCATGCTCTTGGTGGCGATCTCTATCGTGGACGCCCAGATGCACGTCTCGCCCTTGTTGGTGCGGCCGATCGGACCTTCAGCAACTACCAGGTCGCCGTAGTCAAGCATCTTGGCGAGCGCAAACTCTGCATCGGCAACATTGGCCTTACTCACGGTGACTTGCAAGTCACCCGATGAATCGCGCAGCCAGAAGAACACCAACTTGCCCAAGTCACGGTGCTGCATAACGCGGCCAGCAATACGAACGCGTGCACGTTGGTCAACGGTCGGCGCGGTGGGATCCGCCTTGCGCGCTTGTTGCGATGCATCAAAGGCGAGGTGAGTTGCCTCATCAAAGCGCGCTCGGGCTGCGGCGGCGGATTCCAACTCATCCACACGTCGCCCGTACGGCTCGATGCCTGAAGAGCGCACCTGCTCCAACTTTGCTCGGCGAGCGGCAACGAGTGCGCCCTCGTCCTCAGGGGTCGAAGGCTGGTTTGCGTCGGGGTTTGGCTGCATTGCGCTGGGCGTGTTAGTAGTCAAGGAAGCCGAATCCTAGCAGTGAAACGCTAGGCGATCGGCATGGCGCACATGGATTCAGGAAGCGCGGATTGCCCGTTAGACTTCAGGCGATGCAGCGCAATCGACGAAGCATGGTTGATATTGAAGTGATCGCTCCGAATCTCAAGCGGAAGTACTCCGGCGTCACGTCAACGGTTGCGGCCCTGCTGCCCATACAAGAACGCGAACTGCGCATTGCCACTGTCGGCCCGCGCCTCCCGCTCGACTGGCCCCAAGTCGGCGCCATGGATGTGCTCTGGAACATTCGAAGTCCAATCAAGGGACGACCGTTTCGTATCTGGCACGCGCGCCGCAACGGCGAGATGCTGGCGGGGGTGGTTCTCAAGTGGATGAGCGGCAAGAAACTCAAGCTGGTCTTCACTTCCGCCGCCCAACGCGAGCACACCCGTTGGACGCGCTCCCTGATTCGACGCATGGATGCGGTGATTGCGGTCTCGCCAGAAGCAGCTTCCTACCTCAAAGTTCCCTGCAGGGTGATCTCGCACGGCGTGGACACCAGCAAGTTCCATCCGTCGTCCGATCGTGTTCAGGAATGGACGGCGGGTGGGATGCCGGGCCGCTACGGAATTGGCATCTTCGGCCGCGTGCGGGCGCAAAAGGGAACTGATCGCTTTGTCGACGCCATGTGCGCGCTGCTGCCGAAGTACCCGGATTTCACCGCAGTGATTGTTGGGTCGATCAAGCCGGAGGAAATGGCCTTTGTTGCCGACCTCAAGTCGCGCGCCGCTGCTGCCGGAGTGGCATCACGGATCGTGTTTCTTGGGGAGTTACCCATGGAGGAAGTGCGCACTTGGCTGCGCCGAGTCATTGTGAACGTTTCGCCACAGCGCTGGGAAGGATTTGGGCTGCTGCCATTGGAGGCAGGTGCCAGCGCCACCACCACGGTGGCCACGCGCGTTGGCGCCGCGCCGCGACTGATTGTGAACGGAGAGACGGGATATCTGGTGGACAAGGACGACATGGCATCGCTGCAGGCGCGACTTGACGGGCTCATGGCTTCACCTGAAGCAACCATCGCCATGGGAATCGCTGCACACCGTCATGTTCTTGCAGGATTCTCAATCGAACGAGAATCCGCCGCCATTGGCGCGGTGTATGACGGATTGTGGCAACAATCGCTATCCTTGCCGCCCCAACCACCATGTCACACTCCATTAAGCGCATCGGCGTACTAACCGGCGGCGGCGACTGCCCCGGTCTCAACGCAGTCATTCGAGCTGTTACCAAGACTGCCATTTGGAAGCACGGCATTGAAGTCTTCGGAATTGAAGACGGCTTCCAAGGTCTCATTGAAGATCGCGTTCGCCCACTGAGCGCGCGCGATGTCAGTGGAATTCTGACGCGCGGTGGCACGGTGCTTGGTTCGAACAACCGCGCCAATCCACGCCGCTACTGCGTGCGTGTTGACCCCGTCACCGGTCCGGTGTGGGAAAATGTCACGGACCGATGCGTGGAAACTGCCCGCCGCCACGAACTTGACGCGATCATCGTCATCGGCGGCGACGGCACCATGGCAAGCGCTGCTCCGCTGGTGGAGAGCGGCGTGAACATCATTGGTGTTCCCAAGACCATCGACAACGACATTGTTGGCACCGAGATCACCTTCGGATTTCTGACTGCCGTCAACACCGCTACCGAAGCGCTCGACAAATTGCAGTCCACGGCCGACAGTCATCACCGCGTGATGGTGTGTGAAGTCATGGGCCGCAATGCTGGATGGATTGCGCTGACCGCTGGAGTTGCCAGTGGTAGTGACATCATTCTGCTTCCAGAAATTCCGTTCGACCTTGACCACGTCTGCGAGAACATCGAATTCCGCATGAATAAGGGCCCCGGCTTTGCGATCATTGTTGCCGCCGAAGGCGCGCGCCCGCGTGAAGGCAAGCAGATGGTCGATCGCGTTGATCCAACTTCGCCGGATCCGATTCGTCTCGGCGGCATTGGTCGCTGGGTAGCGGACGAAATCTCCAAGCGAACCGGCGTGGAGACACGCGCGAGCGCATTGGGTCACATTCAGCGTGG
>JBBAOD010000162.1:0-6150 GCA_040401635.1 Phycisphaerales bacterium
CGCACCAGCCACTCCGCCGCGTGCGCCACATCAGCCGTGTGCGCTGGATCGGTCGAGATGCTGGGGATGCGTAGGAAATCGCAGAGGCGTTCAATGGCCCCGCGCTCATCAGAGTCGATCCGCTTCAGAATTGAATCAAGGTGCGACTGCATCCGTGCAGAGTAGTTCCCGCGGCTTGTATTGGGGGCATATGCAGCGGATGAGTGAACGTTGAGCCATCAGCCCCGCGTTCGAACACTCAGATCCGTGTGCCGGCCATCAGCATGGTTGCTGCCAGTGTCGCGATGGCAGCAATGCCCACCGCCACTACCACCAGAAGCCAGCGCGCTGATGCCGCATCCGCTCGGGCGCGGACCTGCGCATCCACCGCCACAGTCGTTGGCGGCAAATCAAACAGGCCCTCCATCTCGGCGTAGCTACGCGGCGGACGCGCCGCCAAGTCGCACCCGCATCGCGGGCACTGATCGCGGTTTGACGACTCAATGGAATCCGCCGCCAAGCCGCACTGCACACAGCGCCGACGCAGGTGTCGGCGTTCAAGTGTTGGGGCATCGGGGTGAAGATCCATCAGAACTACAGTAGCGCGAGTTACCGTCGATGCCTAGTGATTCACTGTTAATTTCAATGTTCTGCCAACCTTCCCTTTCCGTCCAAGGCACCGATGCGCGGTTATGAGATATTCCGCCACGGTCTGCCCATGCACCAAGGCGCCTCGTTGGACGTTTGCCACGGGAACGGATCCGGTTCATTTCCTTTACGATTCCGCACGTGGATCGATCAGCTCAACTTGCAGCTTCGGACGCTGTGCCCTTTTCGCGCCTGGCATGGATTGCAGGCGCGCTTGGAACGGCAGCTCAACCCCATCGCCTCGTGGTCGGATTTGTGATCGCCCTGCTGCTGTGGGTGCCAGGTTTGGCGTGGGACGCGTCGGTCGGCGCCTCCATCGACCCGCCCGGACTGCTTGCGGAACCATGGGATGACACTGAGCAAGACGATGCGCAACGAACGCTTCGTCGTTTAGCCGTGCAGCATGTTCCGGATAGCAACTTTGAAGGTGCTCGTATTCCAGCCGCCGATCTCGCTGCAGCACTCTTCACTCGTGCCGATGAGCTGGGCAGTGATCCACAGGCCGAGCGCGTTGCTGCCGCGGCTCGTCGCGCCGCCTCACTCGCTCCACTCGGAAACTTTCAGGCACTCGCCGCTGCGGAAGCCGATGCCTGCGCGGCCATCATTGATGGCGCACTGGCGCTTGATGTGCGTCCCCTTGCCGCTGGATTCCGCGCAACGGTCATAGACATTCCGGTCGCATGCGCGGTGCGGTCCACCGCGTTTGCCGGGGTCTTTGGAGCATGGGCGTTGCTGGTGCTTGCGGTAGGTGCGGGGGCTCTTGCGCGCATGGAAGCCGTGCAGATTTCTGGCCGCGGACTTCTCGGTCCGGGCGCTGCCGTTGCGTACGCCGTGGAACGATGGTCCACCTTCCTACTGTCATGGGTTGCACCCGTGGCGATCGCCGCAGTCGTCGGAATTGCCTGTATTGCATGGGGTTTCCTGTTTCGGTCCAACGTCGGCGGATGGATCGGCGCAGCCCTTTACATCGTGCCACTCTTCGTTGGCGCCATCGCCGGCATCGCCTTGCTCATTGCCGCGTTGGGCACATTCCACGCGCCATCGGCCATTGCGTGTGACGGCCTCAGCGCGCTTGATGCTTCACAGCGCGGAGCCATTTACTTTCTGGCGCGTCCCATGTTGTGGACGATTGTCCTTGGCACCT
This sequence comes from Phycisphaerales bacterium, assembly GCA_040401635.1. GTDB lineage: Bacteria > Planctomycetota > Phycisphaerae > Phycisphaerales > SM1A02 > UBA966. The sequence continues at coordinate 1,772 of JBBAOD010000162.1, forward strand.
CGCTGACCGTTGTCACGGTCGGCTTCGCCATTCTGCGCATCATTGGTTGGGCGATCACTGCGTTCCCAGCCGCGATGGTGGAGATCGGCGCAGACGGTGCAGCACCCATGCATGCACTGGCCATCGCGCCGCAGCACTGGGCCATACCACTCGACGGACGATCACTCTTCATCTGGGCGTGGGTTCTCTTGATCGCCATCGCCGTCGCAGGCGCCGCCATCTCGTTAATCGTCGGAACATTCACGCGCGGCTACCTCCTGTTGCGCGAAGCATGTGATGGACAACCAACGGATGCCGTCTGGCCGTTTGAGACGCCGCTTGATGTCTCCGAAGTTCCACCAGCCGCGCGCCGCAACGCATGAATGTTCTCCGTGACCGCATTGCGCGCCGCGCCGCCGCATTGTTTGCCGGCGGCGTAGAGCCGGACATTCATCACGCCATCAAACAAGCTGCGTTTACCCTTGGTTTTTCGCGCGGCGCGCCCATTCCAACCGAGTCCGAGGTGCGCAAGCACTTGCAAGGGATGGCCCAGGAGTCGCTCGGTGATGCGGGCTACCGGGAGGGTGTGCAGGGGATCTTGGCGCTCGCTGCGGAACTCATGGACCTCCTCGAGCGCGGCTTTTCCGGCACCACCTTGCTGGCCGGGCGGGGCGCCCGCGGTCACTTTGATGGCGGCGCGGAAATACACATTCGTCTGTACGCGCGCGCCGAGTTATCTGAGATCGCGCAGCTACTCGTTGACGTCGGTTGCGAGGAACCATCGTTCGAAACAATTGAGACCACGCACGGCCGCGCTAATCGCATCCGCACGTCCATGGACGGCGTCACCATCGTGGTGGTTCGATGCCTCCCCGAGTGGTGGAGCGACCATGAGCATGATCTAGTGACTGCGCGGCCAACCGCCACGCGAACGCTCAAGGCATTGCGTCACGACGATCCTTCGGCGTAGTCGCTTAGCTCAGGCCACCCTTAAGATCACGGGCGCCAGCAAACTTCGCGCGCAACTTGCGCATGGCTGGATCGTCCGCACGGGCTGGCAGTGCAGCACGTTCTTCGCGCTTCTCGCCTGGTCGACCCGGACGGCTTGGCGCTGCAGGCATTTCAGGGCGTTCCAGCAGTGCCTTACGGCTCAGTGAAATGCGCTTGCGATCCATATCAACCGACAGCACCTTCACTTGCAGGACCTCGCCAACGGAGAGAACCTGCGCGGGCGTATCGATGCGTTGGTGCGCCACTTCGCTGACGTGGATCAGTCCTTCAACGCCAGGGGCGATTTCAACAAATGCCCCGAAATCCATGAGTTTGGTGACGCGACCAGTGACCGAGGCTCCTGCCTCAATCTCGCCGAGCGCATTCAAAGTCGGGTCGGACATCGTTTGCTTGAGACCCAGGGCGATCTTCATGGGCTTGGCGTCGCGATCAATGCGCAACACCTTCACCTGCACTACTTGACCAGCCTTGAGTACTTCCGAAGGGTCCTTGATTCGCTCGTGGGAAATATCGCCAACGTGAATCAAGCCATCAACGCCGCCGATGTCGGCAAAGGCACCGTATTGCTGAATGCTGGTGATCGTGGCGGTGCGGGTCTGCCCAACTTCCACCTCTGGAAGTACCTGGTCGCGCATGCGGGCGCGCTCTTCCAGCAGCACGGCCTTGCGGCTGAGGACCATCCGGCCCTTTTCGCGGCGCAATTCAATAATCTTGCACGGGAACTTCTCGCCCAAGAACACCGAGATGTCCTCAATGTGACGGATATCCACTTGCCCAGCAGGCATAAATGCCTTGTGGTGCGAGACTTCCATGTCCAGGCCGCCCTTATTCATACCAACGCAGCGGGCCTCCACAATCATGCCTGCGGACAGGCTATTGAGCTCACCCTTGTGGGTCGCGCCGGGGCGGCTAACCACCCAGAGACCCTCAAACGGGTCAAAGCGCTCCTCGAAGAATTCGTATTTTTCCCCAGCCTTTGGCTCCGTCTCAAATTGAGCAACCGGGCAAACGCCTTGGCGCTTGGCGTCGAACTCAATGAAGACCTCTCCATCATGCACCCGGAAGATCGTTCCGACCCGCAACTGCCGCTCGCCATTGACCTGCGCGCCGCGGTGTGCGGTGGAGCGGTCATCAACCATGTCCTCAAGCCGCATATCGCCCAAAGCATCCGCAATTTCCTGCATCAATTCAGCATCTGCTGCAATGCGCTCTGGTGATCCAGACGGCGAATGCACGGGAGTTGCGGGGGTGTTATCCATGGGGTTGCTTGAGTTCATCTGGTCCATTTTTGAGGGGCCTGCGGAGGTGGTGCGCTTGGCATCGCGCGGGGTAATGCCGGAGAACGCTTGAGAGTACCCGATCTTAGGCAGCAACCCGCACGGCCTCTCATCCGAATCATGTCCTGACGGGTCCCCCCGGTTGGTTCCCGGTCGGTCCGGGGCCGGATCATCTGACCCGGTATTATCGCAGGGCCTGCACCCGTGTCCGCCGACCTCCGGCGGGCAGGGTGGAGAGCATCACAGGTCACCGCAGGCAGGAGCCACTCGTCACATGGCAAAAGCAAAGGCAGCATGGGGTATCGAGGTCGGAAGCGCCGCAATCAAGGCGGTTCGCCTTGAGCGCGACGGAACCGAGGTCCGCGTCGCGGACTTCGTGGTCATTCCGCACCCAAAGGTACTCACTACGCCTGATCTGAACATAGAGGAAATGCTCCGCATCTCCTTGGGTTCGTTCATGCAGCAGAAGTCCATTGAGGGCGTGGCGGTCATGATGGGGGTCCCCGGCAACGACGGTCTCGCCCGGTTTGCCAAGCTTCCGCCGATCCCAAAGAAGGCCGTTCCGCAGACCGTTCTCTTTGAAGCCAAGCAGCAAATTCCGTTCCCTCTCGAAGAGGTTGAATGGGACTATCACCTCTTTGCCAGCGAAGATTCTCCTGAGTACGAAGTGGGTATTTTCGCAATTCTTAAGGAGAAAATCGCACAACGGCTGAGCCTCTACAAGGAGCTTGGCATTCGTCCCGCTGGCATGACCATGGGTCCGATCGCTGTCTACAACGCCATGGTCTATGACCGTGGTTTGAATAGCGCCGGCAATCCAGTGATGGCATTCCTTGATATTGGAACGCGCGCCAGTGACTTGGTGGTGATCGAAGATGGCCGTTGCTGGATTCGCACCTTCCCAATCGGCGGTCACCACTTCACCGAAGCGATCGCCTCTGCGTTCAGCGTTCCCTACGGCAAGGCAGACCGCCTGAAGGCCGAAGCAGCCACGCACAAGTACGCCAAGCAGTTGATGCACGCCATGCGCCCGGTCTTTGATGACTTGCTGCAAGAAGTGCAGCGCTCCATGGGTCACTATCAATCGCTGCATCCTGACAAGCCGGTCTCGCAAGTCATTGGTCTCGGAAGCACGTTCCGTATTCCTGGACTTTGCAAGTTCCTGAGCGACCAGCTTGGCGTAGAGATTCGGCGCCTTGAGGAGTTTGAGAAGATCAAGGTTGAGGGCAGTGCCGCCAGCGACTTTGCCGCCAACGCCATGAACCTCTCCACTGCGGTGGGACTTGCGCTTCAAGGCCTTGGATTGACGGAGATTTCCATCAATCTGTCCCCAGTTGGAAGCCTTCGCGAACAAGTCTGGGGCCGCAAGAACAAGTGGTTCATCGCCGCCGCGGTCTTGATGTGCGTCGGTTCCGCAGCGATGTTCTATCGCCCCGGTGGTGACGTATTGCCCAACGTCCCTGGCTCCGTCGTTCGAACGAAGCAGGCTGCAGAGGGATTCAAGAAGCAGTTCGATGAAGTCAAGTCATCAGCTGACGTCGGTGCGCTCGCCAACAACATGATCTTCCTTCTTGAGGATCGCAAGGTGTGGCCATGGATCGTGTCGGACGTCAATGCGGCCATGGCAACCGCCGGCACTCAAGAGCCGTTGCTTGGAGAATTTGATCTCACCAAGCCGCCCGTTCCGTACGAGCAGTGGAACACGGTGGAGCTTGTTGATCTCGCTGGCAAATACAAGTTCCTCTCATCGCCCGCACCGCGGCGAACGGTGGATGTCACCATGCGTGTCATCGTTCCGCGCGACACCAAGTCGGCCAAGGAATTCGTTCAGAAGAGCATGCTCGATTGGCTCAACAAACACGCTGATCGCAAAGATGCGCCGTACAAGATCATCATTCCGCCAACCGGGATTGTGCCTGAATTTGCGGCATTAAACGCCGTTGCGGGTGCAGGTACCGCCACTGCTGCAGCCAGTAGCGGCGGTAGTGAAGACACCCAAGCAGTCGACTCTGGCGCTGCAGCTGAGGGTGCGGGCACCATGAGTGGAAAGAACAAGACCAGCGAGACATTCACCAAGAGTGGTGCAGGTGGTCTGAGTGGTTCATCCGGCTT
>JBBAOD010000163.1:0-6143 GCA_040401635.1 Phycisphaerales bacterium
CGATCGTCACCATCGTTCGTACTGACATTGTCACAGTGGCCATGCGTGTGCCGGATACGGTGGCGCAACTGGTCGGTAAGGACACCGAAGTGGAACTGCGTATGGATTCTGTATCCGGCGCGCCAATTCGGTGCACAATCACTCGGATTTCGCCTGCATTGAGTCCGTCCGATCGGACACTGCGCGTTGAGATTGATATCTACAACGGAACTCCTGCAGAGTTCCGGGCGTTTGTTGCTCAGTCTGAGCAGACCCAGCACGCCGATCTGAAGGGGCGTGAACTTCCGCAACTCCCCAAGGGTCTTGCCGAAGGGAGTGCAGCGCACTTGATTCCCGGCAGTTACGGTCGTATGCAATTGGTAGTCAAGCGATTTGCAGAAACCCCGTTGATTCCAAGCGCCGCCATCGTGCGCCAGGGTGGCGTGCCCTATCTGTACCGGGTTGAAGCGGGGGTTGCGCGCCGCGCGCGCATTGCGGTTGATATTGATGACGGAACGCTTGCTCGTGTGGTGTGGATGGAATCCGCGGACGGGAAAGATATTCGTCGCGAACTACGCACCGATGAGGAAATCGTGGTCAGCAATCAAGGTGAATTGGACGACGGCCAGCGCGTGTCTGCCACTCTGCAGTAAGCGGCGCGAGCGGCAGATCACAGTGCTGGGAATCGGTCCCACTTGCCAAGTCGACTTTCAATGGCGCTTGCCACTCTGAGGGCGGTGCCTTCATCAAAGTTGCGTGCCATCACAGTGACCGAGCGCGGAGTTTGGGGATTCTCAAAGCCGCAGCGTGCCACAACACATGGCTGGCCGCATGCATTGGTGAGTAGCAGCAAGTCGCCAGCGAATGGTGGCGCAACGACGGCATCAAACTGCATAAACCACGTGTGCATTGTTTCCATGGCGCGTCGGCGCAGACGTGATGCTTGCAGCAGTTCAATGGCTGGAATGAACCATGCTTGGCGGAACGTATTTGGCCAGGCCTCATCAGCCTGCCATGCGAGCGCGTCATCGGTGTTTCCACGGGTCAATTCTTCAAAGGCCGCTGCGCCCTCGGCGACGACCGGCAGCATGAGGGCGCCGGAATCCACTTCCGGCGGTTTCACTTCAACAAGGACGGCGCCTGCTTCGCGGAGCGCATCAAGAACGGGTTGATAGCCGGCCGCTGCATCACCAGCGAACCACTCGGGAACATAGGCAACACGCAGGCCGCGTGCGTCTTGGCGCATCGACCAGTGATACGGTTGCGAGACACTGGAGGCATCGTTCGGATCGAATCCATTGATGGCGCCCAGCACGATCCCGCAGTCAGATACATGGCGTGCAATGGTGCAGATTTTGTCCATGGACCATGTCAGTGCCATGCATCCTGTGCGTGGGACTCTGCCGAAGGTTGGTCGCAAGCCACTGACGCCACACCGGGTGCACGGACTCACAATGGAGCCGAGTGTTTCCGTACCGATGGCAAACGGAACGATTCCGGCAGCCACACTTGACGCGCTGCCAGCGCTGGATCCGCTTGAGCCTTGCTCGGGATTCCATGGGTTGCGGCACGTGCCGCCGAACCATATGTCGCCGTAGGCAAGTGCACCAACGGCAGTCTTGGCAGTCAGTACGGCGCCGGCGCGGTCGAGGGCGTCGATCACCCATGCATTGCTATTGGGAACGCGCTCTTTCCAAGGCTCGGCGCCCCAGGTGGTGCGTATGCCAGCGGTATCAAGCAGGTCCTTCGCTGCATACGGGATGCCGTGGAGCGGTCCACGAACGGTGCCGGCGCGCAGTTCCGCGTCCATGGAACGCGCGCGCGCGAGCGCTTGTTCCCGCACCACGGTAATGGCGCAGAAGAGTGTTGGATTGAGGCGGTCAAATCGATCAAGCGCCAATGTTGTCAATCGTTCACTGCTGACAACTTGCGCGCGCAACATGGCGGCAAGCATCGGGATTGATTCATAGTTCAGCTCTTCGTCAGATGGCGTGCGCGCTGCCAACTTGTATTGCGGTGTCTCAAACGGATCACCTTCAGTAGTGACTACTGCCGCCGGCAATCCGGGAAGCTCGGCACGAAACACTTCTGCGGGCGCCAGTTGATTGGGCAGGTACCCCAGTGCTGCGCGATCGTGGAACTGCGTGCGCAGGGAATTCACGGTGCGCACGATCTGCGCGCGTTCCTTCTCAGTGAAGGTGATGCCAGCAAGTTTTTCTGCTTCCGCCAGGGTGTTGGCGGTGATTTCAGAATTCGGCGGGTTGCTCGCCGATTCTGATGGCGTGGGAATAGCAGTGGTGCTGTCCGGCGGTGCTGATGTTGCGAGCGGGGCACTCGCGGCGGTGGACGACGCAAATGAAGCGCCGTAAGCCGCAAGGGCGGTTGCCTGCACAAGAAACGCGCGTCTTTCAGTTGGCTTCATACTGAAAGGCTACTCAGTTACGGGACCTTTGCGACCGTCCGTGCGAGTTACTTCAGCGCACCGCGGCGCCGTAGTTCGGCTTCGGCTTCGCGGTACTCAAGTTGCTGCTGGGCATCGGTCTTGGCCGGATTCCGGTATAGCCACATGGTGTTCATGAGGTCCAGATTTGGGTACCACGGCTTGTCCATCCAATAGATGGACGGGCCAACGGGCTCGTTTGATGCACTATTTCGTGAAGCCATCGTCGGAGCTGGTCGCGCGTCTGAAGCGGCAAGTGCGCTGGCTCGGGCGGCGCGTTCGGCATTGGCTTCGGCGCGGGCTTCGGCGGCCTGTCGCTTGAGTTCGTCGCGTTCGGATTTTAGTTGCTCAGTAGTTTCGCGTGTTGACGAAAGTTCTGCGAGTGTCTTGCGATGCGACTCCGCAGCCTTGGTGCCCTCATCAGCCTGTCGCTGGAGTTCAGCATTCTCCTTGGAAAGCCGCTCATGCTTGGAGCGATGTGTTTCAATTTCGGCTCGGCTATTTGCCGACTGCTCAACGAGCTTGGAGGCGTTGGCATCCGCGGCGGCGGCAGACGCCTGCGCGCTTGCCTCTGCTGCCTTGAGTTTGACCTCTGCATCCTTGGCCTTCCCCGCATAGTGAATGGTCGAAGCCAGCAGCGCGATGAGGAGAACAACAAGGACGACGATGCCAGTAGTGCGTAGGTTCATAGGGGTTGCCTGATTACGCAGGCATTGTCGAGCGGGGCGGCGGCTGTGTCAAACGCCCGTGGACGTGGCAAACCACCGTACACGTGTTAAACCCCCATGAACGTGTCAAATGCGTGGTCTTGGCCCGATACCGGTTCTTACCATTTGATTTCCCGCTATGTTGGAGTCAATATGGGACGCACGCCACCTCGCTGCATACTGCTGTTGCCACTCCTCCTTCTTGCTGCTTGTAGCTCTGATGGATTCAAGATGGTCGCGCAGTCGCACTCCATTGCGTATCGGTTTGATCCCGATCCAAAGGCGCTGCTCCTTTCGGTGCCGCCATCATGTGCAGCTGTTCCGGCGGAGGCGCCGTCGGCTCCGGGTTATTCCGCGCTGACGAGCATGGCGTTTCACAGCGCACTGGTGAAACAGAAACATGGCGAGACAGTGCTTGATGCGGGTATCTCTGCTTCGCGGATCACCAGGGCGGGGCTTGCAGATGATTGGCACGCACTCGCTATCTCGTATCGCGACTGTGGAGTGATGGACAATGAACGCCTGGGAAAGATTGGCAAGGCACTTGGTGTTCGATACATCTTGGTTCCAACCCTCGCTGGTGTGACTACGAACTTCGGAGCCCGACTTGACTTTCTGGGGCTCACCCTGGGTCGTACATTCTGGACAACAGTGGATATCTCGCTGCAACTGTGGGACACGTCAAGCGGCGACCTAGTGTGGCAATCGACCGCCAGTTGCACTGCAGCCGCCGAGGTGGTGGTTGCAACGCGTGTATCCATGAGGACCGCCATGGAATCGAGTTTCCTACTTATGATTGACGATCTCCTGCAGGGGCGCTCGGAGTCAGTGATGACCGCGGAAGTCCCAGCTGGGAAAGTCAGTGGCGATGTGGTGAAGTAAGACGGACAGCGCAGACGCTGTGAAGTGAGTCGGCGGGTCGCGTTGGCAGATTATTTTCAAAATGCGGACAATTTGTGTGTCACAACAACGCGGTTCGCGCGGTAATGGGGGTAGCAAAGTTCCATCATCAGCCGGGGGGCTCGCACGTGCAAGTTATTGGTCACTCTGAATCCAGTCGGGAATAAGATTGCTCATCGTCGGTCGCGCCTCGCGAAGGGAAGCAGGCGCCACCGGGTGGAGCGGGTGTCGTTCTGATTCGCATGTTGACCGTCGATGAACACCCGGACATCCATAGTTCGTTGGCGATCCTTGCCAGTCTCGACCCAGCATTCGGTCTTGTGACTCGCCCCTCCGGCGCCGAGACACTGATCAAGGCGGTGGCGCATTTAAAACCTCGCTGCGTCATACACATGCGGTGCGTCTGGATTCTTCGCTAAAGGGGACGACCTGAATGAAATTGTTGATGGCCTAAAGGTCATTTCTTCATGCGGGCAGAGTGCATTTATCGTCGGCAAGAAGGCAATAGCGAATTGCCGGACAGCGGTTGGTAAATCAGAGCCGATTTAGTAATCGTCGGAACGAGTGGGTCACTCGCACGCGTGCAGCTATTTCTATCATTACGCGCATGAGTGCCACCACAGCATTTCGCGATGCCACGCTGTTGGATGTCCCGGCGTTGGTTGCGCTCATTGAAAGCGCGTACCGAGGCGAAGTCAGCCGCGCGGGCTGGACCACGGAAGCAGATCTCCTTGATGGCCAGCGCACTGATGAACGCGAAGTGTCTGCGGTCGTGCGCGGGCCGCGCTCCCGTGTGCGCATTGCCGAACAAGATGGCAGCGTGGTGGCGTGCGTTCGCATTGACGATGCTGGCGATGCGGGTTACATCGGTATGTTTGCAGTGCGGCCGACGTTGCAGGCGAGTGGCATCGGACGTCAACTCTTGGCCGAGGCGGAGCGAGTCATCCGTGAAGAACTTCGTCTCCCGCGCGCCCGCATGACGGTCATCATGCAGCGTGAATCGCTGATCGCTTGGTACGGGCGACGCGGCTACCAGGTGACGGGCAAGCGCGAACCATTCCCGTACCACGACCCGCGCGCTGGCACCCCGCGACGCGCGGACTTAGTGTTTGAGGTGCTTGAGAAACCGCTGCAGTGAGCAGCCGGGAGGCGGTTTCCTGAAATGGGTTGTCCCGCTCCGGCGATGTATGGCAATGATTGACTTGGGTGATGGCGGGGCATCCGTCAACACCACTTCCGACTGAACCTGTTTCAGAAATGCACATGATGAACGCAGATCGATGGCCTGTCGCTGTAATTCTTGGCCCCATACTTGTGTGCGCATCGCTGGCACTGGCGCACCCGCCCGAACCAGGTGCACCGCCGGCGCTCTTGGAAAGGTCGCTATCGCCGGACACATCCGCGCGAGCGCCTGTGCGGAGTCAAAGCCAGTCAGCGTCGGCAGCAGGTACAGCTGCCGCGCCGCCAGCAGTGCCGCCCGCCGCATCGGCCCCGTGGCAGGTTGCGCCGTTCGTCCCATTTGCGCCCGCTGTGCGTACGCGTACGGATTCACAATGGCTGTACATTGAATCGGACGGTATGCCGCACGCGCCGTTGGAGTTCACCATGATGGTGGGTATCCGCGCGTGGCAGCAGCAGGTGCCCATTCCGCAGGCATATACCGGGGACAACGCGTGGAAGATTCCATTAAAGCCGACACTCGCAGAGCACCCGGTCTCTGGCAAGACTTCACTTCGCCGCGGCGCCATTGCGCTTGCGGCAAACGGCATACCGATCTTTAACGCGCTGAATAATCGTGGCGAAGATTCCTTCGCGATTGGTGAGCTTGACGAGTTTGGCGGCCATTGCGGACGTGCGGATGACTATCACTATCACGCGGCTCCGCTGGCGCTGCAGACGTTGGTTGGCCCGAGTAACCCCATCGCATTCGCACTTGATGGATTTGCCATCTACGGTCTATACAACCCAAAGGCGAAGCCCGGTGCGGTTGGTGCTTGCCCGCTTGGCGCTACTGGTGCGCTCGATGAACTCAATGGTCACGAATGCACCGTTGCGGCAGGCCAAGGAATTGGCGGCGGTACCAAGTCATATCACTACCACGCGAGCAAGACGTATCC
>JBBAOD010000164.1:0-443 GCA_040401635.1 Phycisphaerales bacterium
TACGAAAGCGTGATGCCTCAACGCCTCAGTACGAAAGCGTGATGCCTCAACGCCTTAGCACGAAATCGTGATGACTCAACGCAACCCAGTCCGAAACTCAGGGCTTGACAACCTGCGTCACGTTCGTCCCATCCGCCATGTGGAACGTCACTTCGAACTGCCCGCCCCGTGCGAGCGGTAGCACTGCCTTGCCGTCCGCCCCCGCCGTTCCGCGCGCGACCAGTTCCCCCGCCCACATGACTTCGATGTTCGCCGCGCCGCCACCAGGCACCGTCACCGGATGTTCCACTGGGTCCGTATAGAAGCGCGTGATATTCACCGCGGGTACGTATTCGATTTCGAACGCCCACACCAACGGATACTTCGTGTTGGTCGGCCGCCACACGGCTGCATACACCGCGTGCACCCAATCGTCCGGGTCGGTTTCGGTCAGGCAACGTTCT
>JBBAOD010000164.1:453-6130 GCA_040401635.1 Phycisphaerales bacterium
GTCAACGCCGCGCGGATCGCTGCCCGAGTCGCCGACGTTGTACCAACGGTTCCACCACACTTCTGCCCAGTTATGGTTTCCCTGCACCTTTTTCCACGCCGGGCAACCCACCATGCGTGCCGGAATTCCGCACGCGCGGCAGGCATCGATCACCAAGATGCTCAGCCCGGTACAACTTGCGTAGTTGAGCTCCATGCTCTCATACGGCGATTGATCCGGCTTCTTGCGCTTGGTTGCATGGAAGTGCACGTTGAGCGCGTCAGGCAGATGATCGTTGATCCACTTGGTGGCATCGATCGGATCCTTGAACTTCCACGCATCCTTGGTGAAGCGATCGAAGAAATCTTGGCGCCAATCATCACGGCGCTCGTTGACATTTGCGTACGGAAGCACGTACTGGCGGAAGATCGACTCCGGCATGTCCTTGCCCCATGGAGCCTCCAGCCGCGCGCGTTCCGCGAGGCGCACGTTCTTCAACAAGAACTCAGCATTGAGCGCCTTCAAGTCGATCTCCGGCATGGTGGCGATCAGCCATTCCATGTCGGCGCGGTACGCGGGCTCAATAGACTCGATCGCGCGCTTGAGTTCGGCAACGTTGTCACCCGCGCGTTCGAGCGAGCGAGCAAGATCAGGCTGCGACTCTGCGGGTGTGCTTGATGTTTGCGCTGGCGGAACGGGAGATGCGCTCGGCACCGGAGCGGATGCCGGTGGCGCGTTCGAGGCTGCGGTCGGCTGCGTCTGCAGCACAAGTACGAGCAGGGCAATGATCATGCCCGGATCCTAAGAGATCCAGAATTGATCAGGTTGAAGTAAGGACGCGTAAGCGACAGACAGTGGTCAACGTCAGCCATTTATGTGGCTACGCCACATGGGGACAGTGGTGAACGGCACCTATTTAATGGGTATCCCGCGCCTATTTACCAACTGCGTTTGCCGCGGCGGCCTTGCTTGTACTTGGAGCGATCGCGGCCCTTACGGCCTCGTTCGCCTTGACCAGGTGCGAAGCCGCCGCCATCACGTGGGGCAGAACCCGGCTTCTGCTGACGGATGTTGGTGAGATCGCGTGGACTCAAGTTGTCCAAGTCCTTGCGCGGCGAAAGCTTGGTGACCGTGAGATCCATCTTGCGTGCCGCCAAGTCAATCATGGCAATCGTGACCTGCACGCGGTCGCCCAGACCGATCGACATTCCGCTGCGCGGGGCAACCAATCGACCAGTGAGTTCATTCAGGATCCAATGGTCAGCACGCGTCATGCCCGCAGGCAATTCACTGACCCGCGCGGCGCCCTCTGCCAGAACTTCTTCCAAGCTCAAGAACACCAATGACGTACCGCTGAGCCCGGTGACCAACGCATCAAACGTATCTGCCATGCGATGCTCTTTAAGATAGCTCAACACCAAGAAGGTGCGCAGATCGCGCTCCGCTTCCTCAGCGTTGCGCTCCGTCTCACTGCAGTGCATGCCGATGCGCACCAGCGTGCTTTCATCGATCACTCGATCATCCGCTTCCAGCCGATGCGCCAAATCGCGACGCTTCTTGCCGCCGGTCTTGGTGCCGTTCTCGGTTGCATCCAAGTACGCAGCAAGCGCGCGATGCACGGTGAGATCGGGGTAGCGGCGAATCGGACTTGTGAAATGTGCGTAGTGTTCGCTGGCGAGCGCGTAGTGGCCAACCAGCGCCGGCGAATAGGTGGCCTTGGACAGCGTGCGCAGCACTGCAAAGTGAATGGCGCGCGCGGCCTCGCCCTCAGCAGTTGCTTGCAACAACGCCTGCAAATCACGGCGGGTTGGTTCTTCCGGCAGGCGGAATTTGGCAATGCGCGCAAACGTCCGCAGCGTTTCCATGTCGCCAAATGTTGGCTCCGGATGGATGCGGCGCAGGAGCGGCAGGCCCAAGTCACTGAAGGTGCGTGCCAACGCTTCGTTGGCTTCCACCATGAACATCTCGATCAGTGTGTGCGTGAAACTGGTGTCTTCGCGCTCAACACCCTTGACGTGTCCAGAGTCATCAAAGAGTAGGTCGACATCGGGCAGATTCAGCGCAATCATGCCGTCGGAACGCCGACGCTCGCGCAGCAAATTTGCCAAGCGATTGGCGAGGTGCAGCGCATCAATGACTTCCGTATCGCATTCGGTTTCAGTCTTCGCGTGCGCACGCGCCTTGACAAGATCGCCATCAATCACAGCCTGCGCCTCAATGTAAGTGAGGCGCTTGCGGCTGCATATCACCGTGCTGGAGAGCCGATGCGAAACCGGCTTGCCGTGCGAATCGAAAGTGATGAACACGCTCTTACAGAATCGATTCACGCCTTCTTGCAAACTGCAGATGCCGTTCGAAAGACTTTCGGGAAGCATGGGAATCACCAGGCGCGGCAGATAGACACTGTTGCCGCGTTCGCGCGCGCCCTCGTCAAGTGTGCTGCCTGGTTTCACCCAGTGCGCCACGTCAGCGATGTGCACGCCAAGCTCCCAATCGCCGCGTACGGCATCGTGCTGCAGACTGATGGCGTCGTCAAAGTCGCGCGCATCGGGCGGGTCGATGGTGAACACCAACTTCTTGGTGAGATCCTCGCGGTCTTCCCACGGACCAGTAGATTCAAGGTCAAACCGGCGCGTTGCTTCGCGGGCCTCATCGACCGCTTCTTCCAGAAACTCAGTCTTTAGTTGGAAGACATCAATGACGGCGCGAGTCTCAACGTCCGGTCGTCCAGCTTCGCCGAGCACTTCAGTGATCACGCCTTCCGCGTAATCAAGATCAGTGGGGTAACGGATGATTTCAAAGACCACCTTGTCGCCAGCCTTCGCACCCTTGGCACCCGCGTCACGAACGACGACCGGATCGCGCAGAGATCGTCCATCGGGAACCACCAGCCATTCGCGCCCAGACTTCGTCAGCGTTCCTGCGAAGCGCTGCTGACCGCGTTCGAGCACTTCAATGATTCGTCCGGTTGGTCCTTCTTGCGCGCCAGCTCCACCGCGGGTCATGGGATGACCGCCGCCCTTGCGCAACACCTTGGCGCGCACCCGATCGCCGTTTAACGCGTCCTTGGTTTGGCCAACAGGAACGAAGAGATCACCTTCACGCGTCGGATGATCCGGCACCACGAATCCGAAGCCGCGCGGATTGAGCTTGAGCTTTCCTTCGACCTCTTCCTTGTAGCGCGGCAGCCGCAGCTTTCCATCAGGCCCCACTTCCAAGCGGCCTTCGGCGGTCAGCCGTTCAACAGCGCCTGCAAACGCCTCGGCGTCGTCAGTACTGACACGCATCTGCTTCCTCGCCTCGTCGATGTCGACGGGGCGATAGTTGTCATAGGCCAGATGGTCTTCAATGCGCTGGATGAATCGGAGTGGCACGCAGCAAGGTTACTTGCACGGTCTAGCGCAGACCACGCCGTGTTGAACTGCCGCCGAACTTTGGACCGGATTTACCGTGATTCTTACCGGGCGGACCAAAATTGTTGCGTTGGCGCTGGATGGCGTCGCGAACATTTCCCGCGCCGCGACCTTCACGGGCCGGGTGCGTTGCATTCACCTTGCCGCCGTCGGCGGGTGCTGCGGTTTCTGGCGCCTTCGGAGCCTCGGCGGCTGGCTTGGCAGCGTCGTTGCTTCCTGCGGATGCGCCAGCCTTCGCAGGCTCGCTCTTGGCCGCGTCGGTGCCCGTGCTGCCGGGCTTCGCTGTGTCTGTCTTGGAAACCTTGGTCTCCGCGCCAGTGCCAGCGGCCGTGGTCTCCACCGTAGCGGCAGCGCTCTTCGCGGCGGTTTCACCCGCGGGCTCTGCGGCACGCGCGCCGGTGAAGATTGCCGCGCCCATCCCGATCTTGCGGACGGCGGTCATCTTGGCACACTTGGGGCATTTACGCTCGGCTTCAGCCTTGATTGATTGGAACAGTTCCCAAGCATGGCCGCATTTCGAGCATTCGTATTCGTAGGTTGGCATGGTGTTCCTTCGGTTCAATCAGGGCGCGACCGCCACCTTTGCGGCGCGCAGCACGGTTTCACCTAAACGATAGCCGGGCTGCAGCGTCATACTGACGTGCCCGCTTTCGATACCCGCCGCTGCATGTTGCATGATCGCTTCCGCGTGGTGGGGGTCAAATGCATCGCCGGTCTTGGGCTGAATCAACTCCACGCCCGACCGCTCCAGGGCCTTGATCAATTCAGATCGAACCATGTGCATGCCATCGATCGCGGCGCTCACGGTCATCCGCGCCCGATCCTGAGCAAGTGCGAGGTCAAAGTGGTCAAGCACTGGAATGACCTGACGTACCACCATGCCCATGGCGTTCTGTCTCATACGCGGCTCCTGCTCAGAGGTGCGGCGCTGCAAATTCTGAAAGTCCGCCACGGCGCGCAGGGTGTCGCTCTTGGCCTGCGCCAGTTCGGCGTTTAGTACGCGAATGGCGGTTTGCAATTCTTCACGCTCCGGCGCACAGTCATCCACAAAGGGCTGCGCCTCTGATTCGGCGTGATGATGCTGACGCGTTTCGTCCGCGTTGCCATCGGGCTGGTGATGATGCCCGTGCGGGCGTTGGTGTGGTTGGTCGGTCATGGTGTGTTCCTTGCGTAGTCGCGCTCGCTTATGTCCCGAACGAGTCCTTCACTTTGCCCCAAAATCCCGGGCTCTTTGCGGACGAATCTTCCTTCTTAGTCGCTTTGCCGAATCCACCTTTACCGGCGGCTTTGCCAGACGCGTCCTTGCCATCAGGATTCTTACGCGCAGCATCCTTCGGCGGCGGAGCAGGGCGCTCAGCGTCACGGAGCGCTGTGATCAGTTCTCGTTGCTTATTACTCAATCGGCGCGGCACCACCACATGCACCACGACGACCAGGTCGCCGCGCTGCCCGGTCCGCAGATCCGGAACACCTTTGCCATCAAGGCGGAACAATTCGCCATGTTGTGTGCCGGCATCGAGATCGGTCTCTGAAACACCATCAAGCGTTTCGATACTCACGCTGCCACCGAGCGCAGCATCTGCGAATGAAACTTCCAGCGCGGTGATCAGGTCTGAGCCTTGACGCTCAAAGCGTTCATCTTCCGCAACGCGAACAACAATGTGCAGATCGCCACGCACACCAGTGCCATCGGGGCTCATCTGTGGCGGCGGCGGTTCGCCTTCGCCAGCAACGCGCACCACTTGACTGTCAGAAATGCCGCGCGGAATCTTCACGCTCAACTTGCGCTGCACGCTCATGCGTCCTTGGCCGGAGCATTCGCCGCACTTGTCTTTAATGATGTGGCGCCGTCCCTGACACGTGGGGCAGGTGGTGACCATGCGGAACAGTCCGCCGAGGCCATTCTGCGCAACTTGTCCTTGCCCGCCGCAGGTGGAGCATTCGATCGGCTTGCTACCCGGCTTGGCGCCGCTGCCCTTGCAGAGTGTGCACACTTCAAGGCGCTTGAACGGGATCTCCCGCTCGCAACCTTCAAGCACTTCTTCAAGCGTGATTTCCACCACGGTTTCAAGGTCGTATCCACGCGCCGGTCCGCGTTGACGGCGTCCGCCACCGCCGCCCGATTGACCACCGAAGATGTCATTGAACATCGAGAAGATGTCCTCAACATGCATGGAATTGAAATCGTGTCCTGCGCGTCCGCGCAGACCAGCATGTCCGTGGCGGTCGTACACCGCGCGGCGTTCCGGGTCGCTGAGCACTTCGTATGCCTCAGCGCACTGCTT
>JBBAOD010000165.1:0-5991 GCA_040401635.1 Phycisphaerales bacterium
AACGTGTTGGTGAATGCAAACGCTCCTGCACCAACGACGGTGGCGGTGGCACACGAGTCATTGGCCGGCGCAGGCGTCGACGTAGTGAACGTGAACGAATACTCATTACGAGTATCGGTGGACAGGTACACGCGCATGTACACGGTGTTTCCAGCGCTTGGATTCACAAAGGTGAATGACTCGTTGTTGGTATTGCCATTGCGGTCCAGTGGAACCGCGCCGCCACACTCGGTGAACAGTTGCACATCCACGTCGCCGTTGGCGTGCGTGAAGGTCATGTTCATGGTCAGTGTTTCGCCTGGAGCAACCGGCATGGCGTACCAGTCTTCGTTGAGTCGCTTGACTACCAAGGTGTTGTAAGTGCCAGGCGCAATGGCCTTGGCGTTGGCGCAGTCGTTGTTGGGCTCTTGCGTGTCATCGGAGCCTGCCGCAAGCAGCGTGGCAAAGTTGCTGCTCGCCGTATTCACGGCCAAGTCCCAACGGCCGTAGCCGTCATCGGCCGCGGTGTTTGTGCACCCGCTACCACCGCAGGTGAGCACGCCGAACAGTTTGTGGTTGCTGTCAGTGAAGATGGCAGAGCCCGATGAACCACCCTCAGTGATGCCTTGGTTCCAAGACAGCGAGTTCCAGTTGCCGGTCGGTGAGCCGCAGTTGAAGGCAGCGGCATTCTTCACACCGAAGGAGATGGCTTGCGGGGTTCCGCTGGGGTGGTGAATGCCCGTGCAGGCAGAGTTCACCGCTGGATTGGCGTTCGACCAACCGTCCCAGTAGCAGCCAGCTGGAAGGGCGCCCTTCGCTAGCAGCAGGGTGCAATCACTGGCCAAATAGGTGGAGGCCAAGTCCGTACCGGCGACCAAGGTTCCGGCAGAGTTGGTGCCCGTGCATGGGGATCGGTAGAAGAAGATCAGTTGGCAGCTATTGGCAGATGCCGTGGTGCTGATGCAGTGATTCGCAGTGGCAATGTACGGC
The DNA here is from genome assembly GCA_040401635.1 of Phycisphaerales bacterium. Lineage (GTDB taxonomy): Bacteria > Planctomycetota > Phycisphaerae > Phycisphaerales > SM1A02 > UBA966. The sequence continues at coordinate 970 of JBBAOD010000165.1, forward strand.
GTCTCATCGGCGGCGGTGGTAGCCACCAACTGACCGGAGCAGAGGTAGCTTCCACCACTCACACTGAACGTCAGCTTTGCAGCGGCGTTCGATTCGTTCAGCCACGCTGCGTAGCACGCAGGATTGAGCGAGCAGGTGCCGCCGTTGGAAATTTCGCTGAAGACCGGGATGTACCCGTAGGAGTAGCCGACCGCGTCAAAGGGAAGTTCCTTCACGGATTGACCAGTCGGAATGAACCACTCGATGTGTCCGCGGGAAGTTGGAGAGAAGGGGCCGTAGGCTTCGCCTGTTCCAAAGTCGCCGGTGCCTTCAAGAATGCCAATCATTTTCTGCTCCAAGTCTGGGCAGGTGATGGCGAGTTCTTGACCCGCTGGCAAGTTGAGTCCACTGACGTGGATGCGTGAGTTGAGCGAACCGATGGCGTCGATACCGATGCGCCACAAGCGTCCGCCGGCAACGTCCATCCATTGTCCGTCGTTGAGTGAGATTTTCACGCCGCGTTCAACGCCGAAGCGGAACGGCGTGGGTTGTACGGTGGCTTGATCTTCGGCCATCAGTGCGCCGTGATCCATCGCGTCGAGGGTGATCATTGGCACTGGCACAAACCATGTTCCGAAGCGTTCGGAGAGCGTGGCTGGCATTGGCTTCTGCACAGCGGGTGCAGGCAGGGGGCCGTGACCGTTGGGGCCGGTGTCGACGTCAGCGAAGACGCACGCGGTGAGACTGGCGACAACAACGATTCCGACGGTTCGTGGGTGGATGTTCAAGTGTGGCTCTTCAAGTGGGGGACACGTACGCGCTTCCTGTGAAACGCTTCAAGCAACATAGCCGCGAACGGCTCCGGGGCGATCATTATTCCCAATTCAAGGCAGGATTGACGTGATCCAGCCTTAGGTTATCAGACTTATTGATTCGCGTGCGGTTGAGTTGCCGCGCCAGAAGTGGCTCTTACTTCGCGCGGCACGGAGCGCTGATTGCGCGCACTGGCGTGGCAGTCCTTGCAGGTGGCTTGGAGCGCCTGCATGTCGGCAGAGAGTCGCGCGGGGTCTCCGCTCGGCACGGTGCTCAATTGGTCTTCGAGTCGTTGCGCGATGGATTGACTCTTTGCGAGCAGGTCTCGGAATGATGTTGGTCGAGCCGCGATCTCTGGCGACGCCGCCAACAGGCGCAGGTGGTCGGCAAGCGCGGCGGCCTCAGCGACTGGAACGAGGTCGGTGTGATTGGCCGGCACCTTCCAGCCGGCGCGTTCAATGGCCGCAAGCCGATCGTTGGTGTCATCGATCGCCAACATGGCCTCTACCAATCCATTGGGGCGGGTGACAGAAGGGAAGTCGGGGGATGCTTGATCGATGGTTGCTGCAGTCAGCAGCGAAGCGGAAGCAGTACATGCGTACAGGCCGGCGTAGTTGGGCGCTGTGCCAGAAATCTTCATACGCGCCAGTGCGGCGTCGGTGGTGAGCCAGCCAAGCGATACGGCGATGGTCGCAGCTGCACCTGCGCTGCGGTGCTTTCCGTGGTGACAGTGAATGTAGATCGGCTTCGAAAGGTCGCGCACGGCGCGCACCAGTTGCAACTTGCGTACGTCATCAAAGCCGTCGTAACCAATCGGCAGATGGACGTAGCGGATACCTTTGGCTTTCGCGCGTGTGAGGTCGGGTGTTGCACCATCGACCGAGATCACGGTCTGCACGCCCCATGCTTTGAGCGTTGCAAATCCCGCATCACCGACGGGTGCGCTGCCAGACCAGACCGATGGTCCGTACGCCACCACATTCAGTAGACCGGGGGCGTCGATCGGAGCATTCGTCGCGGTGGTGGGCGGCGGGGTTTGCGCAGGCGAGATTGGGACGGTTGTTGGGGGCAGCGCAGGGGCTTGGGGCATGGTGGCCGACGCCCAAACCGCGGTGTGCAGGACGGCGACCCATGACCCGCGCCAAAGGATTCCGTTGTTGTTCATTCGTGTCATGCTAGGAATACACTGTGGCGCGTATTGTTCCCTAAGGAAAAGACGGGGCGGTTCGTATCGGTTTGTTTCCCTCCTACCGGCTGCGCCCGTCTATCTTGCCCAGTCCGTGAGCCTCATTGCACAAGACTTTGACCTGCAGTGCCGCACCTGCGCGCTGGACCTTCAGAACGCTTTGCGTGCTCTGTATGTTGCCGTGGGCGCTGAACCGGCGCGACCGCAGGAAGTGTCACGTCAATTCAAATTGAATAAGAACCTGACTTGGAAGGTAGCCAAGGTCATTCAATCGGTGGATCCCATTGAAGCGGTGCCGTTGATTCCTGGCAGCGAAGGCATGGAGATCTTGCTCTCGGCGATGGAGGCTTCGGGACCGCATGCGTCGCCAGTCAGTGCGGTGCGTTCGACGCTCGCGGCGTTTGAAAGCATGGTGCGCACGCATGTTGGTGATCGGCCCACGCTTGAACTACTGATGGATGGAATGTCACGCGGTGGCAGGACGCTTGAGGTCTCCCGCAAACTTGCCTTTCGCGGCAACTCGGGAATTTGGGGAGTTCAAGCGCGTGTTCGTTCCATGACGCAGTTTCTTGCGCCGAGCGCTGAGCATCCGGAACTTCTTGACATCGCACTTGTTGGCGGGCTGCACGACATTCGTCGGCTTCGGCCCGTGCAAGGTTGGCCGCTCTTTCGATTCACCAGTTACGACACGGTTGGTGGCGCACTTCCGGGCGGTCGCAATCTTGAAGCGATCGAGAAGCCAGCCACTCCCGGTGAACCGCACTTGGTGATGCGCTCCTTCTGTTCCCCAGCGGGCGCAGAGGTTCGGAGCATCAAGACGGACACTGGTGTTTCGCATGAGTTGATGGACGGGCCGGTTGGCCAGCGCGGTTCAGTGACCTTCATGTTTGGCGGGTTAGAGCGCGCTGCGGTGCCTCGCTATAGCGGTCCCACACAGAGCGCCAGTGAACACGGCGAAATGGGCGCACTGGTCACCATGCCAACCGAGTTTGTCCATGTTGACATCCTGATTCATCGCGACCTCCTCAACAGCTTTACCCCGGAATTGCTGGTGTATGGACGACCGTTCGGCGGCACCGAGCTTGATCCAGCAACGCGTGAGAACTACCGCCTGCCGATCGATGAGCCAATCATTCGCATGGATCCAGCCCGTGACTCATTTACTACCGACTTGCTGCCGGACCAGCAACGAGTAGTGGACACCGTGTTTGCGCGCTCTGGGTGGGATCGCCGCGACTTTGCAGGATTCCGTGCGGTGGTTTCGTATCCACCGATGCCATCGACGGTGATGATCCGTTACGCGCTGTCGCGTGCGCCGGGTGCTTGACTTGGGATCTGCCGAGTCCGTACAGCACGTGCAATCGTAAAGAATCCCACTGCAAGTACCAGCAAGAGGAGTGCGAACATGACCGCTGCCGCACCGATCGCTTCGCGCACCAGGGTTCGATCGCCTTCAAGATCCCCGAGTTCTTCACGTAGCTCTTTGACATTGGTGGCAAGACTTTGAATGTCAGTTGCCAGTGATGATGTGTTTGCACTGAGCGCGGTCACCGTTACGCCGGTGGAATCAAGCTGCTCGCTGAGTTTCTGCACTCGGTTCAGCCCGTCTTGCACTGCTGGGCTCGTCATGGCCATATCAATGGTGGCTTGCGCCTCCCATCCCGCGGCGGTGGGCAGTCGGCTTGCAAGCCACACCACGTGTGCGCCAAGCAGTCGGGTTTGTTCAAGCTCCGTGGCTGCATTACTGATGGGGCTCATCATGTCTGGTTCAGCGGCGTCAAAGACAGCGGAAGCCGTGCCGGAATAGGCGGCAAGATCTTCAAGGCGGATCATCCCGGCGCTGATGATGTTTGGGTGCTTGGTCTTGTAGGCAGTGATCGCAGCGTCGAGAACCGCCCGTTTTTCAGGCGTGATATGGTCGGGTTTGGATGCAATCTCCACTATTCGGCGGTGCACTTCGGCGTACGTTGCATCGCAATTAATTGTGGCAAGGTCTGGGTGTAAACGCGCACGATGTTCGCATGCGGTAACGCTCAAATCAGAGAACACATAGAGGTCCACAAGTGCGCCCCAGGCATCTTGCCCAAGCGCCAAGGAGCGATAGTTTGCAACGGCGCCGTTGCGGGTGATTTCGAGATACGCAATTTCACGCTCGGGGCGACCTGCAAGCCGCGCGTTGATGATTTCTGTTTCAAACAAAGCCGCGGCAGTATCCGCAACGTCGAGTAACTCGGAAGTGAGTTGCACTCGAAAGCGTGTCTCCTTGGTGTACTGACGGTCAAGCTCCATCTGCCGCTGACTTGGTCCGGAGCAGCCGGGCGCAAGTGACATCCCCACCAACCACGCTGCGAGCACCATCATCAAGGGTGCGGACGATGCGCTCACTTGTCTCATGGGGTGCCTCCGTGTGGTTGTGTGTGTGCCACCGATTCGAGCCCTGTGGCGATCTCGATGGACAGGGCAGACGGGGTGACAATGGCGGCAATCAAGCGGAAGGAAGTCACGCGGGGAGGTATAGCGGGAATGGGCGTATCGTGCGCGGATGCTATGGATTGCCGCTGATTTACTGATAGTTGTTGCGTTGGTTGCTGCACCTCAGCCGCCGCAGCCGGACTGGGAATCGCTGCTTCGCGATCCGGCCGCTGATGTGCATTGGAACGCCGATGGAACGCTGTGGCTGTTGCCGCGTGGCTTGGGTGGAACCGTGGTTGAGGTGGATCCACGCACTGGCGCGCGCACCGAGCGCGGGTCGGCCACTACGGGACTTGCGGAACGGTCGCTCATGAATGAAGAGTTGCGTTCCGTACGCAGTACGCGACAGTCACGCATTCGCTTCAGCAATGAAAGTGCGGTAGTGGTGGAACTTCTTTGGGTGGATACTGGCGGTGTTCGCCGTTCATATGGCACGTTGGTTGCTGGGGAAGTTCGTGAGCAACATACGTTTGCCGGTCATGCGTGGGAAGTGCGTGATGCTTCCGGTGTCACGTTGGGATACGTACGTGGCGATGTGCTGCCGACCATTGTTCATATTGGCGCCGCGGTGG
>JBBAOD010000166.1:0-5975 GCA_040401635.1 Phycisphaerales bacterium
AGGCGTCGGAACATGCCGCCGTTACCCGCAAAGTTCTCACGAACCGTGTTGAACACCTGCTCGAAGCGAACCCGCGTGACGGCGTCAAGCTGCACGATGAGTTCGCCGAGCAGGGTGGTTGCGGAATCGATGTCGCTCACTTGGCGAACCAATTCCTCGTTGCGCTGCTCAAGCTGCCCCTCTTCCTCGATGGAATCGAGGTTGACGTTGCCAAGCTTGCGGATTTCATCCTTGAGTCCGGCCAGTTCTTTCTCAGCGGCACCGCGGTTGGTCTGTGCCCACTCGGGGAGTGCCCGTGCGGCAACATGTTCGGCATAGCCGTTGCCAAGGTCCAGTTCCAGGTCACTCAGCGCAGACTCTTCCAACGCCTCGCGCTTGATTTCCACTTCGCGGCGCCCAAGTTCCACGCTGTTCCAGTTGCGCTCCAAGATGTGCGCTTGGTCGCGAGCAATGCGCAGCGCGGTGGCGGCTTCTTCGGTACTTCGTTGCGCGGCGGCAACGGCCACTGCGGCGCCCTCGAGGCCCTCAGTGAGCCCAACAAGTTCTGCTGCAGCCGCCTCGGAAGCCACACGTGCTTCCGCAATGGTGGACTCGTAACGATCGATCTGCTGCTTGCGCCGGTCAGCCTGCTCAGCGGCGTGCACACGCTGCCGTTGCTGCTCATCGCGGGAGAGCTCAGCGGTCCGACGCTCGCGGCGCAGGACATCCAGCGCTGAATTGCGTTCACTGCTGGTGACACGAGCAGTGGAAAGTGCTTCCGCCGCAGCCTCAGCTTTGGCAATCGCCTTGGTGGCGTCCGCATCGGCAACCGCGTGGCGGCCAACCAATGCTTCAAGCATGGCGCGTGCGCGTCCAAGCCGCTCGTCCACCTCAGCGCGCTCCGTATTCAGGGTACGAATGCGCCGCATCAGTTCATCGGATTCCAAGGAAAGCGTGGACTGCTCATGTTCAACGCGCTGGATCATCTGCTCGCAGCGATCGCGTTGGTATTCAGCATCAATGATGCCGCGTCGAACATTGGAGAGGCGGTCTTCCACCTGGCGGTGGCGAAGGCGCGCTTCATCGGAGCGGGCCAGCAGCACAGCGGCTTCGCCCTCCAACAGTTCCATCTCGATGGCCAAGATCGACAATCGCTGGGTCAGTTGCGCCAACTCAGCGCGCCGAGCCAAGAGACCTTCGCCCGCGCCGTTGCCGGTGGGGGTGCCCACCGTGACGCGTCCCATGGCGTCTACCAATTCGCCAGCCCGGGTAACGATCCGAGCACCCGCGTGGGTGGTGACCGAAGCCTCCAGGGCGGTGGCCAGGTCCGCAACCACCCAGGTGTCCGCCAAGAGGCGATGCACCAGCGTGGCAGCAGCGTCGCGCACCCGTACGGTGGCGGATACCGGCTCAATGCCCGGGCGGGTTTCGCGCGCAGGGGCGTTCATGGCCGGCAATTCCGCCGAGGCCATGGTCACTCGGCCGCGCACGGTGGCGCAGGTCGTGGCAACCGCAAGCACGGAATTTCCGTTGTCCACCACCAGCAATTCCAGGTCACGGCCCAGCGCCGCTTCGGCGGCGGTGGCGTCTGCCATCTCGGTTTCGATCCAGTCGCCCAAGATGCCCAGGACGGAAGGGAAGCGATCGCGGTCACCAACTACTTCGCGCACCGCTTCATCAACGCCTTCACGGGCGCGTTGCATTTCTTCCAAGAGTCGGCTGCGGCTCTCAACTGCCGTCCGCTCATCGCGCAACTCGGAGAGTCGGCGCGAAAGTCCAGCATGGCGATCGCCAAGCGATGTTGCATCGGAAATATGGATGTGCACATCGGACTCAAGGCGAACCGCCTCGTCCAGTGCCACCATACGGCCCACCACGTGCTGGTTGCGCGCGGCGCGTTGCGCGTCAAGTTCAATGGTGAATGGCGCCCGACGACGCTCAATACGGGCGAGTTGCTCTTCCAGTCCGCGCTCGCGCTCATCGACCGAAGCAAGGTGCGAAGCCGTGCGGGAGATTTCACGATCGGCAGAGACGGTTTGCTCGCGCAGGCGATCGGCCGCCAGACGCGTTTGCTGCGCGGCTTCCGCGGTCCGAGCACGCGCGTCGGATGCGGTCATCACGCTGCGCTCAGCCTCATTCGCTGCCTCGGCTGCACCGGCCACGCGCTCAGCCGTATCGTCAATCTGTGCCGTCAGTTCAGTGATGCGCGCCTCAAGTTCAGCCAAGCGCATGGAGTCGGAAGCGGACTGCTCGCTCACTTCGCTCAGCCCGCGACCTGCCAGCTCCATTCGCTGCGCAGCCTGCTTCTCGGTACCGAGCGCCTCAATGCGGCGCTGCTCCAGCGCACGCTGTACATCCTGCGCTGTTTGGCGAATGCCCTCCACTTCGTTGCGGCGGTCTTCAAGAAGTGCAATGGCGCCGGACAACTCTTGCCGATCGCGCTCCAGGCTCGCCAGCTGACTGGTGAGGCCGGAAAGTTGCTCGCGGTACTCGTGATACAGGTCAAATGCCACTGCTTGGCGCAGTTCACGGCGCCGCATATCAAGCGTCTGGAAGCGACGTGCCTTCTCTGCCTGACCCTTGACAATGCGGAGGCGGCGCTCGGTACTTGCAAGTTGCTCACGCACCAGTACCAGATTCTTCTCAGCGCTCTCCAGTTTGCGCTGCGCTTCCACTTTGCGCGCACGGAACTTGGCAACACCGGCTGCTTCCTCAAGAATCGTCCGACGTTCAAGCGGGGCGGCGCGCAACATGGCGTCGACCTTTCCCTGCTCAATGATGGAATAGGCATCGTTACCGATACCCGTATCCATGAAGAGTTCCTTGATGTCACGCAGGCGGACCTTGCGACCGTTGATGAGGTACTCGCTGCGACCATCGGCATAGAGTCGGCGGGTGACTTCCACTTCGTCGGTGTCGACTGGCAGACCGCGATGGCGCACGGCGTGGCGATTGACCGCCATACTTCCGTCGGCGTCGTCTTCGTCTACGTGTTCGGAATGTTCAGCGCGTGCGTCAACTTCGGCGACCAGTACGGCCGGAGCTGGTGCAAGCCGGGCTTGCTCTTCAGCAGTCAGCACTGGATTGTCAAAGACCAGGGTCACACTTGCCATGCCGCACGGCTTGCGCGTGGCGCTGCCGGCGAAAATGACATCAAGCATGGCGCCGCCACGCAGGCTCTTGGCGCTGCGTTCGCCAAGTACCCACTTGATGGCGTCAACGACGTTTGACTTGCCGCATCCGTTTGGTCCAACCACGCCAATGATCGGCGAGTCGAAACGGAATTCGGTGGTGTCGGCAAAACTCTTGAAGCCGCTCAGAACGAGTCGGGAAAGTCGCAAGGCGAGACCTCCTGTCGGGTATTCGTCGCGTCCCTTCCTGGAACGCGCGGCTCATATGGACTACTCAGACCGCCAGCCCCGAGCAAGGGGCGATTGGTCAACGTGGGACAGTATCCTTCCGCGCCTTCGCGGCATCAAGTCCAGATCCAACGGAAGCTGTCTCTAAATCGCTTCCCCGACTGGCTCCGATCTCCGAAATACTCCTCGGGCCGACCTCGTCAGAATCGGAATCTCCATCTTCTGCCGTAAATTCAGGCCTCAAATCCTTCTCGCCCTTGTCGTCCCGGAGCACTTCGGCCAGGATTCGGTCCTGTTCGGCCCGGAAATCGCAATCAATATATTTCAGCCGCCACAGCTCGTGGAGGGCGCTGATCGTCTCGCTGTAGGTGAAATTGAGGCCGGACTCCGGTCGGTCGGGGGTGGGGCGTCGGGCAAAGTAGCTGACCATGGAGGACATATCTGGCTTCACACGGTCAACCACCGCAGGCGTTTCTGGGCGCTCGCGGTAGAAGACTTCCAGAAGTTTGTCGCCTTCATCGGCCTTGATGATCAAGCGGCCGCTCCATGTGTAGAGCGTCATGGGGCGCTTCACTTCCACGTCTTCGCCGAAGATCACAATGCGTGGCTGTCCGCTCTGTGACACGTAAATCATCTTGTACTTGCTGGGCACAATGTTCAGCACAAACTTTTTGCCCATCTCGATACCGATGATGTGCGGATCGCGCCGTCGGTCGAGCGCTTCAAACGCAGCCAGGCGAATTTCAACATCGGGGTCGTTGAGCAACTCACGTAAGCCGATTTCGATTTCCGCATTGACACCCATGCGTCCTAGTAGCTTGATCGATTCGGTTCGATAGGTGATGGAGTCACTGCTCTTCGCCATCTGTAGCAGCGGCGCCACAGCCAACATGTCGTTCAGTTTCGCTCCCGTATTCAACGCCGCAAAGCGCGGCTGTTCTTCGGGGTATTCGTAGAGATCCTGAATCATCGGCAGCGCGCGCTTGCCCAGTGCTTGCCAACGCCAACTGGCCGCACCTGCCGCACCTGGGTTGGACAGCAACGAACGGCGAATCGCCATGGCGGTCTGTTCCGCGTTCTCGACATTCAATGGCGTGTGTCGAACCAGTTCCGCAAACTCTCCGGTGCGCTTGCGGTACGAAGGCGGCACGGTCAAATCAATCGTTTCGCCGGAACGACCATGCGCGGTCTGGTCTTTTTGCTTGGATTCAAGCGGAAACAACGTATTGATGGTGTTCTGAATACTTTCCGATCGTGAATGACTCGGCGTCTGCAAGCGCAACTTCAGCTTCATGTCCTTGCTGAGGGTTCCACCATCAAGGATGCGTCCGCTGCTGCGGTTGATGGTGTCGCGTTGCGTTGCGTTTGGCTCAACAAAGGGATTGATGACGATGGAGCCGGCGCCCTCGGCCAGCGGAAACGGCTGCCGGCTGCCGGTGTACAGCGCACCGGGCCGCAAGTCTGCTACTAGCAGTCGTCCGCCTTCAAGGCTGGTGGTAGACGTTCCCGGCGCAGTGGTCACGCGAACGTCAAAGCGCGACCCCTTGGGAGCACCGGGAGGAATCACGCCTTCAACGATCACCACCGCGGAGTCGCTGGAATTCAGTAACTGCTGCGGGGTCATCTTCGGTGAGCCGGGCGCGCCACTTCCAAAGCCGCGCTTCGCCAGTTCCTGCGAAAGGAACGCGCGTACGTCGGATGGCATCTGTCGACTTCCGGTGTCGCGCAGACCAACCACAATTCCGTATCCGCGCACGACCAGTGGATCAAATCCAACCAGCGACGTTTCCGACGCCACCGTACCGCGCATGATCGGATCGATGTCCGTGGCCGCTACCGCTACTGCGTCGCGATTCACTGCCGCCTTCTGCAGCGCAGGATCAGCACGTTCCACCATCATGTCTGAGCATCCGATGATCACCATGCTGGCCGCAACGGTCGCAACCGTCCTGGCCGTGACCCAGCGAAGTGCTCGGATCGTGGTCATAGGGGTGGGCATAGGGGCACGAACGTTGGTGGGCGATTGCCAGGGCATACGGGCCAAACGGGAAGTCAAATGGGCGCTACTGGATTCGAACCAGTGACCACTGCTGTGTAAAAGCAGCGCTCTTGCCACTGAGCTAAGCGCCCCAATGGTGTGGGGAGGATACAGACCTACAATCCGTTCGCAGTGCTCGAACGGATCCGTCGTCTTCAGGAGCTCCTTGCGGGCTGTCCCGCCCAGGAACAGCCCGTGTTTCGGCGTCGATTGGCTGGATTGACCCGCGGCGGCGGGCGCCAGGAGCCTTCCGAGAGCGCTATGACCGCCGTAGAGCGGGATATTGTCCGAAGCAGCGAGCGCCGGGCAGCCCGAGCGCAGCGTGTACCTCCGGTCACCTATCCGGACGATTTGCCGGTCGCGCAGGCGCGAGACCGGATCCGGGACGCCTTGGTCAGCCACCAAGTGGTGATCGTGAGTGGCGATACCGGCTCCGGGAAGACCACGCAGCTGCCCAAGATTTGCCTCGAGGCGGGGCGGGGCGTTGATGGCCTGATCACCATGACCCAGCCGCGCCGAATTGCTGCACGTAGCGTGGCTGCGCGCATTGCCGCAGAACTGCAAACGACACTCGGCGGCACGGTGGGGTTCAAGGTTCG
>JBBAOD010000167.1:0-4416 GCA_040401635.1 Phycisphaerales bacterium
CCCACCAAGAATGTGGCGCTTTCGCCGCTCACTGCAACCAAGTTTGGCTCGGCGAGCAATCGGATGTAACGGTTCTCACTTAGCGCTTGCAGGTACACCTCAAGGTCGGCACCGGTCACTCCCGCGAAGAGCGTGGTAGCACTGGTGACCGGGTTGTTGCCGTACATGAAGCGCGGATCACCGACTGGCGCAAGAGGCGTCGGTTGAATGTTCACCGGCTGGAACGGCGTGCCGCCCGGCGACTGCACGCCGCCGAACACACTGTTGCCGCCGATCACTGCACCGGCAGCAAGTTCGCGCAGGGCAGTGCGGCTTGCTTCGGCAATGCGAACTTTCAGTTGCACTTGTTGCACGCCCGCGATGCGAGTGACATCAACCCAGCGAAGTCCGGTTGAAGTCATGAAGTTGCGCACTTGAACGGCAGTGGCAACGTTGGGCATGGAGCCGCGCAGCGCGATCGTGCCACCGATGTCTTCGGCTTTGAGATCAACACCAAAGAATTGCTTGAGTCGCAGCTCAAGTCCTGCGGAATCAAGACCCGACGCGGTGTTTGATGCGCCTTGTGGACTGCGTGCGGGTGCCGTGGCGGCTTGCGAAGGTGCCGTAGCGTCCTGCGCCTGATTTTGGCGGCCCATCAAGCTGTTTGCAGATGTCGGCGCCGCGCCTGATTGTCCAGTGGAATTCTCATCCGCGGATCGAAGCGTGACGCCAATGATGCCGCGCGTACTTGCCAATTCCACTTGCGCTGCTTGGTCAGGCGTGACGGCCAGCGTGACGCTCAGGTGGCGCGCTGCCGACTTGCGGTCAGTGCTCGTTGTAGCGCGCGTTCCAACCGCTTCGTCATTCACAGCGAGGACGCGGCTTCCTTCAAGCACGGTCCGCGTGATGGTTTCCTTTTGAGTAGTGCCGCGTACTGGAACTTCAAGTGTTGCCAGCACATCAACCATGGCGCCTGGATAGAGCGCAACTCCTGGACTGGTGTCACGCAGGGTGACGGTGATGGCGCGGTAGCCCGGCTCAAGCTGACTGGCGATTGCTTCGCCGGAGCCGCGTGCGGCCAAATCATCCTCGCGAATCAATTGTCCCTTCTGAACGGGAGCAACCAGTGTGCGACCTTCCGCTGCACCGCCTGGTGAGAGAACACGCTCGCCGGCGGAATCTTTGACACCGCGATCCGATTGGACATCGGTGGTGAGGATGAGATGCCCCGCGGGTAAATCAGTCGTTGCAAATCCCATCGGTAGCAAATTCCGGCGCGTCGTTCGACCATCGCCGCTATCGCTCAACCTTGACACCACGGCGTACACCAACACCGCGGCTGCTATGGACAGCGCGGCGCCGATGATGAGCAATCTGTTCTTAGGCAATTCCAGCATTGGTCGATTCACACAAGCGCGTTATCGGCTCGAGTGCTTTATCGGCAATTCTGGCGTCATTTCGAGAGATTCCGGGCGGGGTCGGACCTTCCCGAACGGTGGAAGTCCACCGGGGGAGCGCCTAATGTGTCCGATAACTATAAAGTTCAGGCGCCGTCAACGACTGCTTAGGAGTCGGGCTCGCGCACCATGGACGCGCGGCCACGCAGCGATTCCGGAAGGGGCATCAGGCGGCTCAGGCCCAAGAGTTGCACGGTGGAATACTGAACCCGCACATCGATTTGAATAGAGGTTCCGGCCGGCGCGGCCGAGGGGTCCGCGGGAGTCAAAGTGATCACGGCACTGGGCATGCCCAGCCCGTTCAGGGACGTGCGGATGGAGTTCTCAATCGACTCGGCGGTGGCACCCGAGAGAGCCGCCTCGCGCGCTCCAACGCGTGCGGCATGATCAAGCTGAATACTGCGGAGGATCGCCCAACCATACTCAAAGCCTGCAAAGATCACTAAGAGAAGGACCGGCAGCGAGAGCATCAACTCAATGGTCTCGACCCCGCGGCGAAATGGGCGCTTGAGGCTCTTCAACGGAGCGCTCCATGTTGCGTCCAATACCACCACGCCACCATGGTTCCAACCAGGATGGCGGGCGCGTAGGGAACCCAGCCCTGCGGGCGTGGTCGACTGGGCGAAACGGAGGTGATTTGGGCTGTTTCAGCGGCTTCTGCTGGTCCCATGAACTTGCCGCGCAGTGCCTGTTTGGTTGCGAATCGGACGGTGACCAGGCTGTGAAAGAGGCTGATTGGGATGTCGCGGAGACCACCCCGGCTGATGATCACCACCAGCGCCTGTACGAATCCAGTGATGGTGACCGCCAGCATCAGGATGATGGACGCATCAAACCCGAGCCAGGCGCCAAAGGCCATCATGATTTTGGCGTCACCAGCTCCGCCGCCGAACATGATGTACCCGATGACCATCACTAGCCCGGCCGCCACTGCTCCAAGCGCGGCGTGACCGAGCCCGGGAAGCCCAGCATGCATAAAGCCGTACAGCAGTCCTGCCGCCAAGAGCGGCAGCGTGAGCCAATTGGGAATGCGCGTGTGACGAACATCCGTGACGGTCGCCACTATGCCTGCAGCAACTAGCAGAAGCCATATCCACGCCGGGATGCTCTCTGCCTGAACGGGCTCTGCGAATGCAAGAATAGAATTGGTCATGCCAGATGTTTCGACCGAATCACTTTGATCCGGTGTGAGTTCAATCTAGAATAACATTCAATATCACGTCTCCTCATTTCAAATCCCAAGTTCTTTCGCTTCGAAGGCACCCGACGCGCCGGCACACCTGCCCACAGCGCCGCGGCAGTACCGCTATTCACGGACTGCTGGCGTTTCCGGCGCTGTTAGTGCTCGCATGGTTGGGCTTTGAAATTGGCATCGTGATTCGCGCTGCGAACGGTGCCAAGACCGCAGCCGACGCCATCGCCTTGGCGGCGGCGGCTCGACATGCTGATGGCCCCGACGCGGTGCGCGCTGATGCCTTTGCTGCAGCGGCCACCAATTCGGGGCCCAATGGTCCAGTCACAGTGATGATTGCCGATGGTCCCGCTGGTGGCGGAGATGTTGCATTTGGCGGTTGGGACGAAGATTCCCGGACATTTATAAACAACCAAAATGGCGGGCCAGCCGTTCGAGTCACGGTTCGCTTTGCTGCGAATCATCCAAACGGCGCTCCGCCACTGATCTTCAATGGTTTCTTTCAGGCATCACCAGTCATCATTGAGCGAACCAGTATTGCGGTCTACAACCCACCGCGCCACATCACTTCATTGCTTGCTGTTGCTGATTCAGGAACCGGGATCGATATGGAAGGATCCGCGCGTATTTCGGCGCGCGGTGGAGTGACCGTGGCCTCAGCGAGTCAGTTGGCGGTGCGTCTGGTGGGCGACGCGCGCATGGAAGTACCGATCGTGCGCGTTCCGGGAACGATGGATGAAACGAGCGGAACGCACATTGATGGCGCCATCAAGAATCAGACGGACATTCCAGATGATCCGTTTGCGTCGAAGGCGGTGCCCGTGATTACGGCAGGCTTCGCTGACCCGATTGATCATGATGGCACGGGATTCACCCATGTGGCGCCGGGCGTACATCCGGGATTGGTGGCTTCCGGCGGCAACGTCATTCTTGACCCGGGGCTTCATCAGTTTGTTGGAGGCATTGCGCTGACCGGTTCGGCGGTGCTTGAATTGGATGCTGCCACTATCCAACTTGTCGAGGGCGCGGCCATCAATCTGGCAGACAGCAGTTCGATAATCGGCAAGGGCAGTGACACTCTGCAGAGTTGGCCCGATCATTGGCTGGTGCAGCGTGGTGGCGCTGCAGAGTGGCGCATTGCTGATACCGCGGTGCTTGCAGTGGATGGTCATTGCTACGCGCCCAACAGCTCGGTCACGATCAGTGATGGCGCGAAGGTTTCCATGCGAAGCGCCATTGTCAACTCAGTCACGGCAAGCAGCGTGGCCAAATTGCGCCTCGATGGTGAGATTGATGCGCTGCGCGAGCAGGTGGTGCCGGGTCGTGCGCGGTTAGTGAAGTAATCGTTGTGTGAGTTCCGCTGAATGCGCGTGCGTAGCGCGCGATCACCCTGCGTATCCGCATCGTGCGCGCTCACCTATCCTTCCGGGATGGAACGCTTCGGCGTCATTGTCATTGGTGGCGGTCATGCAGGCGTTGAAGCCGCATGGGCTGCAGCATCGGCGCTCGGGCCGGGTGGACGCGTGGTGTTAGTGACGATGGATCCGGGCAAGATCGGTGCCATGAGTTGTAACCCAGCGATCGGCGGACTTGCCAAGGGGCAGATGGTGCGCGAGATCGACGCGCTCGGTGGAGTGATGGCACGCGCAACGGATCACGCGGGCATTCTCTTCAAGGTGCTGAACATGTCGAAGGGTGCTGCGGTGCGTGGGCCGCGCGCGCAGTGTGACAAGTATCACTATGCAGCTGAAGTGCAGCGGTTGCTTGCTTCACGTGCAGAGGTGCAGG
>JBBAOD010000167.1:4426-5975 GCA_040401635.1 Phycisphaerales bacterium
CAGGAACGGTGGACGATCTATTGGTAGAAGACGGTGTGTGTTGCGGCGTGCGGCTGCCGGCTGGTTGGCGGCACGTGCGCGTGGACCACGCGGCAGTGGCGCGCAATGTGCTTGGAACGCAGATGGCCGAGCCAGTGTTTGTGCCAGAAGGTGCGCCACAAGAAGTGTGCGAACTACGCGCGGGTGCAGTGGTGCTGACCACCGGCACGTTCATGCGCGCACTCATGCATACGGGCGAGGAGCGCACTGCAGGCGGTCGAGTGGGCGAGGGAAGTGCAGTGGGTATCTCCGGGATGTTGCGTGGACTTGGATTTGAACTTGGAAGGCTAAAAACCGGCACTCCGCCTCGGTTGCGGCGCGCGAGCATTGCATGGGATTCGCTGGTGCCGCAGTGCGGTGACGAGCCAGCAGTGCCGTTCAGTGACATGCCGACATCATCGCTCGCACGCGGCGCATTCCCTGGGCTTGCGCAGGTGGACTGCCGGATCACTGAAACTACGGCGGCTATTCATGAATTGATCCGTGCCAATCTGCATCGCGCGCCGATGTACAGCGGGCAAATTGAAGCTTCAAGCGGACCGCGGTACTGCCCGAGCCTGGAGGACAAGGTGGTGCGCTTTGCCGATCGCGATAGCCACCACGTCTTTCTGGAGCCGGAGAGCTTGTACACCGACGAGGTGTACTGCAACGGCATCAGTACAAGTTTGCCTGCAGAAGTGCAGGAAGGAATTGTGCGCGGGATGCGCGGGTGCGAACGCGCAGAGATTCTGCGTTGGGGCTATGCGGTGGAATACGACATGGTGTGGCCACACCAAATTGATGCCACGTGTGAGACCAAGCGAGTACCGGGGCTCTACCTTGCCGGGCAAATCAACGGCACCAGTGGATACGAAGAGGCCGCCGCTCAGGGATTGGTGGCGGGTCTCAATGCGGCGCGACGCGTGCGCGGCGAGGGCGAGGTTCGCATCGGTCGCGAGCAGGCATATATCGGCGTGATGATGGATGATTTGGTGACGCGTACGCCGCGCGAGCCGTACCGCATGTTTACGAGTCGCGCGGAGCATCGCTTGCTCTTGCGTGCTGACAACGCTGATGAGCGACTGACACCGCTGGGGCGTGAACTTGGTTTAGTGGACGAGGAACGGATGGATGCGTTCGAAGCGCGTATGCATGGGATGGATGCGATCCGTGCTGGGCTCTTGGCGGTGCGCGTGGATACAAGTAGCGGCGAACGTTGGCGCGACCGCGCACGACGCCCCGACGTGCCGGTATCCGCGGTCGCTGACGCGTTGCGCGCAGCGGGCGTGGCGGTACCGATGCCGCTTGTTGATCGCGTGGTGACGGACCTGCGGTACGAGGGCTATGTGGTGCGTCAACGTGCTGAAGTGAAGCGTCATGCGGAGAGCGAGCGGTCGCCGATTCCAGCCGATCTTGACCCCGACGCCATCCTTGGTCTTGGCGCCGAGGCGCGGGAATCGCTGCGGAAGTTTCGTCCGGTGACGCGGGGTCAGGCGGGGCGCTGGGCGGGGATTTCGCCTGCGGATATCGG